>NZ_JBEXSJ010000043.1:0-72169 GCF_040613535.1 Kribbella sp. NPDC006257
AAGCACCACGGCGACTGGCAAGTCTTCACCACCGACACCGGCACACTCGTCTTCATCAGCCCCACCGGACGCGCCTACCTCGAACCACCCACCATGCCCAACACCACACCCGGCACACCCAACGCGGAGTCACCCCCCAACACACCCAACGCGGAGGCACACCCCAACACACCCAACGTGGAGGCACGCCCCCACACCGAAGCCGCCTGACACGCGCGCGCTTGGGCAAGGCTCGGAATAGCATCTGGCAGTGACCGACTTGGCTGGTGAGCTGCAGAGACTGCACGAGGCCGGCACGACGGAGGAGTTTGTCGATGCCGTGTGGGATCTGCGGGACTCCGCGTACGACCACCCGGAGGCCTGGACGGGCTTGACTGCGGAGACGCTGTTCAGGCTCCGGGGGAGACGCTGGAGGGTGAGCTGACTCGGAGGGCTGATGACGAGTCGGCCAATCGCCTGCTCGCCAAAGCTTTGAGGAATGCGCTCGGTTTGCCGGACTAGCCCGGCCGGGTGCTAGAGCGAACTCCGGCGGGTTTGTAGGTCCGCTCGGGGGCTCATCTAGGTCCGCTCGGGGTGCTCGTCACCTCGCTCGGGAGGGGGTTCTTCGTCGCTGACGACGGGGTGGGACGCAGCTTAGCGCGGGCTGCCCTTGGTCGGTCGGCGGGAGCGATCGCGGTTGTTCGGCGAGTTGGGGTGCGCGGCATCACGGGCGTGGGTCGGAGGCGCCAAAGGAACAGTCGCCCGCGAGGGCGGTGTCCGATTCACACGCTGAAACCGGCGGCGACGGCATCGTCACTGGCGGCGTGCCTTCCCGCCACAGCAACACCGACCTCGAACTGCTCTTTCGCCTGTGCTGGTTGTGATTTGGGTCATGGGTGGGGATGGGTTTACGCCTGTGGGCCGGGTTGGCGTCTGGGGGTGATGTCACGAATTGGGGCGCTGCGGGGTCGTACAGGTAGCCGCGGGGTTCGCGGCCGGAGTGGACAGTGATGGCGAGAGGACTGGCCGATGCACCGCTCGTTGAGAGGTCTGCGGGGAAGGGTGTTCCCCGACCACTGGTCGCTGTTGTTCGGCCAGGTCGCGTTCTACAGCTTCGTCGTGGTGATGGTGACCGGCGTGATCTTGATGGTTCCGTACGAACCTTCGGTCGATCACGTCGTCTACGACGGACCGTACGGGCCGCTTCAAGGCGTGTCCATGTCGCGGGCACTGGATTCGACCCTGGCGATCAGCTTCGAGGTTCGCTCGGGCTTGCTGGTGCGCCAGGTCCATCACTGGGCGTCCTTGCTGATGGTGGCAGCGATCATGCTGCATCTGCTGCGCCTGTTCTTCACCGGCGGGTTCCGTCGACCACGCCGGCTGAGCTGGCTGGTCGTCTTCGGCCTGCTCATTGTGACGCTCGGCGCCTGTCTCACCGGTACCGCGCTGCCGGACGACATGTTGTCGGGCTCGAGTCTCGCTGTCACCGATGGCGTGGTGAAGTCGGTCCCGTTCGTCGGCTCGGCTCTTTCGAGCCTGCTGTTCGGCGGGGAGTTCCCGGGGAACGTCATCGCCCGCTTCTATCCGTTGCACGTCTACGTTCTGCCCGTCGTACTCGTCGCGCTCTTCATCCTGCTCGCGGTCCTGGCCCTCAAGCGTGGGCCCGCCCAGTTCGCCGGACCTGGGCGAACGAACGACAACGTAGTGGGACGCCCGGCGGCTGTGGCCGCGGTCAAGGGCGCCGGGATGTTCTGTTTCGTGGTCGGCGTCGCGTTGCTGATGGGTGCCACGGCGACCATCAACCCGATCTGGATGTACGGCCCGGCCGATCCCGCCAACGCCTCGGCAGGAATCGGCCCGGCCTGGTATCTCGCGTTCCTGGACGGCGCGTTGCGGCTGGCGCCGGGATGGGAGGTCGTCTGGTGGGGGAGGACCGTCACTCTCGCCGTCCTGCTGCCGGTCGTGCTCTGCACGTTGTTTCTCGCACTGGTCGCCGTCTACCCGTTCATCGAGGGGTGGATCAGCGGCGACCAGGGTGATCAGAACCTGCTCGAACGACCTCGCCACAACCCGACCCGGACTGGCATCGGCGTCGCCGGCATCGTCTTCTACGGCGTTCTGTGGGCCGCCGCCGGCGCCGACACCATGGCCGTCCTGTTCCACCTCTCGGTGAACGCGCTCATCCACCTGTTCCAGGTACTGCTGATCGTCGGTCCGCCGGCCGCCTTCGTCGTGACCCGTCGCCTCTGTGTGGGACTGCAGAACCGGGATCTGGACATCGCAGTGCACGGTGTCGAGACCGGCCGGGTCGTCCGGCTGCCGGACGGCGGGTACGTCGAGGACCACCGGCCGGTGGATGCCTACCAACGCTGGCGGCTAGCCGGCTTCGTCCGTGGTGAACCCGCGCAGCTGCCCGGCACCAGCCGTCGCATCTCCCCGGTACGACGGCTGCGGGCCCGGCTGGCGACATTCTTCAACCAGGACCGGCTGATTCCTCCGGTGACCCACTGACGCCAGGGTCAGAGGAGGGGGCGGATGGACTTCATCAGTACCTCGGCCCAGAACGCCGTACCGACTCCAGCTTTGGGGTGGACGCCGTCGGAGAGGTAGTAGTTGATGTAGTCCTTGCCTCGGTACTGGAGCCACCTGCTCCACGGGATCACCCGGTCCGGCCCCATGGTGTCGTGGATCTGCAGGTTGACCCAGCCGGAGTTGCGTTGGTCGGCAACCTGGACGGCGGAGGGCTCCGACCAGCGGGAGGCATGGGTGTCGACCCAAAGCACCTTGGTAGTCGACGGTACGCCGGCCAGCAGCCGGTTGATCTGCGTCGTCATCACCGACGGGTCGAAGATGTCGTTCGTGCCGGTGGCCATCACCAGGATCTTCGGCTTGGTGGTCAGCGACAGCACCCAGTCGACGGCCGGTGTTGTCGGCCGGCCGGACCAGTAGTTCACCGCGACAGTGTGGCCTTCCGCGGTCATCGCCGAGATCAGGTCGGACCGTCCCAGCGTGGTGATCGAATCCCCGACGACGAACACGTCCGCGACCGGAGTGCCATCGGCTTCGGTCACATCGCCGACGGTCCCGTGCTGGTTCCCCGTCCAGTCGCCGATCGCTCCACTGCCGAAGTCGACCGCCGTCGTACGGGCTCCCGCCGGACCGACCAGCCCGGTCACCACAGCAAGGACAAGCAGGCTGGTCAGGGCCGGCCGGAGGGTGCGTTTGAACATGATCCGCCTCTCGTCAAAAGATCGCGACGAGCGTAGAGCCAGCCCGGCCTGAGACGTGAGGAAGTTGCACCTTGTTGCAGCCGGGTCAGGACCACCACTTCTCGTCAGCAGCCTTGGCTTCCGCGGTGTGCTGTGTGGTGTCCAGGGCATCCAGCGCCGCCATCGACTCTTCGTCCAGGGAGAAGTCGAGCGCGCCGAAGTTCTCCTCGATGCGAGCGGGCCTCGACGACTTCGGGATCACCGAGACGCCGCGCTGCAAGGACCAACGGATCAGCACCTGGGCAGCAGTGCGGCCAGTGGCGGCGGCGATCTTCGCGACAACCGGGTCGTCAAGATGCTCGCCGGTTCCCAACGGGCTGTACCCCTGCGGTACTACACCCGCAGCCAAGCAAGCCTCGACCAACCCCCGCCGATCTACGAACGGGCTGTACTGGAACTGGTTGACCATCGGCGGGACCTCTGCAACTGCAGACACCTCAGCGAGTTCAGCAGCACTGAAGTTCGACACCCCGATGCCCTTGGCCAGACCAGCTGCATGGGCAGCCTCCATCCCCGGCCAGGCAACCGTCGCGCCACCCTGCGGCCAGTGCACAAGATAGAGATCCACGTACGCCGTATCGAGGCGCTCCAAGCTCTTCTCCATCTCAGCCAGCGGATCGCGCCGGCCCGGGTGGAACTTGGTCGTCAGGAAGATCTCCCCCCGCGGCACCCCACTGCTCCGAAGCGCGCGACCAACGCTGGCCTCATTCCCATAGGCCTGCGCCGTGTCGATCAGCCGATACCCACTCTCGAGCGCCGCAGTCACCGCCCGTTCACAGACAGGTCCGTCCGGCACCTGCCAGACCCCCAGCCCCAGCGCGGGAATCTCGCTACCGTTCGCAAGCTTGAGCATCTCTACTCCCAGTTCGGATGTGTCAGCGCTTGGTGGCCAGCAGGACTGCGGCGTCCGGGGCGACCATGACCTCTACTGTGGTGAAGCGTTTGTCCATCAGCCATTCCTGGCGGAGGGCGTCGACGCGGCCTTCGTACATGGGGGGCCAGACCATCGACGGGGTGAAGTCGTCCAGTACTACGAAGCCGCCGGGCTCTACTGCCTCGGCGATGACGTCGCGGGCCGAGAGCTTCGCCTCGCGGGCGTCCACGAAGAGCAGTGAGAACGGGCCGCGTTCGATCAGGGCGGACCAGTCGGCGGAAAGCACCTCGATGCGGCCGTCTTCGGCGAAGAGTTCGGCGACCGCCTTCGCGAGCTGGGGGTCGCTCTCGGCGGTGACGATCTTGGTGTGGTCGGTGGCGCCGGAGCGCAGCCAGGCGGAACCGACGCCGCAACCGGTGCCGACCTCGCCGAGGGTGCCGGTCCGGGATGCCGCGAGCGTCGCCAGTAATCGGCCGGTCTCGTTGCGGGTGGCGCTGACGAATCCGCGCCGGCCGGACAGGCTGAGGGCCGCCGAAACCAGCGGTGGTAGTTCTGGAGGAGCACTCACCGGTTGAGAGTTGCACAGCATTGGTCCAGCAGCGTTACCGACATCTCACATCTCGGGACAGTCTGCCCGCATTGTGGCGAAATAGTCGGACGCCAGAGTATCTTCGGACCCATCATGCAGTTCGTGGTACGCCTTATTCGCTGCCGCGCCGGGGTCCGCTGAGGCCGACCTCCCCGGCGCGGGTTTCGGCGTACTCCCGCCCGGTAGTGCCAGTCGTCGGCCGTTTGTGACAGCACGAGACCAAACGGGAGAGCAGCATGTACGACATGTATCCGGCCAACTGGAAGGTCGTCGACGGACGCGAGCGCAAGGCCGCCCGCCGTCGCCGTCCCGCACCTCGTCAGGCCGAGACCCAACCAGTCCAAGAGGCCATGAACCGCCGCGACAACGGGGGAGAACCCAAGAAGTGAGCACGCAACAGCACTCGAACAAGACGGCGTTCAAGCTGGCAGTGGTCGGTGGCGACGGGATCGGTCCCGAGGTCACCGCCGAGGCGCTCAAGGTCCTCGACGCGGTCAGCGCGAACTACGGCGTCACGTTCGAGCGCACGGAGTACGACCTCGGCGCGAAGCGCTGGCACGCGACCGGGGAGACCCTGCCGGACGCCGAGCTCGAGGAGATCCGCGGTCACGACGCGATCCTGCTCGGTGCGGTCGGCGACCCGACGGTGCCGTCCGGCGTACTGGAGCGCGGCCTGCTCCTCAAGCTCCGCTTCGCCCTCGACCACTACGTGAACCTGCGGCCGTCGAAGATCTACCCGAGTGTCGGCTCCCCGCTGGCGAACCCGGGCGAGGTCGACTTCGTCGTCGTCCGCGAGGGCACCGAAGGCCCGTACGTCGGCAACGGTGGCGCCCTCCGCGTCGGCACGCCGGCCGAGATCGCGACCGAGGTGAGCGTCAACACGGCGTACGGCGTGGAGCGGGTCGTCCGGGACGCGTTCGCCCGGGCGCAGGCGCGGCCGCGCAAGAAGCTGACGCTGGTGCACAAGAACAACGTCCTCGTGTACGCCGGTCACCTGTGGACCCGGACGGTGGACAAGGTGAAGGCGGAGTTCCCCGAGATCACCGTCGACTACCTGCACGTGGACGCGGCGACGATCTTCCTGGTCACCGACCCGGCGCGGTTCGATGTGATCGTCACCGACAACCTGTTCGGCGACATCATCACCGACCTGGCGGCCGCGATCAGCGGTGGGATCGGGCTGGCGGCGAGCGGCAACATCAACCCGGACCGGACCGCGCCGAGCATGTTCGAGCCGGTGCACGGCTCCGCGCCGGACATCGCCGGTCAGCAGAAGGCGGACCCGACGGCGGCGATCCTGTCCACCGCGCTGCTCTGCGACCACCTCGGCCTGACCGAGGCGGCCGCGGCCATCGAGGCGGCCGTGACCGCCGACATCGAGGAGCGCACCGGTTCCGCCCGGACCACCTCGGAGATCGGTGACGCGATCGCCAAGCGCGCGGCTGGGTGACCACTCGCATGACCACTTTGGCAAGAGGTACGGTGCGGTTATGAGCGCCGATCTAGAGTTCACCGTTGAGCCAAACACCCAACCGGCCAGCGACGACCAGCGCGCCCAGATCCTGGCGAACCCGGGATTCGGGCAGTACTTCTCCGACCACATGGCGATCGCCACCTGGACCAAGGAGAACGGCTGGCACGACGCGAGGATCACCGCCTTCGGGCCGCTGGAGCTGTCTCCGGCGACCTCGGTGTTCCACTACGCCCAGACCATCTTCGAGGGGATGAAGGCCTACCGGCATCCCGACGACTCGATCCACCTGTTCCGGCCGGAAGCCAACGCGCAGCGGTTCAACCGCTCGGCGCACCGGCTCGCGCTGCCGGAGCTGCCCGAGGACGCGTTCCTGGACTCGCTGCACAAGCTGGTCGAGATCGACAAGGCCTGGGTGCCCGCCGGTGGCGAGACCTCTCTCTACCTGCGCCCGTTCATGTTCGGTTCGGACCCGTTCCTCGGCGTCCGCCCGTCGGCCCAGGTGACCTACGTCGCGATCGCCTCCCCGGCCGGCTCGTACTTCGCCAAGGGCGTCAAGCCGGTCCGGATCTGGCTGAGCGAGGAGTACACCCGGGCAGCCCCCGGTGGTACGGGCGCAGCCAAGACCGGCGGCAACTACGCGTCGTCACTGCTCGCGCAGGCCGAGGCCACCGCGCAGGGCTGTGACCAGGTCGCGTTCCTCGACGCGGTCGAGAAGAAGTGGATCGAAGAGCTCGGCGGGATGAACCTGTACTTCGTCCTCGACGACAAGACCGTCGTCACCCCGGAGCTGTCCGGCACGATCCTCGAGGGGATCACCCGCGACTCGATCCTGAAGCTCGTCACCGACCTCGGCTACTCGGTCGCCGAGCGGAAGATCTCGATCGACGAATGGCGCGACGGTGCGGCCTCGGGCAAGATCCGCGAGGTGTTCGCCTGCGGCACCGCCGCCGTGATCACCCCGGTCGCGTCGCTGAAGTGGAAGGACGGCGAGGTCCAGGTCGCCGACGGCAACGGCGGCCCGGTCACCGGTGCGGTCCGCTCGGCTCTGCTGGATGTCCAGTACGGCCGGTCCAAGGACCCGCACAACTGGATGACCAAGGTCTGCTAGTAAATCGGATTGCGTCTGGTTCATCGAGCGCCGTACGGTCGGTGCCGATGAACCAGACAGCCGAGCTGTTGCCGCTACCGGACCGGAAGCCTGCCGATGTCGAGGTGGCGCGGCGGTTGATCGCGGCGCAGTTCCCGGAGTGGGCCGAGCTGGAGATCCGGTCGGTCGACTCGCAAGGGTGGGACAACCGGACGTTCCGGCTCGGTGACTCGCTGCTCGTTCGGCTGCCTACTGCTGCGGAGTACGCGCTGGCGGTCGAGAAGGAGCATCGGTGGTTGCCGGTGTTCGCGCCGTTGCTGCCTGCGGAGATTCCGGCTCCGGTGGTGAAGGGCGTGCCTGGTGACGGGTTTCCGCACGAGTGGTCGGTCTGTATCGGGGTGGGCCGCTGACGACGTACGACGGGTGGGCCCGGGCGTCGCTGAAGACCTTGGCAGGAGTGGTCGACACCGAGTTGGCCGAGGAGATCTGGGAGCGGTCGTTGCGGCCGCCGTGGGACGGGCGGGCGGTGTGGTTCCACGGTGATATTGCGGCGGGGAACCTGCTGGTGCGCGATGGATCGCTGGCGGCCGTGATCGACTTCGGGACCTGTGGGGTGGGGGATCCGGCCTGTGATCTGGCGATCGCGTGGACGATGCTGAGCGGCGAGACCCGGACTGCCTTCCGGGATCGCTTGCAGGTGGACGATCCGACCTGGCAACGGGGTCAAGGGTGGGCGTTGTGGAAGGCGCTGGTCGTCTGCGCGGGGGCTGTTCGCGATGGCGAGGAGCTTCCGGCGGACTCGTCGCTCGTGCTGGCGGAGATTCTGGCGGGTTCGTAGTACGGGACTGGGCGCCGTAGTACTGGTCAGCGTACTGGATGTCCGCTTTCCGAGACAATTCTGCTCGATGTGGAAAGCCTGTGGCAGACTTCCAATTGTTATGAAGCTCTACCAGGTCATTATTCTTTAGGCGCGCTCAGCAAGCAGTACCTGAGCGCGCAAACCTCTCGCACCCTGCGGGAGGTTTTTTGTTTGCCTTTAGCAACCCACACCGGAAGGCGACATCCGTGACTACACCCGCCGAGGCCGACGAATTCCACGTCTACGACACCACCCTGCGCGACGGCGCGCAGCAGGAGGGTCTGGCGCTGTCCGTGGCGGACAAGATCGCCATCGCGCAACACCTGGACGACCTGGGCGTGGGCTTCATCGAGGGCGGCTGGCCGGGTGCGGTGCCGAAGGACACGGAGTTCTTCGCCCGGGCGCGCACCGAGTTGCACCTGCGGCACGCGACGTTCGCTGCTTTCGGCGCGACGTGCAAGCCGGGTGCCCAGGCTGCCGACGACGCCCAGGTCGCTGCGCTGCGCGAGTCGGGTGCGGACGTCGTCACGTTGGTTGCCAAGAGCCACGATGCGCATGTCGAGCGGGCCCTACGGACGACGCTGGACGAGAACCTGCGGATGGTCGCCGACACCGTGCAGCATCTCCGCGCGAATGGTCAGCGGGTTTTCCTCGACACCGAGCACTTCTTCGACGGTTACCGTGCGAATCGCGCCTACGCGCTGGAAGTAGTACGGGTCGCTGCCGAGGCGGGCGCCGACGTGGTCGCGCTCTGCGACACGAACGGCGGCACGCTGCCTCGCGAGCTGCAGGATGTCGTACGGGATGTTCTGGAGACGACCGGTGCCCGGCTCGGCATCCACGCGCACAACGACGGTGGATGCGCGGTCGCCAACTCGATCGCCGCCGTCGAGGCCGGCTGCACGCACGTGCAGGGCACGATCAACGGGTACGGCGAACGCACCGGCAACGCCGATCTGCTCGCGGTCGTCGCCAACCTCGAACTCAAGCGCGGCATGCAACTGCTGCCGCCCGGCCGGCTGGCCGAGTCGTACCGGATCGCGCATGCGATCGCCGAAGTGACGAACGTGCCGCCGTCGACCCGGCAGCCGTACGTCGGTGTGTCTGCTTTCGCCCACAAGGCGGGACTGCACGCCAGCGCCATCAAGGTGGATCCCGATCTCTACCAGCACACGGATCCGGCCCTGGTGGGCAACGACATGAGGATGCTCGTGTCGGAGATGGCCGGCCGGGCAAGCGTGGAGCTGAAGGGCCGCGAGCTCGGGTTCGATCTCGGCAACGACCGCGATCTGGTCAGCCGGGTGACCGACCGGGTGAAGGAGATGGAGGCGCGCGGGTACACCTTCGAGGCCGCCGACGCGTCGTTCGAGCTGCTGCTGACCGAGGAGGTCTCCGGTGCCCGGGCGAGCTTCTTCGACGTCGAGTCGTGGCGGGTGATCACCGAGTCGCGCGCCGACGGCGAGGCGGTCTCGGAGGCGACGGTGAAGCTGGTCGCCGGCGGGGATCGCGAGATCGTCACCGGTGAAGGGAACGGGCCGGTGAACGCGCTCGACCACGCGCTCCGGGTGGCGATCGAGCGGGCGTATCCGGTGGTGAACAAGTTCGATCTGCGCGACTACAAGGTCCGCATCCTCGACCAAGGGCATGGCACGGACGCCGTGATCAGAGTTCTGATCGAGACGGCCGACGGCGAGGGTTCCTGGGTGACGGTCGGGGTCGGGCACAACATCGTCGAGGCTTCCTGGGAGGCGCTGGTCGACGGCGTCACCTACGGCCTGCTTCGCCACAAGGAGGTCGTCCGATGACGATGGTCGATACCCGTACCACGGCACCTGCGTACGTCGTACCGGAACGCGTACTCACCACCTTCACCGCGAAGGTCGTCGAGACCCGCGGCCTGTTCGCCCGGATCGCCGTCCAGCTGAACCCGTACGACGTCCGCGAACTCAAGCTCTGCCTCGAGACCTGCACCCTGCGCATCGTCGTCGAGGGCAAAGGCTTCGACGCCGGCCGGGTCGCCGCCCGCCTCGACAAGATCATCGGAGTCCTGGACGTCAGCTACTCCTAGTCATTGGACAGCGGGATGATCCGCCGGCCTACCTGGATGATCGCGCCCGCGGAGCTGGCTTGTTCGTCGGTGACGGCGCGACCGCTGCCGGCGTCCGGTGTGGAGATGTTGACGGGATCCTTGCCGTTCTCGATCAGGGTGTAGCGGTCGCTGTCACCTCCCACGGCGTCGACGACACTGGTGTGCAGGATCGCCTTGGCTGCGGCGATCTGGGTCAGATCGAGGTCTTCCGCGCGTCCTCGTCCCGTCAGCTTCGGGACCTCGCCGCTGACCGTGTCGGCGACCCTCTGCTCGACGACTTTGTGGTCGCGATCGCGTTGCTCGACGACGGCGTAGCGTCCGCTGATTCGACCGGCGAGCCAGGCGACCGACCAGTCATCCTTGATCGGTACCTGCTGCAGTGCGCCGGTCTCCGGCGTGATGAAGACGGCTCGGTTGCTGTACAAGGCGCGTGCGTTGCCATCGACGACATCGAGCAGCTCCCTGAAGTCTGGGCGTAGGAACTCGGCTGACCAGGTTTGCCCACCCGCGAGCGGAGTTCCGTGTGCGACGCGGCGACCGTGCTTCTCGTAGCCGAACTCGATGAAGGTCTGCCCCGCGATGACGAAGTCGTTGCTCTTGGCCTGTACTACGGCCGCCAGCTGCCCGGTGCCGACGTTGAGCACCGCTGCGGGGAGCCTCTTCGACTTCGGGCCGTCCACGGCGATCCACTCGGAGCGCGGCACCCAACGCTGCGGATTGTACGAACTCTGCCCGCCGGAGCCGGCCGTGGCTCGATCGGGGGACGACCAGACCTTCCTGCCGCTGCGGAGATCGAGCCCGGTGGTCGTCGTCTCGCTCGTGAAGACGATCACCTCATCGTTGGCGGTGAACGGCGTCTGGTCGCCGACATCCTGCTTCCAGCTGGTCCTGCCGTCGGCGATCGAGACGATGGCGGCCTGACCGTGCTGCCGTTCGGAGTCGGAGAAGACGAGCAGGGCGTCACCGAGTGGCTGGGTCTTCACGTCGCTCGGGCCGAAGGATTCGCTCTTCCACACCTCGTCGCCGTCCGAGCGTTGGTGGCCTTGCAACCTGCCGGTGCCGGCATCGAACGTGACCGCGATGTCGCCGGCTGCCGCGACCAGGCGGATGTCCTCGTCGATCGTCCATCCGGCTTGCGTGATCGGCGGGATCCGGACCAGGAGAACGCCGGCGGCGACCAGGGCTCCTGCGGTCACACCGGCGGCAATCCGTTGGACGAGCCCGAAGCGCCAGGACGCGACGACGAGTGCGATGGCGGCGAGCGCCAGGCTGAGCCCCCAGACGACCCATCCCCAGTCGAGCGCGACAGTCAGTACGCCGAGGAGGACAGCGACCGCGAGGACGACGAGTGCCGCGACCGTCCTTCGGCGTACCCGGCGACGGCGCTCCTTGGCGATCTCGGCGGCCAGGTCGGAGTCGAGACCGGGGGCGGTGTCGGGCATCTGGATTTCCTCGGGTCGGGTCTGCTTGCGCAGAGCCTCGAATGGGGCTCTGCGCAAGCACTTTAAGGGATCAGTCCCAGCTGAGGCTGCCGCCGGACTGGTATTCGATGACTCGGGACTCGAAGAAGTTCTTCTCCTTCTTGAGGTCCATCATTTCCGACATCCAGCCGAACGGGTTGCGGGTTTCGCCGAAGATGGGGGCGAGACCGATCTGTTCGGCGCGGCGGTCGGTGATGAAGTGCATGTACTGCTCGCAGAGGTCCGCGGTGAGGCCGAGCATGCCGTTGGGCATGGTGGCTCGGCCGTAGGCGACTTCCAGTTCACAGGCCTCGGTGAGCATCTGGCGGACCTCCGCTTGGAACGCAGCGGTCCACAGGTGTGGGTTCTCCTGTTTGATCTGGTTGATGCAGTCGATGCCGAAGTTCAGGTGGATCGACTCGTCGCGCAGGATGTACTGGTACTGCTCGGCGATCCCGACCATCTTGTTTCGCCGGCCGAGCGAGAGGATCTGGGCGAACCCGGTGTAGAACCACATTCCCTCGAAGACCACGTAGAACGCGATCAGGTCCCGGAGGAAGTCGGTGTCCGACTCCGGCGTACCGGTCTTGAACTCCGGGTCCTCCAGATGCTGGGTGTACTTCAGCGCCCAGGCGTCCTTGTCGGAGATCGACGGCACCTCGCGATACATGTTGAACAGCTCGCCCTCGTCCAGCCCGAGCGACGTGCAGATGTACTGGAAGGTGTGCGTGTGCACAGCCTCCTCGAACGCCTGGCGCAGCAGGTAGTGCCGGCACTCGGGGTTGGTGAGCTGGCGGTAGACCGCGAGCACGATGTTGTTCGCGACCAGCGACTCCGCGGTGGCGAAGAAGCCGAGGTTGCGCTTCAGCATCAGCCGCTCATCCTCGGTCAGGCCGTCCTTCGACTTCCACAGAGCGATGTCGGCCTGCATCGAGACCTCGGTCGGCATCCAGTGGTTGTTGCATCCAGCAAGGTATTTGTCCCACGCCCACTGGTACTTCAGCGGCAGCAGTTGGTTCACGTCCGCGCGCGCGTTGATCATCGCCTTGTCGGCCACCTCGACGCAAGCCGCTCCGAGGGTGATCACTGGCAGGCCTCGCAATCCGGGTCTTCGATCGAACAAGTGGCACCTGTGGGCTCGGGTAGTGCAACCGGTACGGCGTTGAGCCGGCCATCCGTTCCTTGCAGAGTGGACTTCTCGACATGCGTGGCCGACTGCGAACGCAAGTAGTACGTCGTCTTCAGCCCGTAGCGCCACGCCGACCGGTACAGCTCGTCGAGCGCCTTGCCGGACGGAGCCGCCATGTAGAGGTTCAGCGACTGCGCCTGGTCGAGCCACTTCTGCCGGCGCGACGCCGCCTTGATCAGCCACAGCGGGTCCAGCTCGAACGCGGTCGCGTACAGCTCCTGCAGATCAGCTGGCACCCGGTCGATCTGGGACAGCATGCCGTCGTGGTACTTCAGATCCGACACCATCACCTGGTCCCACAGTCCGCGCGCCTTGAGGTCGGCGACGAGGTACGGGTTGGCGACGGTGAACTCACCCGACATGTTCGACTTCACGAACAGGTTGCGGTAGATCGGCTCGATCGACTGGCTCACGCCGCAGATGTTGGAGATCGTCGCGGTCGGGGCGATCGCCAGCACGTTCGAGTTGCGCATGCCTTCGCGGAGCACCTTCCCCCGGAGTACGTCCCAATCGAGTTGCTTGCCGGTGTCAACGGTCAGGTCGCCGTTCCGCGCCTGCCGGAGCAGCTCGAGCGAGTCGATCGGCAGGATGCCCTGGCTCCACAGCGAGCCCTCGTACGTCTGGTAGGTGCCGCGCTCGGCGGCGAGATCCGTCGACGCCTCGATCGCGTGGTAGCTGATCTGCTCCATCGAGCTGTCGGCGAACGCGACGGCGGCCTCGGAGCTGTAGGGGATGCGCAGCGCGAAGAGCGCGTCGGCGAAGCCCATCAGGCCGAGGCCGACCGGGCGATGCCGCTGGTTCGCGCGCTCCGACTCGGGCGTCGTGTAGAAGTTCACGTCGATCACGTTGTCGAGCATCCGAACCGCTGTCTTCACGGTGTCGCGGAGGAGCTCTGCATCTAGGCCGGTCTTGGTCAGGTGTGGGACCAGGTTGACCGAACCGAGGTTGCAGACCGCGGTCTCGTCGACGGTGGTGTTCAGCGTGATCTCGGTACACAGGTTCGACGAGTGGACCACGCCGTCGTGCTGCTGCGGCGAGCGCAGGTTGCACGCGTCCTTGAAGGTGATCCACGGGTGACCGGTCTCGAACAGCACGGTCAGCATCCGGCGCCACAGATCGACGGCCTTGACCCGGCGGAACACCCGGATCTCACCGCGATCGGCAGCCTGCTCATAGTTCTCGTACGCCGTGGCGAAGGCTGCGCCGTACAGGTCATGCAGATCAGGCACCTCGTCGGGCGAGAACAGCGTCCAGTCGCCGCCGGCCTCGACTCGCTGCAGGAACAGGTCCGGCACCCAGTTGGCCGTGTTCATGTCGTGCGTACGACGGCGCTCGTCACCGGTGTTCTTGCGAAGGTCGAGGAACTCCTCGATGTCGATGTGCCAGGTCTCGAGGTACGCACAGACCGCGCCCTTGCGCTTGCCGCCCTGGTTGACCGCGACGGCCGTGTCGTTCGCGATCTTCAGGAACGGTACGACGCCTTGCGACTCGCCGTTGGTGCCGCGGATCTTGGCGCCGATCCCGCGGACCGGCGTCCAGTCGTTGCCGAGACCACCGGAGTACTTGGCGAGCAGCGCGTTGTTCCGGATGCCGGTGAAGATGCCGGACAGGTCATCTTCGACGGTGGTCAGGAAGCAGGAGGAGAGCTGCGGACGCGTCGTACCGGAGTTGAACAGGGTCGGCGTACTCGACATGAACCGGAAGGAGCTGAGCAGCTCGTAGAACTCGATCGCCCGGTCCTCACGGTTCTCTTCTTTGAGAGAGATTCCCATGGCGACGCGGAGGAAGAAGGCCTGCGGCAGCTCGAAGCGGGTCTTGTCGATGTGCAGCAGGTAGCGGTCGTAAAGGGTCTGCAAGCCGAGGAACGCGAAGTCGAGGTCGCGCTCGGGCTTGATCGCCGCGGCCAGCTTGGCCAGGTCGAAAGTGGCCAGCTCTGGGTCGAGCAGGCCTGCCTCGATACCGGTCCGGATGTACAGCGGGAAGTAGTCGACGTACGCCGTGGCCATGTCGGCCTGGCTCGCCTGGCGCGGCTCACCGTGCACCCGGCCGAGCGTCTCGCGGCGGATCTGGTCGAGCAGCAGCCGGGACGCCGCGAAGCTGTACTGCGGTTCGTTCTCCACATAGCCGCGGGCCGCCATCACCAGGGCGAGCTCGACCTCGTGCTGGGCGATGCCGTCGTAGCAGGAGCCCAGGGTTTCGTTGAGGATCAGCTCGGCGTCGACGGCGTCGAGGCCTGCCGCAGCCTCGGCGACGATGACGCGGAGTCGCTCGACGTCAAGTGGAGCGGTGCTGCCGTCGGCCGCGCGGACCGTGATGACCGGCTTCGTGCTCAGCTCTTCGGCGGTGCTGCTGCCGTCACGCCGTACGACGGTCAGTTGGGTCGGTGTTTGGTTCGCCACGCCTGGCTGGGTCGTGGTTTGGGAAAGGATTGTCACAAGCGCTCTCTCCACGCGAGTCTTTGACGACCGGGACCCTGTGGCGTGCGCGCATGACGGGACAGCACAGATCCGCACGAGGTCGTGGCGACCTCGTGTCGTCTGCTGTCACGCCCTGCGGCCCGCCCTCGAGGCCTCGGACAGCGTGTACCGGCGGCACACGCACCGGCGACAGGTATTCGGGCTCACGGGACACGTTCCCCGCTTACCGCTGCGGGGCAGCCCCGGATTTCCACAGGATTCCCCTGGTGCCAGTAGTAGGACCTTAGCTCGCCAACCCCTACATCTAGTGGCAGGACGCGCCGTGTGTCGCACATCTTGTGGAGGTGGTTGTGTCGTCGGGCCATGTCAAGATTGCTGCGACGGCTCCGACCCACTGCTGAGAGTCGCCAGCGTGGCGGCGGTCACGCCCTGGGAAGGAACTGGTATGAGCGATCTGCAGGAGCAGGTTCAAGGGGTCATCGACGGCCTGGTCGAGTCGGGTGCCGAGAACGGAATCCAGGCCGCGGTCTACCACCGCGGCACCCCAATCGTCGACGCAGTCGCCGGCACGGCAGGTCCGTCCGTCGACGCGTCTGAAGCGTCCGCTGAGCGGCCGGTGACCTCGGACACGCTGTTTTACGCCGCCTCTGCGGTCAAAGGTGTTGCGGCGACGGTCATACACGTGCTGGTCGAGGAGGGTGTGTTCGGCTACGACACGTTGGTGGCGGACCTGTGGCCCGAGTTCGGTGCTCGTGGCAAGGAGACGACGACGGTCTGGCATGTTCTGACCCACTCGGCGGGGGTGCCGGCGGTGCCGGCCGATCTGACGGTGGATCAGCTGTGTGACTGGGACGGGATGTGCTCGATGATCGCCGCCCTCGAGCCGTGGTGGACGCCGGGGGAGCGGGTCGGCTACCACGCGGTCACCTTCGGGTTCCTCGTTGGCGAGATCATCCGGCGGGCGACCGGGAATCCGATCTCGCAGGTGCTCGCCGAGGGGATCGGTGCGCGGCTGGGAGTCGCCGACGAACTGTTCTTCGGCGTACCGGCGGACGCGCTGGATCGGGTGGCGTACTTCGAGGACGATCCCGAGGGAACGGCGGCGTTTGCTTCGCTGCCGCCGGAATTCCCGTTGTTCAAGGCTGCTCCGATGCAGTTGTTCCCCAATGCTGCTTACGCCAACAATCCGGGGTTGATCAGCTCCAACGTCCCGGCCGGCGGGATCGTGACGGCGCGAGCGATGGCCAAGATGTACGCCGCGCTGCTCGGTGAGGTCGACGGGGTGCGGTTGGTGAGCGCGGAGCGGTTGCGGGAGATCTCGAGTATCGCTACTTCCGGCGATGACGAGATGACCGGCGGACCAGCGCAGTACGGACTCGGTTACACCGTCGGACAGCTCGGCGGCCGGCCGGTTGCGAAGACCGTCTTCGGTCATGTCGGGGTCGGCGGTGGGGCCGCCTACGCGGATACGGCGAGTGGGATCTCGGTCGCGGTCACCAAGAACCGGTTCAACCCGATCGAGCTGAACGCGTTCGACGCCGTCTGGGACCTGGCCACCAGAGCCCTCTCCTGAGCGGTGGTTTGGAGATACGGACCCTGGCGACCAGGCGTCTGCCGTGCCGGGCCGACCCGCGCGCCTCAGGCGGGTCGGCTCGGCTTGTCACCCCGTGGTTGGTCCGGCGCCTGACCAGTGGCGTCCGGGCCGGGGTGGACTGTGGGTGTCAGGCGGCGAGGGCGTGGAGGTCTTGGAGCGTCATGATCTCGGAGCCGTGGTGGATGAGCTCCCGGTTGAGACGGAGGACAACGTGGCCGAAGGGTTCGGCGGCGTCGAGCTCGGTTGCCTGGCTGAGGCCGACCGTCATTGCCTGCTCCTCGTCGAGCTCAGCGATCGAGTCCTGCCAGGCGTCGACCCAATGCGCGAGCCAGGCCACCGCGTCCTGCGCGTTGCCGTGCAGGGTGATGTCGGCCCGCCCCTGTTTGCTGGCGCCGAAGGTCCACTCCCAGCGCTCGAAGAAGGTCTCGGTCAGATGGGCGATCAGCCAGGCGATGGTCCGCGGCCCGCGATGATCCGGTTCGTCCGGCCACTGCGCGACCCATTCGCCGGACCCGAGCGATCTGAACCGCCCGGCGTACTGCCGTCGCACGACGGTCAGCGCCTCGCTGCTCGGGCGCCAGAAGTACTGCTCGTCGGTCAGCGCGGCGAGTCGCCCGGACAACACCATCCAGCTGAAGCCGAGCTGCCCACGCACCATCGCCATCGCAGACGGCCGCTGCAGGATGTCCCAGTCGAACGGCTCCGGCATCACAGTTCCTCACACTCCCCGTTTTGATCTCGCCTCGAACGTATGTTCGAATTGAACCTCGGTCGATCAACGAAAGTCAACTCACGGAGTGTGTCGGTGCTGGCGTCGAAGGGAGTGGTCTGTTAGGTGGACTTGGGTGCTGCCGGGACTGGTCTGCTGGGTGGTTCGATCCTGGTATCCGCGGCGGGGCTGGCGAAGCGGCGTTCGAGGAGGGTGAAGGCGTCGATGAGTTCAGGGGCCTCGTAGATGCGGTTGCGGCGGGCGTCGGTGACCTCGCGGAGGACGCCGGCGGCTGTCAATCGGGTGAGGGCCTGGTTGGCGGCTTGCTGGGAGCGGTCGATCAGGCGGGCCGCGGCGGCGAGGGTGAGAACGGGGGCCGCGGGCAACGTGTTGATCAGGAGCTCGGTGGCGGAGCCGGCTCGGACAGGGGCTGCTCGTTCGCGCCAGGCGGACTTGAGTTCCGCGGCAGTCCGTTCGAAGCGGGCGGCCTCGGCGGTGGCGTGACTGCACGCGATGGCGAACATGAGTAGCCAGCGGTTGGCCGCCGTACGGGCTCGTTGGTTTGTTGCCTTTCCGGTGTATCTGAAGGCGGTGAGTGCTTCGACGTACTGCGTGGCGTGGGTGGCCAGGGACAGGGAGACCGGGGGAACGGTTCGCTCGACCAGGCCTTCGGCGCGCAGGATGAGGTGGATCAGGGCGCGACCGGTGCGACCGTTGCCGTCGGCAAAGGGATGGATGGTCTCGAACTGGGCGTGGGCGATCGCGGCCTTCGCGAGCACAGGCAGGCGGGATTCGCGCACGAAGGTCATCAGGTCCGCCAGGAGTTCCGGGACGAGTTGTGCGGGCGGCGGAACGTAGTACGCCTCGGCGGGGGAGCGGCCGCCGATCCAGTTCTGCAGGACACGCACTTCACCGCCGTACTCCGGTGTAGGTGAATGCGCCATCAACCGCCGGTGTGCCTCGAGCAGATGCTCCACCTCGAGCTTGTCACCGGTCCCGACGGACTCGGTGACCCAGGTCATCGCGTCCACGGCGCCCAGTACTTCGTCCGCCGTAACGTCGTGGTGCCGCTCGCTGTCCCGGAGCGCCTCGGCTTTGAGGAGTCGCCGGGCCCCGACCACGAGCCCTTCGATCTGCGATGACCCGACGGCCTCGGCGCGCAACAACAAGCGAGCGAGCGCCTCGCTGTTGGTCAGTACCGCGGCTGTCGCATCCAGCCGCGCGAGATCCCCGGCCGCATCCTCCAATGCAGCCAGCACCTCGTCGTCCAGGTCGAACTCCCGTCCCACCAGGGGGTCCGGGAAGTAGAGCTCGTACGACCCGCCCAGCCGCTCGGCCCGGGTGAACCCGTCCGGATGCCCCGGCCACCGATGCAACTCCACCCGCGCCATGTCTCCGAGTGTGCCTTATTCAAGCTTACCGAACAACCTTGAATACTCCGAACTTCGGCGAAGGTTGTGCGCTCAGCCAATGAGCGAATCGTGATTACCGAGCGTGGCGATGAGGAGTATGGTCACGTGCAGTGATCGGGCCGGGGGACGACCTCCGGGTCGCGGCCCGAAATGCACTGTCCATTGCATGAGGGGGAAACTCGTGACGCACGACGCGCAGCAGCCTGCCCAATTCCAGCCGCCATCCGGCCAATTCCAGCCGCCGCCCGGACAAAATCCCGCGCCCGGCCAAGTTCCGCCGCCGGGGCAAATGCCGCCCGGGCCGTTCCAGCAGGCGCAGTACCAGCCACCCTATTTCCAGCCGCCGAAGAAGAAGCACACAGGGGGGACACGCCTTCTCGATCGGAAAGCATGAAACGCTGGCCGGCTGGGCGGTCACGAACGAGGGTGACATGTTCTCGATCACCGGCAAGGTGAAGAATGTCAGCGACACAACCTCCTCAGCTTTCCTGCATTTCAAATTTTCCTGAGCAAGGACGGCGAAGTGCTCGGGAATGTCCAATGCGCGAGCAGCGATCTGGAGCCTGGCCAGACGGTCGCCATGGATTGTCTCCCGGACGGCAAATTCAGCAACGCCTACGTGAAGATCACGGCCGAGGCCACCTTCTGAGAGCGGACGGGAGATCGGTAGCAGGGTCTCCCGCCAACTCGCTCACACGCAGTGAGATTCGCTGCTGCTGCTCCCTGCGCTGGAGAGACTGGTTCTCCAGCGCGATGAGGAGGCGGTTCAGTGAGTCTGGATGCGGATGCACTGCGGATGGTGGCGGCCAATGAGGCTGATTGGGATGCGCGGGCTGCGTTGCATGCGGCGAGTGCGTTCTACGATCGGCCGGCCGAGTTCTGGTTTGCGGAGTATGAGTGGGAAGACCTCGGCGAGCTGGATGGGCGGGACGTAGCACATCTGCAGTGTCATCTGGGGACCGAGACGGTGGCGTTTGCCAGGCGGGGAGCCAAGACCGTCGGGCTTGATCTGTCCGGGAAGTCACTGGAAGAGGCTCGGCGGATCGCCGCGGAGGCAGACGAGAAGGTCGAGTATGTGCATGCGAACGTGTACGACGCGGTCGAGGCGTTGCAGGGAAGGCAGTTCGACGTCGTCTACACCGGCAAGGGCGCGCTCTGCTATCTACCGGATCTGAAGGCCTGGGCCGAGGTGGTCAAGCAGCTTCTGAAACCAGGCGGCTCGCTCTATGTCGTCGAGTTCCACCCTTTGCTGAACGCGCTCGGGCCAGTGGCGTTGCCTGGGGACACGGGCGAGTTGATCATCCGCAAGGACTACCTGGAAGGGCGCGGGTCGATCGCACACGACTCGACGGTCACCTACACCGGTGACCAGGTCCCGGGTCGGCAGCGCAGTTACGAGTGGATGCACGGCCTCGGCGAACTCGTCACCACGCTCGCCACGACCGGCTTCCAGATCACCAGCCTCCGAGAGTCCGAAGTACTGCAATGGCCCCGCTGGCCGTCCATGGAACAAACCCCCGAAGGCTGGTACCGCCTCCCCGACGACGCTCCAAGAATCCCCCTCCTGTTCGCCCTCAAGGCCCAGCGAGCGGACTGACCAGGTCTCCGGCAAGTCGGAGGAGTTGCTCGCAGAGGTCGGTGAGTTGGGTGCGGAGGGGGCGGGCTCGGTCGGCGAAGGAGCGTTGGGTTGCGGCGTACGTCGCTTTGCCGGCGGGGGTTTCGATTTCGATGGGGGAGTAGCCCAAGGCCTTGAAGTCGTAGGGGGAGGCGCGCATGTCGAGGGTGCGGATGTCTCGGGCGAGTTCGAAGCAGTCGAGGAGCAACGAACTGGGGGTGAAGGGCATCAGTTTTGTTGCCCATTTGTAGAGGTCCATGTTGGCGTGGAGGCAGCCGCCTTGTTCCAGCGTGGGCTGTAGCTCGCGCGTGGGTTGCAGGACGTTCAGGGGGCGCGCGGGAGTGGTGAAGAAGCGGAAGGCGTCGTAGTGGGAGCAGGCGATCTTGTGCGACTCGACCACCTCGTCGGTGCCGGCTGGGCCGAGGCGGAGTGGCCAGGAGTGGCGGGTTTCCTCGGTTCGGTAGACCATCGCCCATTCGTGCAGGCCGAAGCAGCCGAACTGGGGCTGCCGGGAGGCCGTTGCCGAGAGCAACTTGTGGATCCAGGCGATCGAGTCCGCCCGGCGCGCCAGCTCTGACGGATCCAGGGAGGCCGCGCCCTCGGCGTACCGGTAGCCCTTCTTCGTTCCGTACTGCGTGGCGCCGCGGAGCCGGATGCCCGGGCCGGGGTGCCAGACCCTGAGTTGGTTCGGGCGGGTCGGGTAATAGGTGAAGAGGAAGTCCTCGACCGGGTGCTTCTCGCGGCGCTGCTTGCGGGCCAGGTGATCGGCGAGCAGGGCGTCGACGCGCGCACCATGAGCAGCCGCCAATGGCTCCCACTCGGCGCGGTCGAGAACGGTCACAGGTCCAGGGTGAACGCGTACAGGTCGACGCCGGGGCGGGGGGACCAGTCGCGTTCGGGGAGCCGGGTGAAGCCGAGGCGTTCGTAGATGCGGTGGGCGGTGGTCATCGCCTGCGCGCTGCTCATCACGACGCGGGTGAAGCCGAGATCGCGGGAGCGCTGGATGCAGTGCTCCGTCAGCAGCGTCCCGATGCCGAGACCACGGGCCGCCGCCGCCACCCCGAGCATCCGGAACTCACCCTCGTCGTCGCGGCCGATCTCACGGTAGACCGAGCCCACCGGACAGAAAGTGACCGTTCCTAACAGTTCCGTGCCGTTGGCCGCGACCCAGAGTTCCGCCTTGGCGGCGCGGTCGGCGGCGGCGGCCAAGGTGCGGGAGTAGTCGGAGCCGGGCGGAGTGAAGCCGTCGTTCGCGTACGCCGCGGCGGTGAGTTCGCCGACGGCGTCGTACTCGGTGGGAAGAGCCGGCCGGATGTCAGGTGTCACCGGATAACTGTCTCACCCTGGCCCGGCGGTAGGCTCGGGCCATTCATTCCCGGAACCACCGCGAAGGCTACAACCCGTGCGTATCGCCAGATTCTCCGTCGACGACGAGCCGAAGTACGGCATCGTCGAGACCGATGACCCCGAGGGGCTCGTCGGCACTGTCGCCGTCCTCGACTCGGACCCGCTCTACCGGCCCGTCCAGTTCACCGGCGAACAACTGCAACTGGCGGACGTCCGGCTGCTCGCCCCGGTGATCCCGCGGAGCAAGGTGGTCGGTGTCGGGCGCAACTACGCCGCGCACGCGGCCGAACTCGGCAACGAGGTGCCGAAGGAGCCGCTGATCTTCCTCAAGCCGAACACCAGCGTGATCGGCCCGCGGGACGGCATCGTCTACCCCGAGCAGACCAACGACCTGCACTTCGAGGGCGAGCTGGCGATCGTGATCGGCCGGATCTGCCGCGACCTGCCCAAGGAGCGCGTGCACGAGGTGATCTTCGGCTACACGATCGCCAACGACGTGACCGCGCGCGACCTGCAGAAGAGCGACGGCCAGTGGGCCCGCGCCAAGGGGTACGACACGTTCTGCCCGCTCGGCCCGTGGATCAGCACCGAGCTGGACGTGGCCGACCTGCGCGTCACCACCACGGTGAACGGCGAGCCGAAGCAGGACGGCCGGACCTCGCAGTTCATCTTCGACATCCCCGAGGTGCTGGCCTACATCACCTCGTTCACCACGTTGCTTCCTGGTGACGTGGTGCTCACCGGCACCCCTGCGGGGGTCGGCCCGATGCTGCCCGGCGACGAGGTCGCGGTCAGCATCGAAGGACTCGGAACTCTGACGAACAAGGTGATCGTGCGTGACTGACAAGCCTGCCGCTGCTTCCTTTGACGACGACGGCGATGTTCTCGGCGGCTTGAAGCCCGAGCAGGTGCGGGTCCGTTTCCCACCGTCGCCCACCGGGCTGCTGACGGTCGGCAACATCCGCAGCGCACTGTTCAACTGGGCCTTCGCCCGGCACTACGGCGGCAAGCTCGTCCTGCGGATCGAGGACACCGACAAGTCCCGGAACACCCCGGAAGCGTTGCAGTACACGCTGGACTCACTGCGTTGGCTCGGCCTGAACTGGGACGAGGGCCCCGAGGTCGGCGGCGAGTTCGGGCCGTACCTGCAGTCCGAGCGGATGGACCTGTACGCCGATGTGGTGGCGAAGCTGCTCGCCGCGGGCAAGGCGTACCACTGCTACTGCTCGCAGGAGGAGCTCGACCAGCGACGCGAAGCGGCTCGCACCGCCGGGCAGCACAGTGGGTACGACGGACACTGCCGGGCGCTGACGCCGGAGCAGGTGCAGGCCTACCTCGACGAGGGCCGGCGTCCCGTCGTACGGCTGCGGATGCCGGACCATCCGATCACGTTCGACGACCTGGTCCGTGGCGAGATCACCTTCCTGCCGGAGAACCTGGGCGACTACGTCCTGGTCCGGGCGAACGGCTACCCGCTCTACCCGCTGGTGAACCCGGTCGACGACGCGCTGATGGAGATCACTCACGTACTCCGTGGCGAGGACCTGCTGCCGTCGACGCCCCGCCAGATCGCGCTCTACGAGGCGCTGGCCGAGATCGGCGTCGGCGCCGGCCGGACGCCGCGGTTCGGGCACCTGCCGTTCGTGATGGGCGAGGGCAACAAGCGGCTGTCCAAGCGGGACGCGGGATCCGGCCTCGGTGAGTACCTCGACCGCGGCTTCCTGCCCGAGGGGCTGCTGAACTACCTGGCCCTGCTCGGCTGGTCGATCGCGGAGGACCGCGACGTGTTCAGCATGGCCGAGATGGTCGAGGCCTTCGACATCCGCAAGGTGAACTCGAACTCGGCCCGGTTCGACCCGAAGAAGTGCGAGGCGATCAACGCCTCGCACATGCGGCTGCTCGAGCCGGCCGACTGGGCTGGGCGTGCGGTGCCGTTCCTGGTGAAGGCCGGGGTGCTGCCGGTCGAGCCGTCGGCGGAGCAGCTCGCGTTGCTGAACGCCGCGGTGCCGTTCGTGCAGGAGCGGATGAACACGTTCTCCGAGGCGCCGGACATGCTCGGCTTCCTGTTCGTCGACGAGTCGGCGTTCTCGATCGACCCGGACGCGGCCGCGAAGGTGCTGACCGGCGACGCCGGCGCCGTACTGGAGGCCACGTCGAAGGCGCTCGCGGACGTGTCCGACTGGACCACCGAGGCGATCGAGGCGGCGCTGCGGGCCTCGCTGATCGAAGGGCTCGGGCTGAAGCCGAAGAACGCGTTCGGCCCGGTCCGGGTGGCGATCTCCGGGCGCCGGATCTCGCCGCCGCTGTTCGAGTCGCTCGAGCTGCTCGGCCGGGACCGTTCGCTCAGCCGGATCGCCGCGGCCCAGGCTGCGGTCGCCTCGGACTGAACTGATGCCGTACGACGTGACGCCGCGTCCCGGGTCGCTCGCCGATACCCGGGACGCGGGGCCCCAGCCGTACCACCGGCTGCTCCGGAACCAGGTCACCGAGTCGTGGACCGTGCTGGTCGGGGCGTTCGCCGTACTGGCCGGCTGGATGTGTGCCTCGCTGATCATCCTGAGCATCCAGCAGTCGATCCGGAAGGATCCTGCGGGGACGGTCTCCTGGCTCGGGCTGCTTGCGACGAACCTGTCGCTGATCGTGCTGATCCCGCTCTGCATGCTGGTCGCGACCAAGCTGAACAAGCAGACGCCGGGGCTGCTGTCCTCGGTGGAGGGCCGGCTTCGGTGGCAGCCGTTGGCCTGGTTCGCGCTGGCGGCCGTTGTGCTGGAGCTCGTGGCACTGGCGGCCGTCGAGTTCGGGGGCGTGGAGGTGCTGAACTCCGGGCACAGCGGGGTCGCGAAGGACGCCGTCGGGGTGATCGCGGTGACGTTGCTGACCTCGTCGTTGCAAGCCGCGGGGGAGGAGTACTTCTTCCGTGGCTATCTGATGCAGACCGTCGGTGCGTTGACGCGGAACCCTTGGGTGTCGGTGCTGGTGACCGCGGTGATCTTCACGATGGCGCACGGGATCTGGCCTTGGCAGAGCCCGGCGTTGTTCCTCGACCGGTTCGCGTTCGGCGTGGTGGCCGGCCTGCTCGTCGTACGGACCGGTGGGTTGGAGGCGTCGATCGCGGCGCATGCGGCGAACAACGTGGTGACGTTCATCTATGCGGCATTGACCGACAGCGTCGGCGACAGTCTGGGAGCCAAGGACGCGCCCTGGTCGCTGGTCGTGCTCGACGTCGCGAAGTTCGTCGCGTTCGGCGTCGTGGCGGTGCTGCTGGCGCGTCGGTTGAAGCTGCAGACAACCTGCGACCTGCCGCTCGTCTCACCACCGGCCGCACCGGGAACGAGGCTGGTGTGACGGGAGTGACAGCCGCTGCGGCCGACCCCGTTTTGGTGTCTGGCGCCTTGCTCGGGTAGGCTCAGCGGGCCAGGTTGTGAGGGCGGAAACGGACTCTCAACTCGGTGAAATGCCTTTGGGGTATGGGGTAATTGGCAGCCCGTCTGATTCTGGTTCAGTTAGTCTAGGTTCGAGTCCTAGTACCCCAGCGAGCGATTGGACCCGACCGGTGAAAATCGGTAGAGTTCTTCCTCGTTGCCCGGTCCGAAAAGACCGAGTGACAACCCTCTGGCCCCGTTGTGTAGCGGCCTAGCACGCCGCCCTCTCAAGGCGGTAGCGCGGGTTCGAATCCCGTCGGGGCTACCAGAGAAAGCGCCTCTCACCACCAGGTGAGAGGCGCTGTTGTTTCCCCGAACAATTGCAACAGCCCGCCGCGGGAAGCGGCGGGCTGTTTGTAGTGCGGGGGTTACTCAGAAGCTCGGCGGAGGGCTTCGGAGAGGCGTTCGGCGGCGGCCATGACGGCGGGGGCGTGCATCCGGCCGGGCTGGCGGGAGAGGCGTTCGATCGGGCCGGAGACCGAGACGGCGGCGATCACCTTGCCGGAGGGGGAGCGGACGGGAGCCGAGACCGAGGCGACGCCTTGTTCGCGTTCGCCGACGGAGTGGGCCCAGCCGCGGCGCCGTACGCCGGCCAGTGCTGCCGCGTTGAAGGTCGCGTTGTGGAGGCCGCGGTGCATCCGCTCCGGGTCTTCCCAGGCAAGCAGTATTTGAGCGGCGGACCCGGCCGCCATCGTCAGCTGGCTGCCGACCGGCACGGTGTCGCGCAGACCGGACGGGCGCTCGGCGGCCGCGACACAGACGCGGTACTCGCCCTGGCGCCGGAACAGCTGCGCCGATTCGCCGGTGATGTCGCGCAGTCGCGCCAGTACCGGACCGGCGGTCGCCAGCAGCCGGTCCTCACCGGCCGCGGAGGCCAACTCGCTGAGTCGCGGCCCGAGCACGAACCGTCCCTGCATGTCGCGTCCCACCAGCCGGTGGTGTTCGAGCGCGACCGCCAGCCGGTGAGCCGTGGGCCGGGCCAGTCCCGTGGCCGCGACGAGTCCGGCCAGGGTCGCCGGTCCGGACTCGAGGGCGGACAGAACGAGAGCTGCTTTGTCGAGAACGCCGACTCCGCTAGAGTTGTCCATGAGACGATATTGCCGTCTCGAATCGTGGAACGCAAGTCGCAGAACAGGCCATCGCCGGAGCACTGTGACAGTTGTGGCACACAACCAGCAAACCGCTAAGGAGAAGTCTGATGGGTAGGACGCTGTCGGAAAAGGTCTGGGACGCGCATGTTGTGCGCCATGCCGACGGAGAGCCCGACCTCCTCTACATCGACCTCCACCTGGTGCACGAGGTGACCAGCCCACAGGCCTTCGACGGTCTGCGGCTGGCCGATCGCAAGGTCCGCCGCCCGGATCTGACGATCGCCACCGAGGACCACAACGTTCCGACCTTCGACGTCGACAAGCCGATCGCCGACCCGGTCTCCCGGACCCAGGTCGACACCCTGCGCAAGAACGCCAAAGAGTTCGGCATCCGGATCCACACCCTCGGCGATCCCGACCAGGGCGTGGTGCACGTGATCGGCCCGCAGCTCGGCCTGACCCAGCCCGGGATGACCGTGGTCTGCGGTGACAGCCACACCTCGACACATGGCGCGTTCGGTGCGATTGCCTTCGGCATCGGAACCAGCGAGGTCGAGCACGTCCTCGCCACCCAGACCCTGATGCAGGCCCGCCCGAAGACGATGGCGGTCACCGTCGACGGCGTACTGCCCGACGGCGTCTCCGCCAAGGACCTGGTGCTTTCGCTGATCGCGCAGGTCGGCACCGGCGGCGGCCAGGGTTACATCGTCGAGTACCGCGGCGAGGCGATCCGCGCGCTGACGATGGAAGCCCGGATGACGATCTGCAACATGTCGATCGAGTGGGGCGCCAAGGCCGGCATGATCGCGCCGGACGAGACGACCTTCGCCTACCTGAAGGACAAGCCGCACGCGCCGCAGGGCGTCGACTGGGAAGCCGCGGTCGAGTACTGGAAGAGCCTCGTCACCGACGACGACGCGACCTTCGACAAGGAGGTCGTGCTGCGGGCCGAGGAGGTCGCGCCGTTCGTCACCTGGGGAACCAACCCGGGCCAGGGCGTGCCGCTGTCCGCGAACGTCCCGTCGCCGGACGACTTCGACAACGAAAACGACAAGATCGCGGCCGAGCGCGCCCTGGAGTACATGGGCCTGACCGCCGGTACGCCGCTCCGCGAGGTCAAGGTGGACACCGTCTTCCTGGGGTCGTGCACCAACGGCCGGATCGAGGATCTCCGCGCCGCCGCCGGCGTACTGGCCGGCCGGAAGGTTGCCGAGGGCACCCGGATGCTCGTCGTACCGGGGTCCGGCCGGGTGCGCCTGCAGGCCGAGTCCGAAGGTCTGGACCGGATCTTCAAGGACGCCGGGGCGGAATGGCGTGGCGCGGGCTGCTCGATGTGCCTGGGGATGAACCCGGACACGCTGGCGCCGGGTGAGCGCAGTGCGTCGACCTCGAACCGCAACTTCGAAGGACGCCAGGGCAAGGGCGGCCGGACGCACCTGGTCTCGCCGTTGGTTGCCGCCGCCACCGCCGTGACCGGGACCCTTGCCGCGCCCGCGGATCTGGAGCCCGTCGCCGTACCCGAGAACGTCTGAGGACAAAGGAATCATGGAAGCCTTCACCCAGCACATCGGCACCGCGGCCCCGCTGCGGCGCAGCAATGTCGACACCGACCAGATCATCCCGGCGGTCTACCTGAAGCGGGTCACCCGCACCGGGTTCGAGGACGGGCTGTTCGCTGCCTGGCGCAACGATCCGGCGTTCGTGCTCAACCAGCCGGAGTACGAAGGCGTCTCGGTGCTGGTCGCCGGCCCCGACTTCGGCACCGGATCGTCGCGGGAGCACGCGGTCTGGGCCCTGATGGACTTCGGTTTCCGGGTCGTCGTGTCGTCGCGGTTCGGCGACATCTTCCGCGGCAACTCCGGCAAGGCTGGATTGCTCGCGGCGCTCGTCGAGCAGGAGGTCGTGGAGCAGCTGTGGACCGCGATCGAGACCGACCCGGGCACCAAGGTGACGGTCGACCTGGAGAACAAGACGATCTCCGCCGGTGACGTCTCGGCTCCGTTCGAGATCGACGACTACACGCGCTACCGGTTGCTCAACGGGCTCGACGACGTCGGCATCACCTTGTCCCACGAGGCCGACATCACGGCGTACGAGGCCACCCGTCCTGCCTTCAAGCCGGCAACACTTCCCGCAAAGGCATAAGACCTCAGGGGCAGCCGTGGCCAGACTCCCTGGCTACGGCTGCCTTTTTGGTTGCGCGGTGCTACCCATCAGACGGGCAGTGGAAACTTCGGCGTAACGAATCGCACACTTGGGCCGATAACTCCGGTGTTACCCTTGCGGAGTTGTCAGAACAAGGCTTGCGAGATTTTGGAGGTGGGGCGCCATGAGCAGCGAACCCTCCAGACATACCGATCTCGCTCGGCCTTGAGGCACTAGGTCCTCTTCCAGGTCAGTCACCCCCGGCGCGATCGCTTGGGGTGTGCTGTGGTGCGCGGCAAACAGAGCCGCGGAGGTCGGGCAGACGACGCCCCGTCACTTCCGCTTTGCTCTCCTTGGAGGACTCACCATGTCCGACCTGCGCATCCGTACCCTCCGCGCCTTCAGCCGCACCCCTTCGCTTCGCGCCGCCGCGCGCCGGTACGCCGCCGGCGTCGCCGAGCCGGCCCAGCTGGAGCAGAAGCCGGCCACCCCGCAGGGCCCCAAGCCCAAGGGGCACAGCGTGGTGGACAGTGCGATCTACTGCAACGGCAGCCGGGTCGCCTCGCCGGAATCGTTGGCAGACACCTACCAGGAACTGCACGAGTCGCCGCACAGCCTGGCCTGGATCGGCCTGTACCGGCCGGATCGCCGCGAA
This sequence comes from Kribbella sp. NPDC006257, assembly GCF_040613535.1. Taxonomy (NCBI): domain Bacteria; kingdom Bacillati; phylum Actinomycetota; class Actinomycetes; order Propionibacteriales; family Kribbellaceae; genus Kribbella; species Kribbella sp. NPDC006257. The sequence goes on from NZ_JBEXSJ010000043.1 coordinate 29,277, forward strand.
CTGAACTCGCTGGCCAAGGAGTTCGACCTGCACGAGCTGGCGATCGAGGACGCCATCCAGGCCCATCAGCGGCCGAAGCTGGAGCGGTACGGCGACACGCTGTTCGTCGTACTGAAGGCCGCTCGCTACCGGGACGCGACCGAGGAGGTCGAGTTCGGCGAGGTGCACCTGTTCGTCGGCCCGGACTTCGTGGTGACGGTCCGGCATGCCGAGGCGCCGAACCTGGCCGCCGTACGGCGTCGCGTCGAACGCGATCCGGAGCTGCTGCGGCGCGGGACCGAGGCTGTTCTCTACGCGATCATGGACAAGGTCGTCGACGGCTACGCACCGGTGGTCGCCGGGCTCGAGAACGACATCGACGAGATCGAGACCGAGGTGTTCCGCGGCGATCCGAAGGTGTCGCGGCGCATCTACGAGTTGTCCCGCGAGGTGATCGAGTTCCAGCGCGCGACCCGGCCGTTGATCGGGATGCTCGACTCGCTGCGGGCCGGCTTCGACAAGTACAAGGTGGACGAGGAACTGCAGCGTTCGCTGCGCGACGTCGCCGACCACGTCACCCAGGTGGTGGAGCGGGTGGACGCGTTCCGCGAACTGCTCCGCGACATCCTGACGGTGAACGCGACATTGGTCGCCCAGCAGCAGAACGAGGAGATGAAGTCCCTCACCGTCGCCAGCAACGCACAGAACGAAGAGGTGAAGCGGATCTCTGCCTGGGCGGCGATCCTGTTCGCACCGACCTTGATCGGCACCGTCTACGGGATGAATTTCGACAAGATGCCGGAGCTGCACTGGCAGTTCGGCTACCCGTTCGCGGTCGGGATGATGGCCTTGGTCTGTGGTGGTCTGCACCTGATCTTCAAGCGCCGCGGCTGGTTGTAGATCCTGTGTTTGCAGGCAGGGCACTAGTCTTCCGCCAACAGATCTAGGAGGCGGAAGACTATGTGGTTGTTCCTACGGCGACGACTGATCATGTGGGTCGTGCTGGCGATCGCGGTGCCCTTGCTGGAGTGGCTGCTGGGCAAGGTGAGTGCCGAACTGCGGGCGCGGAAGGGCGAATCCGCTGTCACCAGAGGGCTCGACACCGCCCAGTCCGGGATCCGCACCCTGCGCGGAAAGCGGCGCTGAAAGCCCGCCGGGACACGTCACCGATGGTCGCCGGTTCGTTGCTCTGAAGGGATTCAGAAGGCTCTGAGAGGCCGTTCGGGAAGAAAAGTGGCCCAAATCGCCTGAAACAAGGCCGAATTGCCGCGTTGGTGTTTGTGCAGAGCGTGCAGAGTCCATAACGTTCACGGAAGATCGAGCGCTGTGCTCGACGCAGGAGTTCACGGAGGGAAGACAGTGAACAAGAGCCAGTTGGTCGAAGCGCTCGCAGTGCACTTCGACGGAAATCGCCGTTCGGCCCAGCACGCCCTGGAGTCGGTGATCGACACCGTCCAGCGCGAGCTGACCAAGAAGGGCGGCAAGGTTGCCATCACCGGGTTCGGGGCCTTCGAGGCCATCGAGCGCGGGGCCCGGATGGTCCGCAACCCGCGGACCGGTGAGGTCAAGCGGGCCAAGAAGACGGTGGTTCCGAAGTTCCGCGCAGGTGCGGAGCTGAAGGCCGTTGTCTCCGGTGCGAAGAAGCTGCCGAAGCTGGTTGCGCCGAAGCCGGCCGCCGCCACCAAGGCTGCCGCTCCCGCCAAGAAGGCCGCGCCGGTCAAGGCCGCCGCGACCAAGACGGCCGCCGCCGCCAAGAAGGCTCCGGCCAAGAAGGCACCCGCCACCAAGACGGTTGCCAAGAAGGCCCCGGCCAAGAAGGCTCCGGCCACCAAGGCCGTCGCCAAGAAGGCTCCGGCCAAGAAGGCAGTCGTAGCCAAGAAGGCGCCGGCCAAGAAGGCCCCCGCCAAGAAGGCTCCGGCGAAGCGCGCAGCTGCACGCTGACCCAGCAACACCCGCGAAGGCCGGTCACCCCACCCGGGGCGACCGGCCTTCGCTGTTGTCCAGCCTTCGCTGTTGTCTAGAGAGTGATGAAGTGGACCGTGGTGATGGTGAGGTCGGCGCCGGAACCTGTGGTCTCCAGGCGGACGCGTTGGCCTGGCCGGAAGAACCGGACCGGGGTGTTGGCGACGGCGTGCACGGTAAAGGGCAGCTCGATTCCCGTGTCGGTCAGCACTGCACCGGAAGCAGTCTCGGCGTCGTAGCGACTCACAGTTCCTTGCATGCCGGCTACGTTAGCTCAGCAAGCCAGTCCTTCGGAGCCTGTTGCGGCGCCTAGAACCAAGGACATGACGTCGGCGGTTGCAGGCCCGACACCTAGTTGTACTGCGTGGGCTAGATCGGCTGCGGTGTCGACGTCCCGGCGTACCGAGTCGATAGATGTCAGGGCGATCGGCAAAGCCCCAGAGGTCTGGTGGGCGAGTGCGGAGCCGACGCCGAAGCGCGGGTCGAGTGGAATACCAGGGCCGGCGGCAAGCATCGTCGTACCGGTTCCTGGCTCGTCTATGACGAAGCTGCGATCCGCAGTGCAAGCGGCCAGCACGGCAGACAGCTCAGCCGTCCGTAGCGCAGGCAGGTCTGCAGACAACGCCGCAACGCCCATCCCTGGGTACTGCGCGGCAGCAACCGCCGCACCATGCTCCAGCGCCCCGTTGAGCCCCACACCAGGCAGATCCGGTACGACGTGCGCTCCGATCGCCGTGACGTCAGCGGAGACCACAGGATCATCCGTGACGACCAGGACCGCGTACACCAGGGGAGAGTCGAGTGCAGCCGCAGTAGTGTCGACCGCGAAGGCGTGGGCGAGCTCCGGACGGTGCTGTGGGTAGGCAGCAGCGAGCCGGCTCTTCGCGATCGCCGTACGCTTCACCGGGATCACGAGGATCCAGGACGCGACCTGTACGTCTGACATCAGGCAGGATTCTCCCATGACCGACGGCACCCACGACGACCAGGAGGCTGAAGTGACGGCCAGGAGGCTGAAGTGAACGGCCCGCGGATCACCGAGGGACCCCGGCCGCGCCGCGGTTTCTGGTTCGGCCTGGTGGTCGCCATCGTCAAACCGTTCATGCTGACCTGGACGAAGCGGGACTTCCGGGGCATGCACAACGTGCCGCGCACCGGTGGCGTGGTGTTCGTGACGAACCACATCTCGCATTTCGACCCGTTCGTGGTCGGGATGTTCATCTGGGAGTGCCGGCGGATCCCGCGGCTGCTCGGCAAGGCGTCGTTGTTCAAGCTGCCGATCGCCGGCCGGATCATCACCAGTGCCGGCCAGATCCCGGTCTACCGCGACTCGGCCGAGGCTGCGGACGCGTTCCGTGCGGCGGTTGCCGCGGTGGAGAAGGGCGAATGCGTCGGCGTCTATCCCGAGGGCACCATCACCCGCGACCCGGAGCTGTGGCCGATGACCGGCAAGACCGGTGCGGCCCGGATCGCGTTGATGACCGGCTGCCCGGTGATCCCGATCGCCAACTGGGGTGCGCAGGAGGTCTTCGCGTCGTACGGCAGCCTGAAGGTCCGGCTGCTGCCACGCAAGCTGATGCGGGTGACGGCCGGCGAGCCGGTCGACCTGAGCGCGTTCCAGGGCAAGCCGATCACCAACGAGCTGTTGCACGAGGCAACCGAAGTGATCATGCGGCGGGTAGCCGCCGAACTCGGCGTGATCCGCGGTGAGACCCCGCCCAAAGAGTTGTTCGACCCCCGCAAGAACAAGGAGACTCGATGACCAAAGTTGCGGTGTTCGGCGCCGGCTCGTGGGGGACCGCCTTCGCCACGGTGCTTGCGCAGGCCGGGAACCAGGTGTCGCTGTGGGCTCGCCGGGAATCCTTGTGCGAGGCGATCAACAGCGGGCATGAGAACCCGGACTACCTCCCCGGCCTGGTCCTCCCGGACGCCATCACCGCAACCCATGACCCTGCTGCCGCCGCCGAAGGTGCCGAGGCGATCGTGCTCGCCGTGCCGAGCCAGTCGCTGCGGGACAACCTGAAGGACTGGGCCGACGTGCTGCCGTCCGCCGTACCGCTGGTCAGCCTGATGAAGGGCGTCGAGGTCGGTACGACGAAGCGGATGAGCGAGGTGATCGCCGAACTCACCGGCGCCGGCCCGGAACGGATCGCGGTGGTGTCGGGTCCGAACCTGGCCCGCGAGATCGCCGAAGGCCAACCGGCTGCTGCCGTCGTGGCTTGTGCCGACGAGGGAACGGCCGCCCGGCTGCAGAAGCTCTGCCATTCGCCGACGTTCCGCCCGTACACGAACAACGACGTGGTCGGCTGCGAGCTCGGTGGTGCGACCAAGAACGTGATCGCGCTGGCGGTCGGGATGGCCGTCGGTCTCGGCTTCGGCGACAACGCCCGCGCTTCGGTGATCACCCGCGGCCTGGTCGAAACAGCACGGCTCGGCAGTGCGCTCGGCGCGGACGAGCACACCTTCTCCGGCCTGGCCGGTCTTGGTGACCTGGTGGCGACCTGCTCATCGCCGTTGTCGCGGAACCGGACCTTCGGGGAGAAGTTGGGTCAGGGGATGACGGTCGCCGAGATCGCGGGCGCGACCCGGCAGGTTGCCGAGGGCGTCAAATCCTGTGCGTCGATCACCGAGCTGGCCCACCGGCACGACGTCGAGATGCCGATCGTCGAACACGTCACCAAGGTGGTGGCCGGCGAGATGACCCCGAAGGACATGCTCTTCAGCCTGGTCTCCCGATCGGCGAAATCCGAACGCTGGGGGTGATCGCCCACCTGTTGAGAGGTGGGTGGCACGCGTTTTCCCGGCCAGGATAGCGTCGTGGTCATGTCCACCTCTGCGCGCAAGAGACTCCGGGTCGGGATCGTCGGTGGCGGCTTCATGGGACGCGTGCACGGGCGCTCAGCCTTGGTCGCGGGAGCTCAGGTGGTCGGCGCTGTCGGCTCGTCGCCGGACCGTGCTGCGGCCGCTGCGGAGGCTACCGGCGCCGAGCAGGGCTTCGACACCCTGGACGACCTGCTCAAGGCCGACGTCGATCTGATCCACGTCTGTACGCCGAACAACACCCATCTCCAGGTCGCCCTGCAAGCCCTCGACGCGGGCAAGCACGTCATCTGTGAGAAGCCACTGGCCACCTCCGCCAAGGACGCCACAGGGTTGCTCGCTGCAGCCGAGGAGGCCGGCCGGGTCGGCACGGTTCCGTTCGTGTACCGCTACCACCCGATGGTTCGCGAGCTGCGGACCAGAGTCGCTGCTGGTGACGCCGGGCAGATCACCTCGCTGCACGGAAGCTATTTGCAGGATTGGCTGGCCGAAGCGGATGACGACAACTGGCGGGTGGACGACCAAGCGGGCGGCCCCTCACGGACCTTCGCCGACATCGGTTCGCACTGGTGTGACCTGACCGAGTTCGTCACCGGTGACCGGATCGCCGCGATCAGTGCGCAGACCCGGACGATCCGGGCTACCCGCGGCGGCGTCGCCGTACGGACTGAAGACCTTGCGACGGCGCAGTTCCGGACAGAGGCGGGTGTGGTCGGCACGGTCGTCGTCAGCCAGGTCGCGGCCGGTCGCAAGAACCGCCTGTACCTCGAAGTCTCGGGGACCGAGTCGAGCTTCGGGTTCGACCAGGAGGACCCGGACCGGCTGTGGGTCGGCCGCCGGGTCGCCAGCGAACTGCTGACCCGCGATCCCGAGACGCTGAGCCCACCCGCTGCCCGGGTGAACCGGTTGCCGGCCGGGCACGCCCAGGGCTACCAGGACGCCTTCGACTCGTTCGTCGCGGACAGCTATGCGGCTGCGGCGGACGGCGACCTTCCGGACGGCCTGCCGGACTTCGCGGCCGGTGCCCGGTCCGCCCATCTCGTCGATGCCGTACTCCGGTCCGCCGCCGCCGATGGCGCCTGGACCACCGTCGAACACTGAGGAGCCAGCAGATGCCACGCCCGATCACCCTGTTCACCGGCCAGTGGGCCGATCTGCCGTTCGAGGAGGTCTGCACGCTGGCCGCCTCCTGGGGCTACGACGGCGTCGAGATCGCTTGCTCGGGGGACCACTTCGACGTCCAGCAGGCCGTCGACGACGAGAACTACATCGCCGGCCGGCACGAGATCCTCAAGCGGCACGGGCTGCAGGTGTTCGCGATCTCGAACCACCTGGTCGGCCAGGCGATCTGCGACAACCCGATCGACTTCCGGCACCAGGCGATACTGCCGTCGCGGGTCTGGGGCGACGGAGATCCCGAAGGTGTGCGGCAGCGCGCGGCCGAGGACATGAAGAACACGGCGCGGGCGGCGGCGAAGCTCGGCGTCAACACCGTCATCGGGTTCACCGGCTCGTCGATCTGGCAGTACGTCGCGATGTTCCCGCCGGTGCCGGCTTCGGCGATCGAGGCCGGGTACAAAGACTTCGCCGATCGGTGGAACCCGATCCTCGACGTGTTCGACGAGGTCGGGGTGCGGTTCGCGCACGAGGTGCACCCGTCGGAGATCGCCTACGACTACTGGACCACCACGCTGACGCTCGAGGCGATCGGGCACCGTGAGGCGTTCGGACTGAACTGGGATCCGTCGCACATGGTCTGGCAGGACATCGACCCGGCCGCGTTCCTGTGGGACTTCAAGGACCGGATCTACCACGTCGACTGCAAGGACACCCGGATGCGGGTCGGCGGCGGGCGCAACGGCCGGCTCGGTTCGCACCTGCCGTGGGGCGACCCGCGGCGCGGCTGGGACTTCTACTCGACCGGTCACGGTGACGTGAACTGGGAGGACTGCTTCCGCGTCCTCAACTCGATCGGCTACGAAGGCCCGATCTCGGTCGAATGGGAAGACGCCGGGATGGAACGCAAGGTCGGCGCCGCCGAAGCCGTCAACACCATCCGCGCCCTCGCCTTCGACAAACCAGAAGGCTCCTTCGACGACGCCTTCGCCACCGACAAGTAACCCCACCCGCCACCGCACCCCGAGTTCCGCCCGCCCCAGCGATCTGATTTTCGCACCCTGGATGGTCTCCGCTCCTCTTCCGGGGGTTCGCCTCCTGCTATGGGAGGGGGTGAACCCCGTGAGGGGGAGTTGAGCCGCCGGTTTGCCGCGTTCGGGTGGTCGGCCCGTTCTCCGGCGCGTCCGCGGTCGCGGCGACCCTGGGTTTGGCGGCTTGGGTTGGCTCGGCTCCTCTTGTGGGGGTTCGCCTCCTGCTATGGGAGGGGGTGAACCCCTTGAGGGGGAGTTGAGCCGCCGGTTTGCCGTTGGGATGGCCGGCCCGTAGTCCGGCGCGCGCGTCGCCGTGGCGAGTGGGGTGGGTTTGGCGGGCTGGGGTGGGTGGGTGGGGCGATGATGGGCTTCTGACTAGGGGGAGGGGTTGTTGTGGCAATCGACTGGGGTGTTGGTAGGTATGAGGCGACGGGGGAGTTGCTGGCGCCGGTGTCGGAGGTTGTTGTCGAGTTGGCAGGGCCGCTGACGGGGCGGTCCGTGCTGGATGTCGGGTGTGGGACCGGGAACGCGGCGTTGGCGGCTGCGGCTCGGGGTGCGGTGGTGACGGGGGTGGATCCGGCGAGCAGGTTGCTGGAGGTTGCCGCCGGCCGGGCTGCTGAGCGGGGGCTGGAGATCGAGTTCGTCGTCGGGGATGCTGCGGCGATCCCGGTGAAGGACCAGTCGGCCGAGCTGGTGATCTCGATCTTCGCGGTAATCTTCGCGCCGGACCCCGCGGCGGCAGTGGCTGAACTGACCCGGGTGGTTGCACCGGATGGGCAGATCATCATCACCGACTGGCTGCCGGGCGGTGCGCTCACTGTCATCAACGGCACCGCTGCCAAGTTCATGGGTGAGGTGCTCGGCGGTCCTGCCCCGAAGAGCGCACCTGCGTCGCTCGCCTGGCACAACGCTGAAGCTTTGCGAGCTGCCTTCGCGCCGTACGGATTCTCTGTCGAGGTCGAAGAGCGGAGCCTGGTCTTCGAGGAGGCTTCGGCGGAGGAGTATCTGGAGCAATCGGCGCAGCACCCGATGGCGGTCTCGGCGGATAGGGCGTTGTCCCAGCGTCCCGATGCCGAGGAGTTGCGCGCCGAACTCAAGTCCCGCCTGCTCGCGGCCGCCGAGTCGGTCAACGAAGATCCCGAAGGCTTCCGGGTCACCGTCGGCTACACGATCGCGACGATTCGCCGCAGCTGACGGCGGGATGTCGAAAAGTCTGAGCCGGATTCGTACCAGTGGTGACGGTGTCCATCGGGGACGCCGAAGGCCCAGGGAGTTCTGATGGTGGAGTTGTTGCTGGACGGGTTGGCGTTCGGGGAGTCACCGCGGTGGCACGACGGACGGCTCTGGTTCTCGAACTGGGGGACCGGTGAGGTGCTCGCGGTCGACGGGGATGGCAAAAGCGAGTTGATGGCGAGCGTTCCGCCGGAGACGTTGCCGTTCTCGATCGACTGGTTGCCCGACGGGCGGTTGCTGATCGTGGCGGGGTCACGCCTGCTGCTGGCGGACGGAGCCGAGTACGCCGATCTGAGCGACCTCGCCGACATCTGCAACGAGATCGTGGTGGATCGGCGCGGGTACGTCTTCGTCAACGGGGGCTCGCTCGACTTCTCCAAGCCGGGAGTCGTCGTGGTGGTGACGCCGGCGGGTGAGGTACGGCAGGTTGCCGACGGCATCGTGTTCGGGAACGGGATGGCGGTGACCGAGGACGGGTCGACGCTGATCGTCGCGGAGTCGCACGGCTGCCGGCTCAGCGCTTTCGACATCGAGCCGGACGGTGGGTTGTCGAACCGACGGGTGTGGGCGGATCTCGGCCAAGGGCAGCACCCGGACGGGATCTGCCTGGATGCCGAGGGCGCTGTCTGGTACGCCGATGTGCCCAATCAGCACTGCGTTCGGGTGCGGGAGGGCGGCGAGGTGCTGCAGACGGTCGCCCTCGACCGGGGCGCCTTCGCCTGCATGCTGGGTGGCGGGGACGGCCGTACCCTCTACATCCTCGCGGCCGAATGGGCCGGCTTCGAGAACATGTTCACCCCGGCGCGAACCGGCCAGGTCCTCACCGCCGCCGCCCCTGCTCCCCACGCCGGCCGCCCGTAAGCCGGTGAGGTCTGAAGGATCGAGGGCGGCCGCGCCGCATGAGGGTCGGCTCTAGGCCGTTCGCGGACGTAGTACCGGCGCGAAGAAGACCAGGCCCAAGGTGAGCACCGTGACGACGATGAAGGAGACGGTGAGGTTGGAGGCCTGGGCGATGCCGCCGATGATGGACGGGGCCACCAGCCCGGAGGCGTAGGAGATCGTGGCCACGCCGGCGATCGCCTGGCTCTTGTTCGTGCCGACGTTGCCCGCAGCAACGAAAGCGAGGGGAATCGCGACGGCCACGCCCAGCCCGATCAGCCCGAACCCGATCATCGCGACGACCGGATCCGGTGCGGTCACGACGAGGATGCCGCCGAGCGTCGCCACGGCACCGGTCACCCGGACGGTCCGGACGGGGCCCCAGCGGTTGACGACCGCGTCGCCGGCGATCCGGGCGATCGCCATCGTCAGCGCGAACCCGGTCGTCGCGCCGGCCGCGACACCGGCCGACGTGGTCAGGACGTCGCGGAGATAGACCGCCGACCAGTCCAGGCTCGCCCCTTCGGCGAAGACCGCGCAGAATCCGACCGCGCCGATCAGCAGCGCCGACTTCGGCGGCAGCGCGAACCGCGGCGGCGCCTCCTCGTCGTCGGTCGGATAGATGTTCAGCACGTACTGCGAAGCAACCATCCCGAGCACGGTGAGGACCAGCGCGGCCGCCAGGTGATGGATCCGGGCACTGATGTCGAGGTGCGCCGCGATCGTGCCGACCCCCGAACCGAGCAGCGCACCGGCACTCCACATCCCGTGCAGTCCGGACATGATCGATCGACCCATCCGGTGTTCCACCTCCACGCCGAGCGCGTTCATCGCCACGTCCGCCATCCCGGCCGTCGCGCCGTAGACGAACAGCGCGGCGCACAGCGTCAGCATGTTGGTGGCCAGCGACGGCAGGATGAGCGCCAGCGTCCAGAGTGCGATCAGCACCCGCTGGGCGGCCCGGGTGCCGAACCGGTGGCTGATCCGGGCTGCCAGCGGCATCGACAGGGAGGCGCCGATCGCCGGGAAGGCCAGCGACAGCCCCAGCTGCCCGGCGCTCACCGACGCGTGCTCCTGGATCCACGGCACCCGGGTCGCGAACGACCCGGTCACCGAGCCGTGCACACAGAAGATCGCCGCCACCGCGATCCGCGACCGGCGCACCAGCCGGGCTTCCTGAACCGCCTGCAAGTCATCGACCACGAACGAACCCCTCAGAGCGGGTCTGTGCGTTTGCACACAGAGGGCGAACATATGAACAAAAATCTTGTTTGATCACTCAAGCCGGTGTTAGTTTTTCACAGTGCGAAGCTCAGAGCGGCAACAGGTCGTCATCGAGAGATTAAACGGTTCAGGACGGGTGACGGTCGGTGAGCTGGTGACCGCCACCGGCGCCTCGGACATGACGGTGCGGCGCGATCTCGACTTCCTGGCGGCGCAAGGTGTGCTCAAGCGCGTCCATGGCGGAGCGGTGTCGGCGATGCCGTCCGGAGTGGAGCCGCCGTTCGCCGCGCGATCTACTGCGGAGATCGAGGCCAAGCGGGCGATCGCCCGGGCCGCCGTCGCGCAGATCCGGGACGGCGAGACCGTCGTACTGGACAGCGGTACGACGGCGCTGGAGGTGGCCCGGCTGCTCCGCGATCGCGTGGTCACGGTGATGCCGCTGTCGCTGCATGTCGCGCAGGAGTTGATCGGCGCGCCCGGCGTACGGCTGCTGATGCCCGGTGGTGAGCCGAGGCCGGGGGAGTTGGCGATGGTCGGGCCGCTGACCCTGGCGTCGCTGCGTTCGCTGCGGTTCGACGTCGCCGTACTGAGCCCGTGTGCGTTCAGCCTGGACGCCGGCCTGACCGCGTTCGATCTCGGTGATGCCGAGGTGAAGCTGCAGGCGCTCGCTGTCTCCACCCGGTCGATGGTGCTGGTGGATGGTGCCAAGTGGGATCGAGCCGCGCTCGCCTACATCTGCCCGGCCGAGCGACCCGACCTGATCCTCACCGACGCCACCGCGCCCGAAGGCGATCGCGCGCTCCTCGCCCAGCGCGGAGTCCTCGTGCAGGTCGCCGATACCGAACTCCAGGAGTCCCTGTCTTGACTGCCGCGCCCGCCAGTACTGCGAACGCAACTCTCCAGCCACCCCGTGCCGCCCGCGTCGCCACCTGGGTCTACTTCGGCCTGAACGGGTTCGCCGTCGGCATGTGGGTCGTGCACATCCCGAACGTCGAACGCGCGACCCACATCTCGCACAGCACGCTCGGTCTGCTGCTGCTCGTCCTCGGTGCTGCAGCCTTCCTCGGCATGCAGATCGCCGGGCCGCTCGCGGACCGGATCGGCCAGCGCCGCTTGCTGCCGGCCGCCGGGATCTTCCTCGGCCTGTCCTTGTTCGGTCCCGGCCTGGCCACCAACTGGTGGACGCTCGGTCTGACGCTGATGCTGTTCGGCTTCGGCAACGGATCGATCGACGTCGCGATGAACTCCCATGCGGTGGTGGTCGAGCGGGCCTACCCGCGGCCGATCATGGCCGCGTTCCACGCGATGTGGTCGATCGGCGGCGCCTTCGCGGCGCTGATCGGGGCTGCTGTCCTTCGGGCCGATGTCGACACCCGGCTCACGCTCAGTGCCTGCGGCGCATTTTGCATCGCTGTCTCCCTCCTGGCAGCCCGCTACCTGATCGAGGCTCCCCGGGAGCCTGTCAGCGACGGGAAGGCCGAACTCTCCACCGATGAGCCCGGCAAGCCGTCTTCGCGGTTGGTGTGGCAGCTTGGTGCGCTGGCCTTCGGGCTGATGCTCGCCGAGGGTGTTGCGAACGACTGGGCGGCGCTGCAGTTCCGGGACGTTCTCGACACCTCGGCCAGCACGGCGGCGTACGCGTACGGCGCGTTCGCGGTCGCGATGACCGTCGGCCGGTTCGCGACCGACCGGGTCGCGGCACTGATCGGCCCGGCGGCGATCGTCCGGTACGGCGCGGCGCTCGCCGCCGTCGGGTTGACCACGGTGATCCTGGTGCCGTGGGTCCCGGTCGGCCTGATCGGCTGGGCACTCTTCGGCCTCGGCCTGTCCGGCGGCGTACCGCAACTCTTCACCGCCGCCGGCAACCTCGACCACCGAGCCTCCGGCGCCCTGATGGCGAAGGTGGTGGGCCTCGGCTACGTCGGCCTGCTCGCCGGCCCGGCCATCATCGGCGGCCTCACCCACTGGATGCCCCTCAACGTCGCCTTCGCCCTCCCCGTCATCCTCTGCATCCTCACCTTCCTGTCGGCGAACGTCCTGAAACCCGATCAGACCAAGGACTCCGCCAACTCGTAAGCCGAAGCCGCGGACCCGCACTCCAGTACGCCGCCCGCGACGCACTTCCGAGCCGTCTCGACGATTGCCCACGGCAACAGTTCGGACGGCTCCACGACCGCCTCCGGGCTGTTGACCACCAACCACATCGCCGGCAGCAGCGCTCCGAAGACCCCCGCGAAACCTTCCGCCGGACCAGTACGCCGCGGCCACCGCGAAGCGATCAGTTCGGGCAGCAGCGCCGGCAGCTGCTCGGTGACGTCCCACAGCGGATCAGCACCCGCGTAGACGACGTGCCCGACCCGAGTCATCCGGATCCCGGTCAGGCAGAAGAGACACGGCTGGAGGGAGGTGTAGATGGTCCAGTCGTAATAGTTGCCGGGCATCAGCTGCCCGAGGGCGTCGATTTCCGCGTGGGCGAGCCTGGTGCCGAAGAGGTGGCCGCTCGGGGCGGAGTCCGCGAAGGCGCGGTTGCGGCCGGAGTGGGCGATGTCGCCGGACGGGTCGACCAGGACGGCGCCGACCGGGAAACTGCCGGACTGCAGGGATTCCCAGGCGAGGTCGAAGACCGGGTCCCAGATGTTCACTTGAGGGCCTGGGAGAGGTCGGTCCAGAGGTCGGTGGGGTGTTCGATGCCGACCGAGAGGCGGATCAGGTCGGCGGGGATGGTGGGGACTTCGATCGGCCAGCGGCGGCGGCGTTCGAGCATGGACTCGACGCCGCCGAGGCTGGTGGCGTGGACCCAGAGCGAGGTGCTCTCGCAGACGCGCTGGGCGCCCTCGGCATCGCCGCCGAGTTCGATCGCCAGGATCGCGCCGAAGCCGGACATCTGCGCGGCGGCCCGGGCGTGACCCGGATCGTCCGCGAGACCGGGGTAGCGGACGCGGCTGATCCGCGGGTGGTCGAGTAGCCGGGCGGCGAGGAAGGCTGCGTTCGACTGGGCGCGTTCCAGCCGCAGTGCGAGGGTGCGCAGGCCGCGGAGCGCCAGCCAGGCCTCCATCGGGCCGGGGATCGCGCCGAGGCTGCGGCGGCGGAGCTCGAGTGCTGTCCAGAGCGAGTCGTCGGCGGTGATCACCGCGCCGAGGAGAACGTCGGAGTGACCGGCGATGAACTTCGTCGCCGAGTGCATCACGAGGTCAGCGCCGAGGCTCAGCGGCTGCTGGAGGAGCGGCGTGGCGAAGGTGTTGTCGACGACCGACGTGGCCCCCGCCGTACGGGCTGCGGCACAGAGCGCCGGCAGGTCGGCGACCTCCATCGCCGGGTTGGTCGGCGACTCGACCCACAAGATGTCCGTCCCGGCGAGCGCGGCGGTGACGGCTGCGGTGTCGGCGATGTCGACCCGTTCGACGGTCAGCCGTCCGGTCGCGGCCTGCTGGTCGAGCAGAGCCAGTACTCCGCTGTAGGCGTGCGCCGGTGCCACCACGCGACCGCCGACCGGGACCAGGTCGAGGACAGCCGCGGCCGCAGCCATCCCCGAGGCGAAGGTCAGCGCGCGGCCGCCTTCCAGCTGACCGAGAGTCGTCTCGAGCGCGGCCCAGGCCTCGTTGCCGAACCGGCCGTAGCCGCGGTCCCCGCCGGCGATGTACGTCGAGCTGAAGACGGGCGACGGGCCGAGCGGTGCGTCCGGGACACGGGCGGGCCGGCCGGCGTGCACGACGACGGTCGAGGGATCCAGGTCAGGGGTCATACCTGGATTCTCTCGCGGCGTCAGGGCTCGACGGTGGGGAGGGGGATGCCGCCGCCGCGGAGCAGGCACATCGCCTCCCGGGCCAGGGCCTTGGCGTCGGTGCCGGCCGGGTTCTCGACCCAGGTCTGGACGGTGACCTCGATGACGTTCATCGTGATGCCGGCCGCGAGTGCGGCGGTGAAGCCGATGGATTCGCCGGCCAGCGGCTGGTCGGAGTCCGCCGTCAGCCGGTGGACCAGTTCGGTGCTCAGTTCGTCGCGCCAGCGCCAGATCACGGTGGCCAGATGGGCTTCCACCGACGACGTCTGATCGGCCAGTTCGTACACGGTCCGGACCCGGTCCGGGTTGCTCTCCATCTGGTCCAGCACCCGCTCGACCACACCCTGCAGACCGTCCGGCACGTTCATCGGTGGCTGGTCGCGCAACCAATCCAGCGCCCCGAACAGGCTGGTCTCTACGAACTCCAGGACGAGGCGTTCCTTGGTCGGGTAGTAGCGATACAGCGTGCTGGGACCGACCTCGGCGGCGGCCGCGATCTGCTCGACCGTCGTCCGGCCGAAGCCGCGATCGGTGAACAGCTCGAACGCCTTGTCGGAGATCAGTTGGCGGGTCCGTTCCCGCTTCAGCTCACGCAGCCCCATGAGTACTCCCAACTCGTGTGCGCCGCGAGCCTACCGGTGCCCGACCCGCCGGAGTTTGATTTTGTTTGGGAGATCGTGTCATATGGTAGTCACTTCCATATTACTTTCTGTCAGCAAGTGACTCCTGGGGGTTCTGCCTGATGACCGAGACACCGACGACCGAGGCTCTGCCGACCGACTTCCCCGCAGTACGGCCCAGCGGTTGCCCGTTCGATCCCGCGACCGGGTACGCCGCGCTGCGCGGGCACCAGCGGATCGCCAAAGTGGCAACCCCGGTCGGCGTCGATGCCTGGGTCTTCAGCCGGTACGACGAAGTGCGCAAGGTGCTCGCCGATCCGCGGCTCAGCTCCCGGGTCGCCCCGTCGACGCACGTCGTACCGGGTGCTGATCTGGAACGCGAGGTCGAGTCCGGTTCGATCCTGCAGAGCGACGGTGAGCGGCATGCGTACCTGCGCCGCCTGCTCACCAGTGAGTTCACCGTCAAGCGGGTGCAGGCGCTCCGGCCGCGGATCCAGGAGCTCGTCGAGGAGCACATCGATGCGCTGCTGGCCCATGAGGGTCCGGTCGACCTGGTCCAGGCGTTTGCCCTGCCGATTCCCTCGCTGGTGATCTGTGAGCTGCTGGGTGTTCCGTACGCCGACCGTGCTGAGTTCCAGGAGCGCAGCGCCGTACTGGTCTCCGTCGACAAGCCCGAGGACGAGGTGATGCGGGTCAACGAGGAGCTCGGTGAGTACATGGCCGGCCTCGTGCAGCGTAAGCAGGCGGTGCGGGAGGACGACCTGCTCTCGCGGCTGATCACGCGCTCGGAGGAGCAGGAGCAGCCGTTGACGATCGAGGAGCTGGTGTCGATCGGCATCACGCTGCTGATCGCCGGTCACGAGACGACGGCGAACATGATCGCGCTCAGCACTCTCGCCCTGCTCCGTACGCCGGAGCAGCTGGACGCGTTGCGCGACGACCCGGCGCTGGCGAAGCCTGCGATCGAGGAGTTGCTGCGCTATCTCTCGGTGGTCCAGTTCGGGGTGTTCCGGCAAGTGATGGAGGACATCCCGTTCGGCGACGAGACCATCCAGGCCGGTGACTACCTGATCGCCGCGCTGTCGTCGGGGAACCGGGACGAGCGTGCGTTCCCGGATCCGGATCAGCTCGATCTGACCCGGAAGGCGTCGGCGCACCTGGCCTTCGGGTTCGGCCCACATCAATGCCTTGGGCAACAACTTGCCGGGGTCGAGCTGTACGAGGTCTACACCCGCCTCTACCGCCGGATCCCGACGCTGCGGCTGGCGATTCCTTTTGAGGATGTCGAGTTCAAGGACAACACCTTGGTTTACGGCGTGAAGGCCTTGCCGGTGACCTGGGATCGGTAGGCGCTATCGTCGGCCCGGTGAGTGGAGAACCGAGGAAGCCCAGGGTCGCTGTCGTGTTCGGCGGCCGGTCGAGCGAGCACGCGGTCTCGTGCATCACCGCGGCGAACGTGCTGAAGGTGATCGATCAGGACAAGTACGACGTGGTCCCGATCGGCATCGACACCGCCGGCCACTGGGTGCTGGAGAGCGGCGACCCGGAGCGACTCTCCATCACCGACGGCAAGCTGCCCGAGGTGGACGTGACCGCGCTGCCGGTGCTCTTCGGCGCCGGCCGCGAACTGGTCGTGCACACGCCCGACCAGGTGCCGAGCACGCTCGGCGAGGTCGACGTGGTCTTCCCGTTGCTGCACGGGCCGTTCGGCGAGGACGGCACGCTGCAGGGTCTGCTCGAGATGTCGGACATCCGGTACGTCGGCTCCGGCGTACTGGCCAGCGCGGTCGGGATGGACAAGCACTACATGAAGGTGGTCCTGGCTGCCGCCGGGCTCGAGGTCACGCCGTACGTCGTGATTCGTGAACGCGACTGGGCGCGCCACCCGTCGTCTTGCCGGGATGCGGTCGATGGGCTGGGGTATCCGGTGTTCGTCAAGCCGTGCCGCGGTGGGTCGAGCCTGGGTATCAGCAAGGTGAACTCGCGCGACGAGCTGGATGCTGCTGTTGCCGAGGCCAGCGTGCATGACCCGAAGGTGCTCGTCGAGGCGGCTGCCCGGAACCCGCGCGAGATCGAGGTCGGGATCCTTGGCGGGCTGGACGGGGCCGAGCCGGCGGCGAGCGTGTGTGGTGAGGTGACGCTGACCGGGGGCGGGCACGAGTTCTACGACTTCGAGGCGAAGTACCTGCCGGAAGAGGTCGACTTCGCGGCGCTGAGCGTGCCGGCCGAGCTGCCGGACGAGGTCGCTGCGGAGATCCGGGAGCAGGCGCTGACCGCGTTCGAGGCGATCGAGGGCGAAGGGCTGGCGCGGGTCGACTTCTTCCTCGAGGAGGACGGCCGGATCCTGGTCAACGAGATCAACACGATGCCGGGCTTCACGCCGTACAGCATGTTCCCCCGCGTCTGGGCCGCCACCGGTATCGAGTACGGCGAACTCGTCGACCGGCTGCTCGCGCTGGCACTGACCCGGAAGACCGGGCTGCGCTGAGCCTCGGCGTACCGGCTTGCGGTGAGCTACGAGGGCCGAAAGGGCAGGCTTTCCGGCGTACGGGCGTTGTGCCCCCTGCGGGATTTACTCTCCGGAGGGTGAGACCTGGGGGAGGGCGACGGCGGGGACCAGTGATTCTGGTTCTCTGTGTGGTTGTCGGCGTGCTGGTGATCGTGGCGTCGGCTGCCGGCAGCGTCCGGCCGATCGACGGGTCCAAGAACCAGTGGTCCAGCAAGCCGTTGCCGACGCGCACTCCTGGCCCGAGGCCGGAGGAGCTGCCTGCGGGTGACTGGTGGTCCGGTGTCTGGACGGCGCTCCTGTACCTCGCGGTGTTCGTGTTCGCCGTGCTGATCGGGGTGATGATCTATCTGGCGATCACCACCCGCTCCACGAACCGCCGGCCCAAGCCGATGGACCCGGAGCAACCCCCGGATGAGCAGTTGATCGAGGCGGTCGAGACCGGCCTCGCGGTGATCGATCGCGGTACGCCGAACGACGCGGTGATCGCTTGCTGGGTAGCCCTCGAAGACGCGGCTGCCGCCGCCGGCGTTGCCCGCGATGCCTCCGAGACGGCGGCCGAATTCACCGTCCGCGTCCTCGCCGTCAACGGTGTCTCCGCCGCCGACCTGCACACACTCGCCGACCTCTACCGCGAAGCCCGCTACTCCGACCACGCGTCGACCGAGGAAACGCGTGCACAAGCCCGCGCAGCCCTCAGCAGTCTCCGCAACGATCTCACGGCCACGAATCGGTCCTGGCGTCCCTGGCGTTGAAGACGGTCAGGTGCAGGGGGTGATCAGGGTGTTGTGGGCCTTGATGGCGTCGGAGACGTCGGTGAGGGCGTTGGCTTCGGGGGCGTACTTCGACGGGACCGCGATCTCCAGGTAGACCTTGCGGCCGATGGTCGTGAAGATGTAGCCGTTGGTGACCTGCTTGGCGAACCAGCCGACGCCGTTCACCTCGAAGCATTGCGATTGCGCCTCGGCCATCCCGGCCGGTGGCGCGACACCACAGGTCACCTCGATGGGCGGATCGCCGTACGCCGTGGTCAAGATGCTCGCCGGGTCCGCCTTGCGCTTCTTGCCGTCGAGGACCTTGGCCGGCATCGCCTTCATCAGGCCGTCGCAGGCCTGCGCCACTTCCGGTGCGGGCTTGGGGACGGCGATCTCCACCGGGTCCGGGCTGCAACCCGCCACCAGCAGGACGATCGCGGCAAGCGTCAGCGGGCGTGCCGCGGCGCCCCGGCTGCGCGGCTGGGCGCCTGCGGTGCGGTTGATCGGGATCAGATGTGGACGACGGGGCACGTCAGCGTGCGGGTGATACCGGGGACGTTCTGCACCTTCGCCACGACCAGCTTGCCGAGCTCGTCGACGTTGCGGGCCTCGGCGCGCACGATCACGTCGTACGGACCGGTGACGTCCTCGGCCAGGGTGACCCCCTGCACCTCGGCGATCTGCTGTGCGACATCGGCAGCCTTGCCGACCTCGGTCTGGATCAGGATGTAGGCCTGGACCACCACGTCGTTCTCCACTCAGTCGTCCTCAGCTGGATCCGGCCACGGTACTGCGAAGCGGCCCGGCGTACTCTTCGTTGCCCGGTCACCGTACCGCCTAGACTCACCGGAGCGATATGGGAGGTCTTGCTGACGTGACAGAGACGTTGGGTGGCACGGGTGAATTCGGCCTGATCGAGGCCGTCACCAAGGCGCAACCCCGAGGTGAGGACGTCCTGGTCGGCCCGGGTGACGACGCGGCCGTGCTGGCGGTGCCGGACGGCCGGGTGGTGATCACCACCGACCTGCTGGTCGAGGGCCGGCATTTCCGGCAGGACTGGTCGTCGGCGTACGACGTGGGCCGCAAGGCCGCCGCGCAGAACCTCGCCGACATCGTCGCGATGGGCGCCCGGGCGACCGCGCTGGTGGTCGGCTTCGGCGCACCGGCCGACCTGCCGACCACGTGGGCGCTGGAACTCAACCAGGGGATCGCGGACGAGGCCGAGCTGCTCGGCGCCAGCATCGTCGGCGGCGACGTGGTGCAGTCCGACAAGATCGTCGTCTCGGTCACCGCCTTCGGTTCGCTCGACGGCCGCAGGCCCGTACTACGGTCCGGTGCGCGCCCCGGCGACGAGGTGGCCTTCATCGGCCGGCTCGGCTGGGCCGAGGCCGGCGTCGCCGTACTGAACCGTGGCTTCCGTTCGCCGCGCACTGTCGTGGAGGCACACCGCCGCCCACAACCTCCGTACGCCGAGGGGCCGCGCGCCGCGATCGCCGGCGCCTCCTCGATGTGCGACGTGAGCGACGGACTGCTCGCCGACCTCGGTCATATCGCGGCAGCCAGCGAGGTGGTGATCGACATCCGCTCGCAGGCACTGGCGATCCCGGAGCCGCTCCAGGCGGTCGCGGCCGCCACCGGGGTGGACGCGCTGACGTTCGTGCTCGGCGGCGGTGACGACCATGCCCTGGTCGCGACGTTCGAGCCGGCCGACGTCCCGGAGGGCTGGACGGTCATCGGTTCGGTTGCCGAGGGCAACGAGAACCTGGCGCCCGGGACGATCACGGTGGACGGTACGGCGTACGCCGGCGCCGCCGGGCACACCCACTTCGGCAACTGAGCCCACCCGCACTTCCGCAACTGAGGAGCTTGCCTGATGAACGCCGCGCCGCCCAGGGTGCTGACGATCGCCGGATCGGATTCCGGTGGTGGTGCCGGGATCCAGGCCGACCTGAAGTCGATGCTCGCCAACGGTGTCCACGGGATGAGTGTGCTGACCGCGATCACCGCGCAGAACAGCCTCGGTGTGCAGGGTGCTTGGGAGCTGCCCGCTGAACAGGTCCAGGCCCAGTTCCGCAGTGTGGTCGACGACATCGGCGTGGACGCGGTGAAGACGGGGATGCTCGCCTCGGCGGCGATGGTGCGCGTGGTCGCCGACTTGCTGCGGACGCTGCCGCCCGGCGTACCGATCGTTGTCGATCCTGTGTCGGTGTCGAAGCACGGTGACGCGTTGCTGGCGGCCGATGCGATGGAGGCTGTGCGGGAGGAGATCGTGCCGCTCGCGACTGTGCTGACGCCGAATCTCACCGAGCTCGGTCCGGTGGCGGGGACCAACGGCGAGGATCGCGAGTTGGCGGCGAAGGTGTTGCTGGAGGCCGGGGCCGGCTGGGTGCTGGTCAAGGGCGGGCACGACGACGGGCCGCTGGCGGTCGACGTACTGCATGGGCGTGGGGTGCGACGGGAGTACAGCGCGCCGCGGGCCGACAACAGTCACACGCACGGCACCGGGTGCACATTGGCCAGTGCGATCGCGGCTTATCTTGCGCGAGGTTACGACGTACCGGCTGCTGTTGAAGCGGCGAAGGAGTACATCAGTGGGGCGGTCGCGGCCGGGTTTGCGCTCGGTGGTGGGATTGGGCCGGTGGACCACGGATGGCGATTCAGGAGCGAGCAGTGAACACGAGCCGCCCGCCGGTGGACGGACTGTGCCAGGAGTGCGGTTTCAACTACGACACCGGCGATCTACAGGGCACGGTGACGACGCTGATCCGGCAGTCGGCGGAGAGCAGCATGGCGTTGACGAAGGCTGCTGCCGGGCCGGATGTCAACGTGGTGCGGTTGCGGCCGGAACCGGAAGTCTGGTCGGCGATCGAGTACGCGTGTCATGTGCGCGATGTGCTGGAGGTGCAGCGGGCGCGGATCGCGCAGTGTCTCGCCGAGGATCGGCCGGTGTATGCGCCGATGGATCGGACCGGGCGGCTGAAGGAGCTGAAGTACGAGCTCCAGGATCCGATGGAGGTCGCGGCGGCGTTGATGAAGAACGCCAAGGAGTTCGGGGCCGCGGCGCGGGTGCTGAAGCCGGTGGAGCTCGGGAAGCTGGGTCTCTACAACTACCCGGTCCGCGCGCCGCGCTCCCTCGGCTGGCTGATCCGCCACACCGCGCACGAGATCCGGCACCACCGGATGGACATCATCACCATCCTCGCCAAGCTCGAGCCCCCGATCATCCCAGCCCCCAAGCCGGCCGCTGTCGAGGAGACCGAGGGCGAAGAAGCGGCTGCAGATGGTCAGCCGGGCGGTCCCTCCGAAGCCGACGCTTCTCCGGAGAGCCTGGCGCGGGACTGATCAGCTGAGGGAGGGCTCGGCCCAGGCGGCTAGCGCCGGTTCGGTGGTGAGGTGGTCGAGGCCCAGGGCAGCGGCGCCGCGGAGAGGGCCGTCGGGGCCGTGGGTGGAGTCGAGGACCGGCGGGGGAGAGGCGCGATGGAAGCGCATCAAGCCGTCGCGGTACGCCGTAGCGAAAGCCGCCGGGGCGCCTGCGCGGATCGGGACGGCCAGTCCGCCGAGGGTGATGACGTCGGGGTCATGTGCGTTGACCAGTCCGGCGATGCCCGAACCGAGGGCGGTCGCCGAGAGCGCCACAGCCGCCGAAGCCTCAGCATCCGTACGCCGGAAAACCGCTTCCGCATAGACAAAAGGATCTTCCGGCGCGTCATCCCCAAGTCGCCGCGCCAGCGCCCGTCCGTCGATCTCGAGGTCCCAGCAACCGCGAGCACCACACGGACAGTGCAGGGCACGATCGCCGAACGGCATATGCCCGTACTCACCACCCGCCCCGGTCGCCCCACTAGCCGGCTTCCCGTCCAAGATGAGCGTCCCGCCCAGCCCGACCTCGACGATCAGGTGCAGTGCAGTCCGTGCACCAGCAGCAGCGCCAGTACGGGTCTCTGCCACTCCACCGAGCGTCGCGTCGTTCCCAGCGAGCAGCGGCAGCCCGGTCTCGCCCACCACCGGGCACAGGTCCACCTCACCCCATCCCAGCGTCGACGCCTGCATCAGCCGGTTCTCCCGCACAGTCCCAGCCACCGCGAGGCTCACTACCCGCAACCGATCCCCGTACTGCGCAGCGCTCGCCTCCACCGCCGCACGGATACTCCCAAGCACCTCCTCCGGCTGCCGGTGGTGCGTAATCGTCACCCGATCGTGGAGAGTCCCGTCGAGCGAGACGACCGCAGAGCGCCAAGTGCCCTGCCGCAGGTTCACCGCCAGAACCAGAGGCCCCCGCGGATGCGGCTGCAGCACCGTGGTCGGCCTACCGCGCCCCTGGCTTGGCGCCGGAGTCTCTGTCAGCAGCTGTAACTCCCGGAGCCGTGCAGTCACCTCTGTCGCCGAGCTGGTGCTCAGTCGCAGCTCCCGGGCCACAGCGGCCCGGGTGATGCCGGGCTGCCTTCCCATCAGGCTCAGTACCTCAGCCGCCGTCTGCCACCTGCCGCGCCGGAGGCGCGCACTGTGTACCGTCATGGGGACCGTCTCCCTTATGCTCGGAGAACGAGTTTAATGGAGGAGCCGATGGAGCTGCTGCAGGTTCGGGCCGTGTTGTCCGACATGGACGTGGAGCTCACAGACCTGCACCAGCTAGCCGGTCTGCTCGCCGGATGAGTACCAACGCCCGGCGGGTTGAGCTCGAGGTCGGCCTGGCGCTGGCCGCACTGGGCTATCTGCTGGGCGGCCTCGGCGCCTGCGTCGCAGTACTGGCCAGAGACCTCGACGAGCCTGCTAGCCGGCTCGCCTTGCTGCCGTCTGCGTTCGCGCTCGGTCTGCTGATCATCGCCTTCGTAGGACCGATCCTGCTCCGCACAGGCAGGATCACTGCCGTACTCCGTGGCGGTGCGCTCGTCTGTGCTCTAGGGGCCATCCTGGTCGCCCTGGCGCCCAGCTTCATCACTGCTGTGTCCGGGGGACTGCTGATCGGCCTCGGCGGGGCACTGCTGGTGCTACTGGCTCCGCTGCTGCTCAGTGGCCCCACTGCGGCGGCCCGGCTGACCAAGGTGAACGCGGTGGGCAGTGCGACCGGCATCTTGGCGCCGCTAGCGATCGGTGGACTCGATTCACTCGGTCCAACCGGCCGGCTGGCGATGCTGGTCGCAGTACCGCCGTTTCTTGTTCTGATTGTCATTGCTGCACCGGCGCGGGCTGGGCAGAGCCTGGATCCAACGCCGGCTGGTGAAGGGTCTCCGTGGCTCAGCGCGTTCCGGGGCTGGTCACGCGTCGTGCTGGCCGTCGCGGTGGAGTTCTGCTTCGTGGTGTGGTCGGTGGCGCGGCTGGTGGAGGCCGGTCTGCCGATTGCGATCGCGGCCCTGCTCGGCAGTGCGTTCCCGATCGGCATGGCGGTCGGCCGGTCGATCGGCCCGCTCCATTTCCGGGGCTGGGCGCCGCTGGTTCCGGCCGGCGTACTGGCGCTCAGCGGCAGTTTGCTGGTGAGCCTGTTCGGCTCGCCCGCGCTCGTGGTCACCGGGTTGCTGCTGGCCGGCGTCGGTGTCGCGCCGCTCTACCCGCTGACGATTGCCGAGCTGGTCGCGACCCCTGGCATCCGCCCGGTTCGCCTGGCGGCGCTGGGTGCGCTGGCATCGGCGACCGCGATTCTCGCGGCGCCGACGATCCTGGCCGCGCTGGCGACCGTGATCGACCTGAGCAAGGCTTTCCTGATCACGATCCCGGTGCTGCTGGTGCTGTTCGTGATCAGCCGGCCTTTGCGACCGGGCCGCCCACTGCCCGCAGTACGGGCTCAGGCTGAGATCGGGAGTCCGTAACGGGTCAGAAGTGCGCGCAGGGCGTCGGTGCCTTCGGAGAGGTCGTAGAGCTCCGCGTTCAGGCCCGCGGCGAGAGCGCCCTTGATGTTGGGTTCGTTGTCGTCGATGAAGAGCACGGACGAGCCCTGTTTGCCGACGCTCTCGAGGATCGCGTGGAAGTACGCCGGGTCCGGCTTGGCGAGGCGGAGATCGCAGGAGTAGAAGGTCTGGTCGAACAGCTCGCCGTAGTGCCGCTCGTCCTGCATGATCGCGCGCCGGTAGGAGTGCTGGTTGGTCGCCAGGTGGCAGCCGATCCCGGCCTTGCGCAGTTGCTGGATCAGGTCGACCACGACCGGCTCGGCCTCGAACCAGGCCCAGGGCTGGACCGCCTCCTCGACCGGGGTGGCCGATTCCCAGCGCGCCAGGACCTCGGCGACGGCCTGGTAGAAGTCGCCCTCGCCGCGGATCGACGGCCGTTCGGAGACCATCAGGTCGTCGACGAACTCCTCGGCGGACTGGTCCGGGCGGATGAAAGTGGCGAGGGTGGCGCGCCAGTCGATGGTCGGCCGCTGGATCACCCCATCGGCATCGAACAGGACGGTGTCGATCGCGGTGGTCGGCATGGCCCCATCCAATCAGGTCCTGGCCGGACGGTGGGCGAGACCTTGACCGGTTCAGTTGGTATGCGCTTACCTTGTCTGAACATTTGTCGACTAGTTCTCGCTCAATCGAACACCCGCAAAAGCCCCTCCCGGTTCGCAAGGCGAAGGTGTAGGTGAGGCAGTCCATGGTTGTCAGCAGACGGAAGTTCCTGGGCCTCGGCGCAGGGGGTGCGGCCGCCGTGGCCGGCCTGAGCGGCTGCGGCTCGCGCAGCTCGCTCGGCGCGGCCGACGAGTTGAGTATGTGGTGCTGGACCGGCTCGGTGAACGACTCGCTGATCGCGACCGCGGAGAAGGGCATCCCGGGCGCGACCAAGAAGCTGGCGATGACCCGGATCGGCGGCGACTACAAGACCAAGGTGCTGACCTCGCTGGCCGGCAAGTCGCTGGTGCCGGACATCATCGGGATCAACGACGACGTGGCCACCTACTTCCCCAACGCCGACCAGTTCCACGACCTGCGCGAACTCGGTGCCGGCAAGGTGGAGTCGGAGTACCTGCCGTGGAAGTGGAAGCTCGGTATCACGCCCGAGAACAAGATGATGGCTTTCCCGATGGACACCGGTCCGACCGCGCTGTTCTACCGCCGGGACGTCTTCGAGAAGGCCGGCCTGCCGACCGAGCCGGCCGACGTCGCCGCGGCCGCGCCCGACTGGAACAGGTACATCGAGCTCGGCAAGAAGCTCAAGCAAGCGGTGCCCGGTTCAGTCATCACCGACAACATCACCTCGGTCTTCGACTACGCCCTGTCGCAGTTGCCGAAGCGCTGGATGACCAAGGACGGCCAGTACATCGGCGCCGACGAGCACATCAAGAACGCCTGGGACCTTGCCATCCGGGTCGTCAAGGAAGGGTTGTCGGCCAACGCCCAGGGCGGCAGCACCGACGCGAACGCGGTGATCACCAACGGCCGGCTGGTCGCCTTCATGGGGGCGGTCTGGTGGGCCCAGCTCGGCCCGAAGAACGCCGCACCGAAGACCAAGGGGAACTGGCGGGTCACCGCCGCGCCGGGCGGACCTGGTAACCGCGGCGGCTCCTTCCTCGCGATCACCAAGTACTGCAAGGATCCCGAGGCGGCGATGGCCTTCATCACCTGGCTCGAATCGTCGAAGAACCAGGCCCAGTCCTTCCTCGACCCGGTGCTCTTCCCGTCCACCCCGGCCAGCTACACCGACCCCCGGCTGACCGCGCCGGACCCGTTCTTCGGCGGCCAGCGGATCGTCGACGTCTTCGCCGAGTCCGCGAAGAAGTACCCGGGCGCCTACTTCAGCCCGTACGACACGATCATCCGTACGCCGATCGCCGCGGAACTCGTGAACGTGGAGATCGGCAGCAAGTCGTCCGACCAGGCCTGGAAGGACGCGCAGCACCAGGTCGACCGCGAACTCACCCGGGTGGGGGCGATCTGAGATGGCCGTCAGTGCAACAGTGCGTGAGTCGGCGGAGAATGTGAGCGTGAACACTCCCGAGGGACCACCGAACCGGTTCCGGCAGGCGTTCCCGCAGTACGCCGCTGTGTCGCCTTTCTTCATCTTGTTCGCGATCTTCGGCGCTTTCCCGGTGCTGTTCTCGATCTGGCTCTCGTTCCACTCGTGGGACGGGATCGGCCAGATGAAATGGGTCGGCCTGGAGCAGTACAGCTACCTGCTCACCGATCCGAGCTTCTGGAAGTCCATCACCAACACCCTCGTCATCTGGGTGATCTCGACCGTTCCGATGCTGATGCTGGCCCTGGTGATCGCGAACGCGCTGCACAACGCGACCCGGTTCCGCAGCTTCTACCGGATCGCCTACTTCATCCCGAACATCACCTCGGTGGTCGCCGTCACGATGGTGTTCGGCTCGATCTTCAGCAACAACTTCGGCCTGCTGAACGCTTTTCTGCAGTCGGTCGGGCTGAACAAGATCGAATGGCTCAGTCAGCCGTGGGGGATCAAGATCGCGATCGCCACCATCGTCGCGTGGCGCTGGACCGGGTACAACGCGATCATCTTCCTGGCCGGCCTGCAGGCGATCTCGTCCGACATCTACGAGGCCGCCCGGGTCGACGGCGCCTCGTCGCGGCAGATGTTCTGGCGGATCACCGTCCCGCTGCTGCGGCCGGTGATCCTGTTCACCGCGGTCACCTCGACGATCGGTGGGCTGCAGATCTTCACCGAGTCGCAGGTGCTGTTCGGCAGCAGCGGCGCGATCGGCGGGCCGGGCGACGGCGGGTTGACGATCGTCTCGTACCTCTACGACAGCGCGTTCGGCAAGAATCAGTTCGGCTACGGCGCCGCGATCGGCTGGGCGTTGTTCATCCTGATCGTGCTGTTCTCGGTGATCAACTGGCGGCTGATCGGCGGTGGCGACAACGACCGGATCACCAAACGGATGCAACGCCGGGTGGACCGCAAGATCGCCGCCGAGAAGGCGGCTGCCGGGAAGGAGACTGTCGATGCGCACTGAAAGAGTCAGGACGGTCGTCAGTCACGTCGTACTGATGCTCGGGGTGATCGTCTCGATCTTCCCGTTCTACTGGATGCTGGTGATGGCCTCGAACACCACGCCGGACATCTTCGCCTACCCGCCAAAGCTGTTGATCGGCTCGCACCTGTTCGAGAACATGGGCCATGTGCTGGACAACATCGACTTCTTCGGCGCGATGCTGATCACGTTGATCGCGTCCGCGGGGGTCACCGTGCTGGTGCTGTTCTTCGACTCGCTCGCGGCGTTCGCGTTCGCGAAGTACGAGTTCCCCGGCCGGGATCTGCTGTTCGGGATCCTGCTGGCCACCTTCATGATCCCGACCCAGCTGGCGCTGGTGCCGCAGTTCGTGACGCTGGCCGAGTTCGGCTGGATCGGTTCGCTGAAGGCCCTCATCATCCCGGGCGCGGCCAACGCGTTCGGGATCTTCTGGATGCGCCAGTACGCCAAGGGCGCGATCCCCGATGAGCTCATCTCCGCCGCCAAGGTCGACGGCGCCGGCTTCTTCCGGCAGTACCTCACCGTAGGACTGCCGGTACTGCGGCCCGGGCTGGCCTTCCTGGGCATCTTCACCTTCATCAATGTCTGGAACGACTATCTGTGGCCGTTGATCGTGATGACGGACCCGAACAAACTCACCCTGCAGGTGGCTCTGCAGCAGCTGAACGGTGTGTACGGCACCGACTACAGCATGGTGATGGCGGGAGCACTGATGAGTGTGATCCCGTTGATCGGCGTCTTCATCATCGGCGGCCGCCATTTCATCGCCGACATCGCCGCCGGCGCCATGAAGTTCTGACCATGCCCGCTCCTTTTTGAGGGGAACCACCTCTTGTCTTCCACCAAGCTCCGCTGGGGAATTCTCGGCACCGGCAACATCGCGTCGAGGTTCGCCGGCCAGGTCCCGTCGTCGGCCACCAACGAGGTGGTCGCGGTCGGCAGCCGTAGTACGGAATCGGCCAACGCCTTCGCCGACAAGTTCGGCATCGCGAACAGGTACGGCTCGTACGACGAACTGCTCGCCGACGACACCGTCGACGCGGTCTACATCGCCACTCCGCATCCGTTGCACCCGGAATGGGCGATCAAGACCGCCGAGGCGGGCAAGCACGTGCTCTGCGAGAAGCCGCTCGCGATCAACCGGGCCTGGGCCGCGGCGATGATCGAGGCCGCGGTGCGCAACGACGTCTTCCTGATGGAGGCGTACATGTACCGCTGCCTGCCGCAGACCAAGCTGGTCGCCCAGCTGATCCGCGACGGCGCGATCGGCAAGGTGCACCAGATCCAGGCGTCGTTCGCGTTCCAGGCGTCCTTCAACGCCTCCAGCCGGATCTTCGCCAACGAACTGGCCGGCGGCGGCATCCTCGACGTCGGCGGCTACCCGGTCTCCTACGCGCGGCTGATCGCCGGTGCCGCCACCGGAGCGCCGTACGCCGATCCCGCGGCGGTGACCGCGGTCGGTCAGGTCGGCGAGACCGGGGTGGACGAATGGTCGGTGGCGACGCTCTTCTTCGACTCCGGGGTGACCGCGCAGGTGAGCACCGGTGTCCGGCTGAACGACGAGAACCGGGTGCGGGTGCTCGGCAGCGAGGGCTACCTCGTGGTCGAGGATCCCTGGTTCGGCGGCGACGGGAAGCCGACCCACGTCACCGTGCACAAGGTGGGGGAGGAGCCGCGGGACATCTCCGCGGAACCGGCCTTCATCTACCAGGCCGAGGCGGAGGCGGTCGCGGCCGCCATCGAGGCCCGGCAGGCGCCAGAAATGAGCTGGCAGGACACCCTCGGCAACCTCGTCGTCCAGGACAAGTGGCGCGAGGCGATCGGGCAGCAGTACGCAAGTGAGCGCGACGACGTGCTGATCCCGACCGTGACCGGTCGCCCGCTGGCCCGGCGTACGGACGCTCCGATGACGTACGGCGAGGTGCCCGGGCTGGACAAGCCGGTGTCGCGGCTGGTGATGGGCGTGGACAACCAGCCGACGTTGCCGCACGCGGCGACGATCTTCGACGACTTCTTCGAGCGCGGCGGGACCACCTTCGACACGGCGTACATCTACAGCGGCGGGCGCGGCGAGAAGCTGCTCGGACAGTGGATGAAGTCGCGCGGAAACCGGGACGAGGTCGTTGTCATCGGCAAGGGTGCGCACACGCCGCACTGCGATCCGGAGTCGATCACCTCGCAGCTGTCGGAGTCGCTGGACCGGCTGCAGACCGATCATGTCGATCTCTACCTGATGCACCGGGACAACGAGGAGATCCCCGTCGGGGAGTTCGTCGACGTGATGGACTCGCACTTCCGGGCCGGGCGGATCCGCGCCTACGGCGGGTCGAACTGGTCGCTGGAGCGCTTCGACGAGGCGAACGAGTACGCGGCGACGCACGGCAAACAGCCGTTGACGTTGCTGAGCAACCACCTGAGCCTGGCGCGCGCGTACGACGTACCGTGGGCCGGTTGCCGGCATGTCAGCGACGACGAGTCGCAGGCGTGGCTGCGGGAGCGGCAGGTGGCGTTGTTCCCGTGGTCGAGTCAGGCCCGCGGGTTCTTCACCGGCCGGGCCAAGCCGGAGGACCGCTCCGACGAGGAGCTGGTCCGCTGCTTCTACTCGGACGAGAACTTCGCCCGGCTGGACCGGGCGCGCGAGCTGGCGGCGGCCCGCGGGGTCGAGCCGACGGCGATCGCGCTGGCCTGGCTGCTGCACCAGCCGTACCCGGTGTTCCCGCTGATCGGGCCGCGGCAGATCTCGGAGACGCGGACCTCGATGCCGGGTCTGTCGGTGGAGCTGTCGGCCGAAGAAGTGGCGTGGCTTACACAGGTGTAGTCCACGCTGGGGACCGAATTGGTCGAGGCGCGATGGCTATGTAACATGGTCTGTCGGTGTCTCGACCCTAAACACGGAGAATCATGTCTAAGAAGTGCGATGTTTGTGACAAGAAGCCGACGTTCGGCAACAGTGTTGCGCGGCTGGGTAAGGGCGCGATGATCCGTCGGGTCAAGAAGCGCACGGCGCGTCGGTTCGACCCGAACATCCAGACGATCCGGGCGACCATCAAGGGAACCCCCACCAAGCTCAAGGTCTGCACGTCCTGCATCAAGGCGGGCAAGGTCCAGCGCGTCGTCGGCTAGGACTTTCTGCCCCTCGCCGGGGCACAACTCCGTGTAGGGCCTGACCAGGCGCCCGGGATTCTCCCGGGCGCCTCGTCACGTTTACCCGGCTACTCGGTGATCGGCGTGAGCACCGCCACCGGGATGATCCGGCCGGCCTTCTCCTCGTACTTCGTGAAGAACGGCGCGCGGGCGAGTACGACGTCCTGCCACAGCCGGTCGCGCTCGGCACCGTCGGCGACGCGAGCCTTGACGTCGTACCGGCTTTCACCGATCTGGACCTGCGCACTGGGCGCGGCCCGGAGGTTACGGAACCACTGCGGATCGGTCTTGGTGCCACCTGCGGAACCGGTGACGACGTACCGGCCGTCGTCTTCGAAGTAGGCGACCGGCGCACTGCGCGGCGTACCGGTCTTGCGGCCGGGAACCGTGATCAGCAGAACGGGCAGGCCCTTCGCCGTACCGCCGATCTTCCCTCCTGACCGGCGATACAGCGCACAGGCGAGCCGGTTGGCATTCCGCACGATTCTCCGCAGTACCGGACCGAGGGTTGCCGAGCCGCGGACGCGGGCGATGTAGCGGCGGTAGCGTCGCCGGCCGACCAGTCGCCACATCACCTTGATCCGAACCGGCAGGTCGCCGAGGAACCATTCCGCTTCCTCCGGGGTCGCGACGTCCTCGAGGGCGCCGGTGGCGATCAGCTTCTCGGCGTTGGTGAACTTGTCGAACGTCTCCTGGCCGAACTGCCGCCACTCGTCGACGGTGATGTGGGCGCGGATCAGCGGGACGACGCTGGCCTCCTCCTCGTCGAGGTGCTCGACCAGTGCCTCGGTGAATTCCTCCAGCGCCGTTGCCAGCGCCTCCCCGTTCACCGGCGTCACACGCCAGACCTCGAGGGCCGTGCGCACCCGTGCCGATCTCTCAGCCACGATTTCGTGCTGCTTCTCCATCCGGTCGATCAGCTCGGCCTGAGGCGCGGCGCGTTCGAGCAGCCGGGGCCAGACCGTCGCGTCCTCGCCGGCGTGGTGGTTGTGCAGCCCGTTCAGGAGGAAGTCGAGATGCGTGGCGACCACCTCGGCCCGCGCTGCGGCGGCCGGCGGCGTTCGCCGTACCAGCCAGGTGGTCAGCGGGAAGCCGCGCCGGAAGATCCGGTGGATCACCGCCATCTCCTCGGTCCGCGGTGTGGTCGTCGCGGCCGGGATGGATCCAAGAGTTGTCATGGCGCGCCTCCTTGTGGGCGCTCGGTATTCATCAGGTAACCCTGATAATCAGGTATACTTGATTAAATGGGAACGACGCAAGACCCCGCCGAGCAGACGCAGAACACCGTCTCGATGCTCGGCCGGGCCTACAGCCTGCTCGGGTTCCAGATCGTCGACGGGGTGGTCGGCGCGGGCTACCCGCAGAAACCCGCCCATTCCGCGGTGTTCGCCCAGATCAGCCCGCGCGGAAGCCGCCTCAGCGCCCTGGCCCGCGGGGCGAACATGAGTCCGCAGGCGATGGGTGAACTCGTCGACGAACTCGAGGAGTTGGGGTACGTCGAGCGGAAGCCAGATCCGACCGACCGGCGCGCGAAGTTGATCATGCTGACTCCGCGCGGCCATGAGTGCATCGCCGCGGGAATCGCGACCATCCGGGGGATCGAGGAGCGGATCGACGAGATCATCGGGCCGGCCGGGCACGCCGAGCTCCGTCGGCTGTTGGCCGAGCTGCTCGCGGCCGAGGATCCGCGTTCGTAGGGACTACGGGCAGTCGGCGACGACGGTGATCTCGCGGCGGTTGTGGTGGAGCTGGCGGGCGTGGCGTACGTCGTACTGCTTGCTGAGGACGTCGATGCCGCGGCGGGCCGCGTCGAGGGGGTTCTTGCCGCCGCCCTTGAGAGTGACGATCGCGAGGGCGCCACGGCTCAGATGCGGTACGGCGTCCAGCATCACCCGGGCGCTCAGTACCTGGTCCATCCGCATGTCGTTCACCACCACGTCGAAGTGCATCCGGTTGTGCCGGAAGAACTCCCCGGCGGTGGTCGCCACGTGGTGAACCTTGCGATCCGCCGTCACCCGCGGATCGAGCGCGCCGGGATCGACCGACCACATCTCCTGACCGTGCTGCCGCAGGATCCTCGTCCAGCCGCCCGGACTGGCGCCGAGATCCAGCCCCTTCCCGCCCGGCGGCAGGTCGAGCCCGAACGTCTGGATCGCCTCTTCGAGCTTGAACTCCGACCGCGACACCCGCTCGTCCGATCGAGCCAGCCGCATCCGCCCACCGGGCCAGTCCGACAAGCTGTACTCGAGCCGGTTCAGGCCGAAGATCACGGTCTTCGCCGAAACAAACACCGACACCACCAGGTCCTGCCCAGCCCGGCTCACCGCCACCCCACGAGCCCCGAGCGCATCCTCCAGCAGGTGATAAAACGACCCGCCGCTCCCCGCCCCGTCGGTCCAGGTCTGCACCGCCACCGCCTGCGGATGCTTCGGCACCCCCTCCAGCACCAGCTCCGCCAGCTCATGCGCTTCGGGCACTTCGCTGGGCTTGAAACTCGCCAGCTCCACGGTCAAGTGCCGCACGAAGATGATCCGCCCACGATCACAAGCCGCCGCCAACTCCCCGACCGACGGCCCACCCGAGACGATCCGCCCCAGATCCCCACTCACCCGCTCGATCCGGATCCCGCCCCCGAACTCCTCCCGGATCTCGCGCACCGCCAGGTCATAACTGTCGGTCGCCACCGAGAACAAGATCTCCACACCCCACCCTAAGCCGCCCATCCCGCGCGACCCCGCCACCTCCGCCCGCGCCTGCAAGCGTCCTGGTGCACCAGATGAGCATTTCCACACCGCCGGAACACTCATCCGGTGCACCAAGACGCCGCGCCACCCGTACGCTGCCCGCGCGCCACCCGGCGTACGGGTGTCTTGGTGCATGAGTTGAGTAGTCCGACGCCCTCCCGATGCTCAGCCCGTGCACTAGGCGGGTTCGCGCCGCCACCCCACGCCGCCAGCCCCACGCCGGCCACCAGCCCTCACGTGGCCACCGGCGCCTACGCCGGCCGGCCCCATGTCGCCCAGATGCCACCACGCCGGCCGCGAGGCGCCACGCCAGACACCTTCCCCCTGCTGGCGCCGCGCGTGACGCCCGCTGGTCCAGCCACCCGTCGGTCCGTCCGATCCGGCCGGCACCCCGCCAGGCTGACTTTGTGCCTGGCTCGATCATTCCCATGCTGCGGGGATGGTGAGGCGGGGCTCAAAGTGCGGGTGAGCGATGGGACGGCTCTCGAGCCCCTCGCCGCCCGCTTCCGCTCCAGCCCTGCGGTGCTGGCCTCGCTCGGCGAGTCGTCGTACGGGTGACTTTGTGTCTGGTTCGGCTGTCTGGGGGCCGAGGCAATGGAGGGTTGGGGCACAGAGTTCGTTGGAGGTGGCGGGTTCGGGGGAGCGGCGGGTGGATGGGTGGGGAGGAGGCTCGGACCGGTTAGCCTTCCGGGCGTGGATGCGTTGACGGTTGGGGTGTTGCGGAGCTGGGCTCGGGTGGCGTTGGTGGAGTTGCGCCGGGCGCGGGCCGAGATCGACGAGCTCAACGTGTATCCGGTGCCCGATGGGGATACCGGGACCAACCTGTATCTGACCTGGGAGGCGGCCTGTGAGGCGTTGCCCGAGGGGGAGTTGACGTTTGCGGAGGCGGTCCAGGCGTTCGGCCGGGGCGCGCTGCTGGGGGCTCGGGGCAATTCGGGTGTGATCACTTCGCAGCTGGTTCGTGCTTGTGGGATGCGGCTGGCGGAGAACCTGCCGCGGGACCAGGAGGGCGGTCCTGGGGCGTTCCTGGCCGACCCGCGGATGAACGAGGCCGCTGCCTTCGCCGATGCCCTGGCGTTCGCCGCAGACGCGGCGTACGGGGCCGTCGCGCAGCCTGTCGAGGGCACGATGCTCACCGTTGCCCGCGCAGCCGCCAACGCGGCTCTGGCGGCCGCCAACGAGGGGAACTCGCTCGCCGAGGTCTGCCTGGCTGCCGTCGCCGGCGCCCGGCTGGCCCTGACGAAGACGACAGAACAGTTGGACGTACTACGGCGCGCGGGCGTGGTCGACGCAGGCGGCGCCGGCTTGGTGGTGATCCTCGGCGCCATGGAGTCAGTACTCTCAGGCCGCCCGCCGGGCGAGGGCACCGGTGTCCCACCCCGGCTGCCTCGCCTGGGCACCGGCCGGCTGGAGGCGGTCGGGACGGAGAGCGATGGAGCCCGAGCGGCCGCGGAGGACGGTGGCGATCCGGCGTACGACGGGCCGGGTGGCCGCGGCGATCTGGGCGCCGACCGACTGGGTGACGGCGGCGATCTGGGCGCCGACGGGCTGGGGGACGGTGGCGATCTGGAGCCCGGCGGACCGGCGTACGAAGTCATGTATTTGCTCGACGCGGTGGATGATCGGATCGGGGATTTCCGGCGGGCGCTGGCGGGGTTGGGGGACTCCGTGGTGGTGGTCGGGGGTGACGAGCTGTGGAACGTGCATGTGCACACCGATGACGTCGGGGCTGCGATCGAGCTCGGGATCGGTATCGGGCGGCCGCACCGGATCCGGGTGACGCACTTCGCCGATCTGGCGCCACATGCGCCGATCGTGAGCCGGGCGGTGGTTGCCGTCGCCGCGGGCGAGGGGCTGGCGAAGCTGTTCACCGAATCCGGCGCGACCGTGGTCAACGGCGGTCCCGGCCGGCGCTGTTCGACCGGTGAACTGCTGGCCGCGATCGAGCAGTCGGGCGCACCCGAGATCCTGATCCTCCCGAACGACAAGGACTCCATCGCCGTCGCCGAAGCGGCCGCGACCGCCGCGCGCCAGGACGGCCGCCGGGTCGCGGTGATCCGGACCCGCGCGCAGGTTCAAGGGCTGGCGGCGATCGCGGTCCATGATCCGGAGCAGAGCTTCGACGACGCTGTCCTACAGATGTCTGCCGCGGCCGGGCAGACCCGCCAAGGGGCCGTCACGATCGCGGTGAAGGACGCCTGGACGATGGCCGGCACCTGCCGGATCGGCGACGCGCTGGGCGTGGTGGACGGCGATTTCGCCTTGATCACCGAGGACCTCACCGCCGCCGCGACCGGGGTGGCCGACCGGTTGCTGGGCGGCGGTGGTGAGCTGATGACGGTGGTCCGGGGCGCGAACGCGAGCCCCGAACTGGTCGACGCGCTGGTCCGGCACGTGCGCCGGAACCGCAAAGATGTCGACGTCGTGGTGTACGACGGTGGTCAGGAGAGGTACCCGTTGCTGATCGGGGTGGAATGAAGACGGACATCGACCGGAAGCTTCGCGACTTCCTGGGCGCGAAGACGGCGAAGATCTTCGCGGACGTGCTCGGTATCGAGACCGTCGGTGAGCTGCTGCGGCACTACCCGCGGCGGTACCTGAAGAAGGGCGAGCTGACCCCGTTCGAGGAACTCGAGGTGGGCGACCAGGCGACGGTCAGCGGCCGGGTCAAGCGGGTCACCGTGCGCTCGCTGGACTCGAAGATGGAGATCAAGCCCGAGGACGTCAACAAGTTCCGCCGGCACCGCACGATCACCAAGGTGGTCGTCACCGACGGCCGCAACGACATCGAGCTGGCGTTCTTCAACCAGCCCTGGCTGGCCAACAAGCTGACCGTCGCGACCGCCGCCCTGTTCTGGGGCGAGGTGACGATGTTCCGCGACATCATGCAGCTGAAGAGCCCGGGCACCGAGATCCTCGACGAGGACGACCTGAGCGAGGCCGAGATCGAGCGCCGGGCCCGCCCGTTCCGCCCGCTCTACCCGGCGACCGCGAAGCTGCCGACGGCGACCATCGAGCGCAGCATCAAGATCGTCCTGGACAGCCTGGAAGAGCTCGAGGACCCGCTGCCGGAGCTGATCCTGCGCAAGGAGAAGCTGATCGGCCTGCGCGAGGCCTTCCAGAAGATCCACCTGCCGGATACCGAGGCGGACTGGACCGCCGCGCAGAAGCGGTTCCGGTTCGAGGAAGCCCTGGTGATGCAGACGATCCTGGCCCAGCGCCGGGCCGTCACCGACGCGCTGAAGGCCGTCCCGCGGGCCCGGACCGCGGGCGGGTTGCTGGACGACTTCGACGCCCGGCTGCCGTTCCAGCTCACCGCCGGCCAGGCAGAGGTCGGCGAGGAGATCTTCGCCGATCTGGCCCGGCCGCACCCGATGCACCGGCTGCTGCAAGGTGAGGTCGGCTCCGGCAAGACGATCGTGGCGCTCCGGGCGATGCTCTCGGTGGTCGACGCCGGCGGCCAGGCAGCCCTGCTGGCCCCGACCGAGGTGCTCGCCACCCAGCACCACAAGACCCTGACGAAGATGCTCGGAGAGCTCGCCGAGGCGGGCATGCTCGGCGGCGCGGAGCGGGCCACCAGAGTGGGTCTGCTGACCGGCTCGCTGAACGCGGCAGCACGCCGTACGGCGATGTTGGACGCGGCCAGTGGCGCCGCCGGGATCGTGGTCGGAACGCACGCGTTGCTCGAGGACAAGGTGCAGTTCGCGGACCTCGGTCTGGTCGTGGTCGACGAGCAGCACCGGTTCGGCGTCGAGCAGCGGGCCGCGCTGAGCCAGAAGTCCGGCGAGAACACGCCGCACGTGCTGGTGATGACCGCGACCCCGATCCCACGGACGGTCGCGATGACCGTCTTCGGAGACCTGTCGGTCTCGACGCTGACCGAGCTGCCGGCCGGCCGCTCGCCGATCATGAGCTCCGTGGTGCCGGCCAAGGACAAGCCGGCCTGGGTCGCCCGCGCCTGGGAGCGGGTCCGCGAGGAGGTGGCCAAGGGCCATCAGGCGTACGTCGTGTGCCCGCGGATCGGCGACGACGTGAAGAACGCCGCGGACGAGGAGGGCGAGTTCGCCACCGCCACCGACGAGGCGGACGCGAAGGGCAAGCCGCCACCGGCCAAGTCGGTGCTGGAGATGGCCGAGCTGCTCGCCGAACCGCTGGCCGGGCTGCGGGTGGAGATCCTGCACGGGCGGCTGCCTTCCGACGAGAAGGACTCGGTGATGACCCGGTTCGCGGCGGCCGAGATCGACGTGCTGATCGCGACCACGGTGATCGAGGTCGGCGTCGACGTACCGAACGCCTCGACGATGGTGGTGATGGACGCGGACCGGTTCGGGATCTCGCAGCTGCACCAGCTCCGCGGCCGGGTCGGGCGGGGCAAGGTGCAGGGGTTGTGCCTGCTGGTGACCGACAGCTGGGACGGCAGCAAAGCGCGCGAACGGCTGGCCGCGGTAGCCGGTACGACGGACGGCTTCGAGCTGTCCCGGATCGACCTGGAGACCCGCCGCGAGGGTGACGTCCTCGGCGTCGCCCAGTCGGGCCGCCGCAGCAGCCTCAAGCTGCTCAGCGTCCTCCGCGACGAGGAGGTCATCTTCTCGGCCCGCCACGTCGCCAACTCGATCGTCTCGGTCGACCCCGAGCTGGTCACCTATCCAGGCCTGCGCTCGTACGTCGCCAGCGCGCTCGCCTCCGAGGCGACCGACTACTTGGAGAAGACTTGACCAGGATCATCGGGGGAGCGGCCGGGGGGCGGCGGATCGGCGTACCGGCCGGGAGCGGGACTCGGCCGACGGCGGATCGGGTGCGGGAGGCGATGATGTCGTCGCTGGAGACCGAGTTCGGCAGCTTCCACGGGCTTGCGGTTCTCGACCTGTACGCCGGCAGCGGGGCGATCGGGTTGGAGGCGTTGTCCCGCGGCGCGGCCCGGGTGCTGCTGGTGGAATCCGATCGGAAGGCCGCCGAGGTGGTCACCGCGAACGTCAAGGTGGTCGGGCTGCCGGGCGCGACGGTGGCGGTGAGGCCGGCCGAGAAGGTTGCCTCCGGCGACAATTCGGGCGGGCCGTTCGACCTGGTGTTCGCCGACCCGCCGTACAAGCTGGAAACGCTGGAGCTGCAGGAGGTGCTGACCTCACTGCGGGACAACGGCTGGCTTGCCGACGACGCGGTTGTAGTGGTCGAGCGCGGTAAACGCGAGCCGTGGGAGTGGCCCGAAGGGTTCGCCGCGCTGCGCGACCGCAAGTACGGCGAGGCCCGGCTTTGGTACGGTCACCGCCATGAACCAGGCGGCGTACCGGCTGCAGGTGAGCCATCATGACTAGGGCTGTGTTCCCGGGCAGCTTCGACCCGCCCACCAACGGGCATCTCGACATCATCACCCGGGCAGCCGCCGCCTTCGACGAGGTGATCGTCGCGGCCGGGGTGAACCAGTCCAAACAGCGCCTGTTCGACGTCGACGAGCGGGTCGAGATGCTGACCGAGCTGGCTGATGCCGTCTCCGCGAGCAGTGGTTCCACCGTGCGCGTCGGGACGTTCGACGGGCTGCTGGTCGACTACTGCCGGTCCGTCGGGGCCGAGACGATCGTCAAGGGGCTGCGGTCCGGCGACTACGAGTACGAGCTGCAGATGGCGCAGATGAACCGCAAGTTGACCGGAGTGGATACGCTCTTCCTGCTGACCGCACCGGAGAACGGTTACATCTCGTCCAGCCTGGTCAAGGAGATCGCCAAGCTGGGCGGCGAGGTATCCGCTTTCCTGCCGCCCGCGGTGCACGCCCGGCTGCTCGCGAAGCTGGCCTGATGTGCAGCTTGTCGCCCCCGAATTGGGCGACCGGCCGGTAAGTTGGTAATGTTATCCCTCGGTCTCGACGAGACTGAGATTCTGCCTGCCCCACGCCTGAAAGGGATGTCCTGAGCGTCTTGGACCCGCGGTCCCCACTCGTGATCGATACGCACGAGCTGTCACGCCGCGCCGGGTCCCAGCGCGAAGTCTCCTTCACGGCACCGGCACCGGCCGATCTCGGTATCGACGTGATCGGCGTCCCCGAGGGCGACCCGATCCAGTTCGATCTACGACTGGAAGCGGTGGTCGAAGGGGTGCTCGTGACCGGAACGGCCAGTGGCCGGCTGGTCGGCGAGTGCGCGCGGTGCCTGGTCGATGTCGAGGACGAGTTCCTCGCCGACGTCCAGGAGCTGTACGTCTACCCGCAGAGCGACGCCGAGCCTGACGAGGCCAGCCGGATGGAGGGCGATCTGATCGACCTCGAGCCGGCGTTGAGGGACCAGGTGGTGCTCGCGCTGCCGTTCCAGCCCTTGTGTGCGGACGACTGTCCGGGACTGTGCCCCGAGTGTGGGGTGCGCCTGGTGGAGGAGCCCGGTCACAAGCACGAGGACGGGGCCGACCCGCGCTGGTCCGCACTGAGTGGCCTGCTCCCGCAGGATGAAAAACCGTAAGATCGCACAACCACTTTCCAGCCAGCCGGCCGGGTCGCAAGCCCCCGGCCGAACCGAGGAGTCATAACCGTGGCCGTTCCGAAGCGGAAGATGTCGCGCAGCAACACCCGGAGCCGCCGGGCGCAGTGGAAGACGACTGCCGCCGCGCTGGTCACCTGCGTGAACCCCGCCTGCCGCGCCAAGCACCTGCAGCACACCGTCTGCCCGACCTGCGGCCAGTACGGCGCCAAGGGCGAGCGTCGCCAGGTCGTCGAGAGCTAAACGGCAACCTCCCAGTGAACTCTGCCAACGAATCGGGGCTCTACGCCGAGCTGAACCAGCGGCTCGGCGTATCGCTGGCTGACGCATTACTGGAGCACGCCTTCACCCACCGTTCGTTCGCGTACGAGAACGGTGGGTTGCCGACCAACGAGCGGCTGGAGTTCCTCGGGGACTCCGTGCTCGGCGTCATCGTCACGGAGTCGCTGTTCCGCAACCATCCGGACCTCTCCGAGGGCCGGCTGGCCAAGTTGCGTGCGGCGGTGGTGAACATGCGCGCCCTGGCCGGCGTGGCCCGGGAACTGAAGCTGGGCAAGTACCTCCGGCTCGGCCGCGGCGAGGAAGCCACCGGCGGGCGGGACAAGTCGTCGATCCTGGCGGACTGTGTGGAGGCGCTGATCGGCGCCGTCTACCTGGACCGCGGGTTCGAGGTCGCCGGCCGGGTGGTGCACACCCTGTTCGACGAGCTGATGGAGTCGTCGGCCCGGCTCGGCGCCGGCCTGGACTGGAAGACGAGCTTGCAGGAGCTCGTCGCACAGCTCGGGGTCGGCGTACCGGAGTACGTGATCGCTGAATCGGGACCGGACCACGCCAAGACGTTCGAGGCGCGGGTCCGGATCGGTGCGGACACCTACGGGCACGGGATCGGCCGGAGCAAGAAGGAAGCCGAGCAGCAGGCGGCCGAGACCGCCTGGAAGGCCCTGCGCGCGGCCCACCCCGACAGCATCGACCCCTCGCAACAGCCTTAACTGAGGTGCCTGAGCTTCCTGAGGTAGAGGTCGTACGCCGCGGGCTCGCGGAATTCACCACCGGCCGGACCATCGACGCCGTCGAGGTCCTGCACCCGCGCCCGCTGCGCCGGCACCTGCTCGGGCCGGACGATTTCTCCGCCCGGCTGAAGGGCCAGGTCTTCGCCACGCCGGCCCGCCGCGGGAAGTACCTGTGGCTGCCGCTGACCTCCGGCGACGCCGTCCTGACCCATCTGGGGATGAGCGGCCAGTTCAAGGTCCAGCCGGTCGGCGCCGCGGACGAGAAGCACCTGCGGGTCCGGATCCGGTTCGCCGACGAGGGCGGAGAGGTCCGTTTTGTGGACCAGCGGATGTTCGGTGGTCTGTCGTACTCCGAAGGCGGCGCCGAGCTGCCCGCGGAGATCGCGCACATCGCCCGCGACCCGTTCGACCCGCTCTTCGACGACGACCTCTTCGTCGCCGCGATCCGGCGCAAGAAGACCGGCCTGAAGCGGGCGTTGCTGGACCAGACGCTGGTCAGCGGAGTCGGGAATATCTATGCCGACGAGGCTTTGTGGCGCGCCAAGCTGCACTACGCCAAGGCTACCGAGACGCTGAAACCCTTGCAGGCAAGGGAAATACTGCGACACGCCCGGGAAGTGATGGGGGCCGCGCTGGCCGTCGGCGGGACCAGCTTCGATGCCCTGTATGTCAACGTGAACGGGGAATCCGGCTATTTCGAGCGCGGCCTGGCGGTCTACGGCCAGGAAGGTTCGCCGTGCCCGCGTGACGGCCGGCCGATCCGTCGCGAACCGTTCATGAACCGTTCCTCGTTCCGCTGCCCGAAGTGTCAGCCGATGCCGCGACACGCCCGGTGGTGAGCGAGATATCGTTAATTGACGTACCCCAGGTTGACCCTTGGCTTTGCCGGTGTCACCCTAAAAGACGGCACACTTTTATGCGCTCCTCCCAGTACAGGGCTCCAGGGGCGCCAAACTGCCAGAACCCTTCCGGAGGACAGCACAATGGCCAAGGCTCTTCTAGGGCACCTTGGAGGCACTGACCCGCGCATGCTCGAGCAGGTTCGTCTGCTCAACCGGCGTGTCGCCGATCTGGAGGCGCACGTGATGCGCTTGCAGGCAGAGAACGACCATCTGGTCGCAGCCGTTCACGAGGAACGACTGCTCACCGTCGACGAAGCTCTGCGCGCCCCCGCTTCGGTCTGAGTCACACCGAAGCCGCACCACCATCACCGTCCGCACCACCCACGGCGGCGGCCCCCGTCCGGGCCTCCGCCGGTTTCATGTCCGCCTTAGGTAGACTTCGAGAGCGGAACTCTTCCCCCGGGTAGCGGCATAGTCACCGTGCGTGCGGTGGCCGATGCAAGTTATGACGGTTCCTTTCGGTATCGTCTGTCCTTTCACGGGTTGGGAGCTTTCGCTTTGTACCTGAAGAGCATGACGCTCCGGGGCTTCAAGTCATTCGCGTCCGCCACGACGATGAACTTCGAACCAGGGATCACCTGCATCGTCGGCCCCAACGGTTCCGGGAAGTCCAACGTCGTCGACGGTCTCGCCTGGGTGATGGGCGAGCAAGGCGTCAAGTCGCTGCGTGGCGGCAAGATGGAAGACGTCATCTTCGCCGGTACGTCGGGTCGCGCGCCGCTGGGTCGCGCCGAGGTCGTGCTGACCATCGACAACACCGACGGCGCGCTGCCGATCGACTATGCCGAGGTCACCATCTCGCGGACGATGTTCCGCAACGGTGGCTCCGACTACCAGATCAACGGCCAGAACTGCCGGCTCCTGGACGTCCAGGAGCTGCTCAGCGACTCCGGTATCGGCCGCGAGATGCATGTCATCGTCGGCCAGGGCCAGCTCGACTCGATCCTGCGCGCCACGCCGGAAGGCCGCCGCGGCTTCGTCGAGGAGGCGGCCGGCGTCCTGAAGCACCGCAAGCGCAAGGAGAAGGCGCTGCGGAAGCTGGAGTCGACCGAGGGCAACGTGCACCGGCTCGGCGACCTGATCGCCGAGATCCGCCGGCAACTGAAGCCGCTCGGGCGCCAAGCGGAGGTGGCGCGCCGGGCAGTGACGATCCAGGCGGAGGTTCGCGATGGCCGGTCCAGGCTGCTCGCCGATGACATCGTCCAGGCGCAATCCGCGCTGGAGGCCGAGCTCAAGGACGAGGCCGCGCTGACCGAGAAGCGTGCCCAGATCGAGGCAGCGCTGCGCGAGGCCCGGGATCTGGAGGCGACCCTCGAGGACGCGCTGCGGACCGATGCGCCAGCGCTCCAGGCTGCCCAGGACACGTGGTACCAGCTGTCCGGTTTCG
Organism: Kribbella sp. NPDC006257; assembly: GCF_040613535.1. NCBI lineage: Bacteria > Bacillati > Actinomycetota > Actinomycetes > Propionibacteriales > Kribbellaceae > Kribbella > Kribbella sp. NPDC006257. Next base: position 71,739 of record NZ_JBEXSJ010000043.1, read on the forward strand.
GCGAGAAGATCAAGGGCACCGCGCGGATCGCCGCGGACCGGATCCGGTCGCTCAACGACGAGGCCGACGAGCCCCGCGCCGGGCGCGACCCGGAAGAGCTGGAGCTGGAGGCTGCCCGGGTCCGCGAGACCGAGGCGGAGATCGAGGCCGAGGTCGTGGCCCACTCCGAGCTGCTCGCCGAGGCGGTCGAGAAGCGCCAGCAGTTGGAGGCGCAACACGCCGAGGAGGAGCGCCGGATCGCGGCGCTGATCCGGGCCGCCGCGGACCGTCGCGAGGGCCTGGCCCGGCTGACCGGCCAGGTGAACGCGCTGAAGAGCCGCGGGGGGGGCGGCGCGGGGGGTGTGGGGGGGGGGGGGGCCCAACCAGCGGCGGGGGGGGGGGGCGCCGCGGTGGCGGCGGCCGTTTTTTGTCGGGTTGGGTGGGCGGTTGGC
>NZ_JBEXSJ010000044.1:0-69926 GCF_040613535.1 Kribbella sp. NPDC006257
CGCCGTGCGGTCCGCGGCGCCGGTGCGCGGGGCGGGGCGGGACGCCCGCGCTCCCCACGTACTACGGCTGGTAGGGCGGGGCTTCGCCCCAGCCCCATTTGGGGACGGGGGCCTTGGGGGGTGGGGTGGCGCCGGGTTGGGAGTTGGCGAGGGCGAGGCGGGTGCCCCATTCGACGTACGCGACGAAGGCGGAGCGGAACTCGGGGTCGTCCGGAAGGCCGGCCGGGTCGGCGCTGGCGGCGATCAGGGCGGCCCAGCGGGAGCGTTGTTCCTCGGTCAGGCCGAGGTTCAGGTGGTGGCCGAGCATCGCGGGATACCCACCGAGCTCCTCGGTGTAACCCTTGGGACCGCCGAACACCTCGCTCAACCAGATCGCCACATGCTCGCGATGCTTGTCGCTCATGTGCGCGAACACCGGCGCCAGGATCGGGTCCTCCAGCACCTTGTCGTAGAACACCTCGGTCAGCCGCCGGAACGCATCCAGCCCGCCTGCCCACTCGTACACCGTCGGCGTAGTCATCTCACATCTCCTCCTGATTTCACGGTAATCATGTAATCAGATCCCAGGTTCATCAAGCGCCTCGGCGATCGCGACCTGAATCGGATCGACCTCGCGTTCGCCGTCCGCCAGATCCCAGAGCACGTTCTGCAGGATCCGCCCGAGCGTCCACCCGACCGCCCGCTCGCGATCCACCCCGACCACCTCGGTCATCAGATCGAAGCGTCGCCGGATCGCCTTCGGCAGGTCGCCGGTCGCGGTCAGGTCGTCCCACCGGTTGTTCAGCGCCGGGAACAACTCGAAGCCCGGATCACCCGCGAGCGGCTTCGGGTCGATCACCAGCCACGGTTCACGGTCGGCAGCCATCACGTTGTCGTAGTGGAGGTCCCAGTGGAGCAGCCGATCACCAGGCTCGTCTGCCAAGTCGGCTAGCCGCGCAGCGCACCGGCGTACGAGTGCCTGTTGTTCTGTGTCCGCCAGTAGCGGGATCTGCGTCGGCGCCTCGGCCAGCATCGCGTCGGTGATCTCCTTGAGCTTCCGGAGCTGCGGAGGAGCCTGTACTGCGCTCAGCCGGGCGAGCAGCTCTGCAAGACGCTGCGTGGCTTCCTGGTCATCAGGAACGTCGCTGAGCATCTCCGGACGCAGCCGCTCGAGCAGGATCGTGGCGGTTTCCTGGTCGTCCTCCAGGACTCGTACTACGCCGTCGCCGTTCCAGACGCGGAGTGCCTGGGCCTCGCCGGCGTTCTCCTCGTTGACCGACTGCAGCTTCAACATCGCTTGTGTGCCGTCCTGCCGCACTACGGGGAGCACGAGCGAAGCAGCGCCGTACAGGGGCTCACCGTCTTGCTTCAGCGCCCACTGCTCGAGGTACGCGGTCACCTGCTTCGGTAGAGCGTCCAGCCACGGCTGTGCGTCTTCACCATGGAGCTCAACCAGCGCAGCCGGTACTACGAACTCGGGCAAGCTGTACTCCTTCAGTGTCGGCCGAGTCCGACAGTAGGTGCTCCGGGGAATGTGTGCTTGGGTTTTCCCCGTGAGCTCTCTGGAAGCGGCCGATGGGGCCAGTGAAGTCGACCGACAGCACCGGCGGGCTCAGGTACGGGTGGCGCTGGTCTACCTCGGTGTGCCGCTGGTGTTTCTGGCCGTGACGGTCTGGATCGCATCTACTCGGTCGTCGTTCGCCTGGCAGGCTGTGGTGTTTCCGGTCGTCTTGGTGATGCTCGGCTTGTTCCTGTGGCGGCGGCAGCGCTATGAGACCCGGTGGTGGACGACGATCGGCGCCTGGTTCGGTGGAGTCTCCACGCTGTACACCGGGTTCTTTTCGCTCGTACTCGGTGTTCGGTGGATGGGCGCGGCCGTCCTTCCCGCTGTGCTGGTCGGGACGCTCTTGGCCGCGTTCCTCGGACGAGCCGCACAGTCGGCGATCATGGTGCCGCTGCGGCCGGAGCTCGCCGGTACGCCGTACGAACTGCTCCTGCCGTTGCGTGGGGTGCTGCTTACGACGCTGGAGATCGGAACCTCATCCGTGACGATCAGGGCGCGCTTCTTCGCCAGCCCGCCGGGTGGACGCGACGCGGCCCGGCGTACCTATCAACTGTCCGAGGTGACCGGGGTGTATCCGGCGTCCCTCACCGGCTCGGAGCGACTCAAGTTCCCCATCGCCCTCCCGGCCAAGCCGGTCGGCTCCCCCGGCCCCGCCCTCATCCTCCAGGCCCGCGGCGAAGACTGGGTCCTCCCCCTACCCGCCGCCGACGCAGTAGCAGCCTTCCTCGACCGCCGAGTAGCCGCCGCCAAGCTCACCGCTTAGCGGCAAAGGTCGAGTGCGTCGCCGACCTCGGTCGAACGCCAGCCGTTCGCCCCACCAGTCCTCGGACGCCTACCCAAACCGCGAACACCACCCGGTCACCTCCAGCCCCACGCGCGGCGCCAGACACCCCCGGTGCCTCACCCAAGATCCCGGGGTCCGGCCAAGTTCCGCGGGGGGCCGGACAGGATGGCGGGGATCCGGACAAGATCGCGGGGGCCCGGACAAGATCGCGGGGGCCCGGACAGGATCGCGGGGGCCCGGACAGGATCGCGGGGATCCGGACAGGATCGCGGGGATCCGGATAGGTCGCAGAGTGCGGACAGGTCGCGGGGGCCAGGGCGGGTCCGCGGGGGTCCGGACATCAACCGGTACGCCCGGACAAGGCCTGCCATGACCCCACCCACCAAAAGGTGTCCGCACCCCCGCGTCCAGGCCCTGACCACCGACACCTTGGCCCAGACCTCGGGCACCACCCAGTAGGCCCGGACAAGCAATCGAGGGTCCGGACAGGTAATGCCATGACCCCACCCACCAGAAGGTGTCCGAACCCCCGGGTTCGGGCCCTCACCACCGAGTTGTGTTCGGACTCCCGGGTTGTGTTCGGACCCCCGGGCTAGTGTCCGAACCCCCGGGTTGGCACCCGAACCCCCCCGGGTTGGGGGCGGACTCGGTGGTTGTTAGGCGCTGGCGGTTTCGCGTTCTTTGCGGGCGGTTTCGGCTTTTTCGGCCTGCCAGCCGTCCTCGTTCTTGCCGAGGCGCCAGTAGCCGGAGATCGAGACGCGATCGCGGGGGAGACCGCGGTCGGCGTACAGGTGGCGGCGGAGTTGCGTGACGAACCCGGCTTCGCCATGGACGAAAACATGGACGTCGTCGGACGGGAACTCGAGCTCCTCGACCGCGCGAACCAGATCCGCACCCCGGGTCCCGGCTCGGTGGAACCAGGTGAGTTCGACGTCGCCCGAGATGTCGAGCTTCTGCTGCTCGCTCTCGTTCTCGACCTCCACGAAAACCTTGGCCCGCGCACCCGCCGGAAGCTGCTCGATCGCGGCGCTGATCGCCGGCAGCGCGCTCTCGTCGCCGACCAGCAGGTGCCAACCGGCCTCGGGATTCGGCAAGTAGGCGCCGCCCGGACCGTTGAACCAGAGCTTGTCGCCCGGCTGAGCCGACGCCGCCCACGGACCCGCGATCCCCTCGTCACCGTGATAGACGAAGTCGATCGTCAGTTCCTTCGCCGCTTCGTCCCAGCTGCGAACGGTGTAGGTCCGCATCGTCGGCCACTGCTCGGCCGGGAACTGCTCCCGGACAACACCCATGTCGAGCGGCTCCGGGTAGCTCACGCCCGGCTTCGGGAAGAGCAGTTTCACGTAGTGGTCGCTGGTGCCGTTGTCGACGAACTCGTCGCAGCTCAGCACCAGCCGGATCATGTGCGGGGTGATCCGCTCCCTCCGGCGGACAACCGCCAGTTTCGCGCGGCGACTACGGGGTGCGGGGCTGGTCACTCGACCACAGTCCTCTCAAAACTTCGGGCAGATAGTTAGGCATACCTAACTCAGGTTAACCGACACCCCCCAAATCCCCACCTCGCCGACAAAACACCACCCAGTACGCCGTACGCCGGTGCCACCGCGAGACCAACCCGCGCCCGAAGCGCAGGCCCCTCCATACGGGGATCTGCTGCCGGAGCGCAGACCCGCCCAGGACACCGGAGCGCTGCACCTCGTACGCCGTGCTCCCACAGGCGCAGGCCGACCGGCGCCGGAGCGCAGCGCCTCCGTACGCCGGGCTGCCGCGGCATCTACACCGGGCACGCACAGGCGCGCAGACCGACCGGTGCGCAGCACATCCGTACGCGGGATCTGCCCCGGAAGCGCAGATCGAACCGGGACACCGGACGGCAGCGCTCGTACGCCGGGCGCCCACAGGCGCGCAGACCGCTCAGGTGCCGGAGCGCACCACCCTTCGTACGCCGCGCTGCCGCGGGCGCGAGACCGACCGGCACCCCGGACCGCAGCGCTGGTACGCCGGCTCCCGCAGAGCGAGGACCGACCGGGCGCGGCGGGCAGCGCCTTGTACGCGGGCGCTGCCACCGGTGCGCAGACCGACCGGTGCACCGGAGCGCAGCGCGTCGTACGCCGGGCTGCTGCGGGGCTGATTACTCGAATGTCACCTGCGGGTGCCGGGAGAGCGTGCCGGGGTTGGTTCGGCGATGAGAGCGGGGGATGAGTCAGGCGTTCGATGCGATCGCGGCGGCGGCCGAGGGTGTCGGTTGCGGCGGCGTCGATCAGGTATGGCGAAGTGCGTGGTAAATGGCTAGCAGCAGCCGTCGGTGCAGGTGGACTTGGCGGTGGGGGCGCAGCAACCCTTGCCCTGCCAGGCCTGGATACCTTCGCGGAGAGCGATCGCGGCGATTATCAAGCCTGCAACGGGATCTGCCCAGTACCAGCCGAGGGTTGCGTTGAGCAGGAGGCCTATCAGGAGCACTGCGGACAGGTAGGTGCACAACAGAGTTTGGGTGCTGTCGGCAACTACTGCGTTGGAGTTGAGTGCCTTGCCCGTACGGCGTTGTGCGTACGAGAGCAGTGGCATCACGACGAGCGAGGCGATCGCCAGGCCGATGCCGATCCGTGAAGTGTCGGACTCGTGCTGGCCCAGCAAACCGCGGGCCGACTCGACTCCGACGTACGCGGCGAGACCGAAAAACGACAGCGCGATCAGTCGCAGTGCGCGGCGTTCGCGCGTCTCCGGCAGCGGGTGCCGGAACTGCCAGAGGATGATCAGCCCGCTCGCCACCTCGACGACCGAGTCGAGCCCGAACCCCACCAGCGCAACAGATCCCGCCACCGAGCCGGCCGAAATCGCGACCACCGCCTCGACGAGGTTGTAGCCAACACTCGCCCCCGCCAGCAATTGAGCCCGCCGCCCCAACTGCTTCCGCCGACCTGCCTCCTCAGGAGACGAGCCTCCACCGGCAACCGGCGGAGTCAGCGCCCCTCCGACGAGCGGCAAACTGCGGCGTTCACCAGCAAGCGGCGCAAGCGTCACCTCCGCCGGCGGCACGGCGACCGGCTGGGGCGACACGAGGTCCGACTTGATCGGCGGCACCACCGCCCGCTCGCTCGGTGACGCGGCGAGCGGCTCGCTAGGTGACAGGAGGTCGGGCTTGGTCGGTGACAGCGGAGCTGGCTCAGTCGGTGGCACCAAGGTCAGCTCGCTCGACGGTACGTCGGCCGGTTTGGGCGGTGGGACCACGGGCGGCTTGGTCAGGGGGAGTAGGTCTGGGTCGTTCATTGGCAGGTGCCGGTTGTGTCGGGGCGGCAGCAGGCTGGGTCTACTGCTAGGACGACGTTGAGTAGTTGGGCGAGCGCCGTACCGAGGGTTGGATCGGCTAGTTCGTAGCGGGTGCGGCGTCCCTCTGGTTCGGCGACGACCAGGCCGCAGCCGCGGAGGCAGGCGAGGTGGTTCGAGAGCGACTGCCGGCTGACACCGATTCGCTCGGCCAGTTCTGCCGGGTAGCTGGGCCCTTCGTGCAGCACGAGCATGACCTGCGTGCGCGTCGGATCGGACAGCGCGTGCCCGAAGCGGGCCAGCACCTCACTCCTACTGACGATCGTCTCCACGCAGCTGACAGTACACGATCCGCTGTATTCAGCGGAACCTGTACTACGCGTCGCTCGGCAGCACGTCCTTCGCCGATCGCTGCCAGAGCACCGCGAGCGGGATCGCCGCCAGTACGCCGGCCGCCCCGAACCAGCCGACCGCCTGCACCGCGTCCGTCCGGTCGGCGAGCACTCCGGCGAGCAACGGGCTGACTCCGGTCGCGGTCGTCAGACCCGAGTTGGACATTCCGATCGCCTGCCCACGCCTGGCATCGGGCAGCATGAACGTCATCGACGTCGTCGTCTGCATGACCACGATCGTCCCGAACGCGCCCGCGAAGACGAACAGCACAACGGACACCACCAGCCCGGGCCGCAGCAGACAGAGCGCCACCGGTACCGCGGACGCGATCGCGAGCGGGCCGAGCAACCCCGGCCGCTTGTCCTCCGGAACCAGCTTGCTGAACAGGAACGCGCCGACCACGCTGCCCAGCGGATCCGCGGCCAGGATCAGCCCGACCATCACCGAGCCGCCACCGAAGACCGCGGCGTACGGGGCCGCCATCCCTTCGTACACAGCGACCAGGGCCATCAGCCAGAGCATCAGCACCAGCGCCCGCATCCCGCGATCCGCGAACAGCAGTCCCCACGACTCACCCGCCGACGCCCGCCAGGACCGCCGTACGCCGGAGTCGGCCGACGCTCTCGCTGCTGGACGCGAGAGCAGCCGGCTTCGGATCAGGAGCGCGGACCCGAAGAAGGTGAGGGCGTCGAGCGCGAGTACGACGTACGGATTGAACAGGGCGATCAGCAGTCCGCCACCGGCGAACCCGGCCATCTGCGCGGACTGGATCGTGATGCTGCGGATCGCCATGCCGGTCGCGTAGCGCTCTTTGCCGAGTACTTCGGGGAGGAGCGCTAGCTGGGCGGATTTGAACACCGGCTGCAGCAACGAGACCACGCTGACCAGCACACATCGCAGCCAGAACGGCATCGGTGGGAACGCGACCAGCAGGATCAAGCATCCGCGGAGTCCGTCGACCGCCGTGATCAGTTCGCGCCGGGGAAACCGGTCCGCCAACCCCGTCAGGAAGATTCCGCCGAGCAACGACGGGACGAACGTCAGCGCATACGTCAGCCCGGTGAGTGCCGCCGAGCCGGTGTCGTTGAACACCAGCACCGACAGCGCAACCCGCGCCAGCTGATCCCCGGCGACCGACTGCAACTCCGCCAGCCACATCGCGCGGAACTCCGGGACCCGAAAACACTCCCGATAGCTACTACTCGAAGCTGCCATTCCAGGGCCTCACTAACCCTCACCCGCACCCGGCCGCGCCCCCCAGACGACCCTGCCAGCCGCAGACTAGGCCGCCCACCCACCCCAACACCCGCCTTTCAAACATCCTGCAAACCTCCCCGCCTCACACCGCCTTTCCCGCCCCCAATCGCCCCTCGCCCGCCCGAATGCTGATCTAGGCGGCGTCCACCGCCTCCCGCCCTTGCACCGGCGAGCGCGCAACAGGTAAATCCACGCGACGGTCGCCGGACTGCCCCCTTACCCGGCGATCGTCGCGGACGGCAACTTCTCTGCTCACGACCAGCTGACGCACTCGCCGAGCAGGTTGACCGACTCTCGAGCTACAGGTCTTCAGGGGTATTGATGTCGGCGACGGAGAAGCCGAGAGAGCGGCCGGCTTTCAGTTGCTGACGATCACCGGACGCGAAAACCAGATCATCATCGTTGACCTGCTCGGCGGCGGCGCAGTGCACAGCATCGTAGGCGCGAAGGCAGTGTGCCGAAGTCAGCGCGGCCGCTCTCCCAATCACGAGGGCCGTGGGCTCGATGATCAGAAAATCGCGCCAGAACCGATCGAGTTCCCGGAGTGCGACCGCTTCCCGATCGGCCGTGATTCGTCCTGTCCGAACCGCTTGGGCCAGGGCTGCCGCTGCCTCAACGTGGAGGAGCCTGCTGGTGGCGACATCGTCAGCGTCATCCCAGAGCCGACGGCAAGCAGCCGAAGACGGCTCCTGGATCAGCAGCGGCACGATGGCGGACGTGTCGAAGTAGCAAAGCATCATCGTCGCTGGTCTGCCACCAGCTCGCTGATCGGACCGTCCGCAGCATTTGGGCCGTCCGCCGGAGCTGGCACCGGCGCCTTTCGCTTGCGGCTCAGTGGAGGCCGTACGACGCCCTCGGCGATCAACCGTTCGAGCGCCGAGGGCTGATCGATCGGGACGATGCGAGCGATCGGCTTGCCGTGGTCGGTGACCGTGATCGTTCGTCCGCTCCGGACCTCGGCGAGGTGCCGGCTGAGTCCGTCCCGGAGTTCTCGGATGCCAATGTCCATGAGTGCTCCTGTGGTCACTATTCCTCCATAGATTGTAGCCACAAGTTGGTATGGCAATCCTGATCGCTCAGACCAGGGCGAGAGAAGGGCAGATGGCGGGGCAGGGTGGGGCAGGTCAGGTGGCGAAGATGGCTGATTCGTGGGCGAAGGCTTTGAATTCGAGGGCGTTGGTGGCTGGGTCGTGGAGGAACATGGTCCATTGCTCGCCGGGTTGGCCTTCGAAGCGGAGGTAGGGCTCGATGACGAAGGGGGTGCCGGCGGCGCGGAACCGGTCGGCGAGGGCGTGGAAGTCGGGGATCTCGAGGATCAGGCCGAAGTGGGGGACGGGGACATCGTGGCCGTCGACCGGGTTGTGGACAGGGGCCGGGCGAGCGGGGGCGAGGTGGGTGACGAACTGGTGGCCGCGCAGGTTCCAGTCGATCCAGGTGTCGGAGCTGCGGCCGCGTTCGCAGCCGATCACGTCGCCGTAGAACTTCGCGGCGGCGGCGAGGTCGTCAACGGGCATTGCCAGGTGGAAGCGCGGGAGTGGTGAAGCCGGAGTAGTCATGCCCTAGAACATACGAGCCCGTCCGGCCTCACCGCGCGTTGTCCACAAGGCAATTCACGGCCAGATCGAGCTGACCCACTCCGGGTGGTCGATGAACGGGTTCCGGTTGTGCTGCCAGGTGTCGAAGATGACCTGGTTGCGGCGCTTCTCGAAGGCGTCCGGCGGATCCGCCGCGCTCCACGCCTTCAGGACCGACAACTTGCCGATGTACGGCGCGGTGCCGTTGTTCACCGAGTTGTTCGGCTCCAGGTCCGCGAACCCGTCGCCACCGTCATAGCGAACGGCCATGTAGAAGATCATCCGCGCGACGTCACCCCGCACGGCCGGCCTCGGCGCGAACGAGTCCGCGTCCGCCGTACAGCCGGAACACTCCGCGACCGCGCTGCCGCCGTTGTCGAAGTCGAGGTTGCCTCGGGCCGCGTTCACCGAGACGTCCTCTGGCCGCAGGTGATGCACGTCGGTCCCCGGGCCGGTCGCGGTACCGAAGTCACCGTGCGACTTGGCCCAGACGTGTTCGCGATTCCAGTCGTTCACGCCGCTGCCGTTGGTGGTCTTGCTCTGGGAACGTCCGGAGTACAGCAGGATCACATTGCTGGAGTTGGCCGGATCCTGGTCGGTGTCCTTCAGCGCGGTCCACACCTGGTCGTAGGTGAGCTTCGTCTGGCTCGAGATGATCGTGTGCAACGCAGCCTTCAGCGCCGCACCAGACTTCCCAGCAGCTGCCGCGTAGTAGTCACCCGGGTCACCCGGATCCGAGGCACCACCACCCGAAAACGCAGTCGGGTCCTTCAACCCGGCATGCGGAGTGAAGTACGGCGTCAGGGTCCCGGTGACAGTGATCTTCGTACCGATCAGTCCAGGGTTCGACTGCAGCCCGTACTGCGCTCGGAAGCCGGTCGTGATCTGCACATAGAGCATCGACCCGGTACTGGTCTGAGAAGTCGAGTCCGCGAGAGCCAGCGCGGTGTCACCGGTGAATCCGCTCCGGATCACCGTGTTCGCGGCGGTCGGCTGCCCGACCACATAGCCCTCGACGGTCGCGACCGAGCCGTTCTGCTGACTGATGGCAGCACTGACGGTCAGATTCGCGGTAGTAGCCGCTGTCGACGGCGTGATGCCGTAGCCGAGCAGGCCTAGAAGGAGCAGTCCGATCCAGAATGCACGGCGTACTAGCACAGCGATCTCCCACGGGGCGGTGTGGAAACACGGGCGTCGCAGTGCAGTCTGCCCCTCAACCCAGCCGGGGAAGCCTCATCGAAGTAAATATTGTCCGACAAGCCTGCGACTGGACACCGCGCCTCCTGAGAGGGATCGTGCAATTGGGAGACGCAGATGGCTGACTTAGCGGAACGCATCGGTGCCGGGACGGCTACTACTACGCTGCCGCGCAGACGAAGCCTGGGCAGTGCGGTTGGCAAGTGGGTGAGCACCACCGACCACAAGCTGATCGGGCACCTCTACCTGATCACGTCGTTCGCTTTCTTCCTGATCGGCGGCGTGATGGCGCTGCTGATCCGGGCCGAGCTGGCCAAGCCGGGTCTGCAGATCGTGAACGAAGAGGTCTACAACCAGCTCTTCACCATGCACGGCACGATCATGCTGCTGCTGTTCGCGACGCCGCTGTTCGTCGGCTTCGCGAACGAGATCATGCCGGTCCAGATCGGCGCCCCCGACGTCGCGTTCCCGCGGCTCAACATGTTCAGCTACTGGCTGTTCCTGTTCGGCGGCCTGATCACCCTGTCGGGCTTCATCACACCTGGCGGCGCCGCGGATTTCGGCTGGACCGGCTATGCGCCACTGTCCGGCGGCACGCGCTCACCGGGCATCGGCGGTGACCTGTGGGTGATGGGCCTGTGGATGGCCGGCCTGGGCACCATCCTGGGTGCGGTCAACTTCGTCACCACGATCATCACGATGCGCGCCCCGGGGATGACGATGTTCCGGATGCCGATCTTCACCTGGAACATCCTGGTGACCTCGATCCTGGTGCTCATCGCGTTCCCGATCCTCGCCGCAACCCTGCTGATGCTGGAGGCGGATCGAGCCCTGGGGGCGCACGTCTTCGACGCGGCCAACGGCGGGCCACTGCTGTGGCAGCACCTGTTCTGGTTCTTCGGCCATCCCGAGGTCTACATCATCGCGCTGCCGTTCTTCGGCATCATCACCGAGATCCTGCCGGTGTTCAGCCGCAAGCCCATCTTCGGGTATGTCGGCCTGGTCGCGGCCACCCTCTCCATCGGAGCCCTCTCGATCGCCGTCTGGGCCCACCACATGTTCGTCACCGGGGCGGTGAACCTGCCGTTCTTCTCCTTCATGACGTTCCTGATCGCGGTACCCACCGGGGTGAAGTTCTTCAACTGGATCGGGACGATGTGGGGCGGATCGGTGTCGTTCGACACCCCGATGCTGTGGTCGGTCGGCTTCCTGGTGACCTTCCTGTTCGGTGGTCTGACCGGCGTCATCCTGGCCTCGCCGGCACTGGACTACCAGCTGTCCGACTCGTACTTCGTGGTCGCGCACTTCCACTACGTCGTGTTCGGCACGGTGGTGTTCGCGATGTTCGCGGGCTTCTACTTCTGGTGGCCCAAGTTCACCGGCCGGATGCTCGACGAGAAGCTCGGCAAGCTGCACTTCTGGCTGCTGTTCATCGGCTTCCACACGACGTTCCTGGTGCAGCACTGGCTGGGCGTCGAAGGCATGCCGCGGCGCTATGCGACGTACCGGGCCACCGACGGCTTCACCATCCTGAACCAGGTATCGACGGTCGGCGCCATGCTGCTGGGCGTCTCGATGCTGCCGTTCCTCTACAACATCTACAAGTCACGCAAGGCACCGCTGGTCGGTGTCGACGACCCGTGGGGATGGGGCCGCTCGTTGGAGTGGGCAACCAGTTCCCCGCCGCCGCGACACAACTTCGAGAAACTACCGCGGATCCGGTCCGAGAGCCCCGCCTTCGACCTGCACCGCCCAGCCGTCGCACTGATGGAGTACCCGGACAGCGGCGCCGGGCCGGACAACCTGCTGGACGCCGGCGAAGACGAGGGCCGGGTCGAGAACCTCGAAAGCCACGCCGAGACCGACAGGGACACCTGAGGGTGGCGACGCCATGGGCTATAGCTTCGTCTGGCGCACAGTCTGCGCTGCACTCGGCTGTCTCGGGATCATCCTGGGACTGATCGTCCTCCGGCCTGACCTGCTGATCCCGTACGTGCTGTTGACGATCGTCATCGGTATGACAGCGGCCGTCGGTCACACGACGAGTAGCGCTGACGCCCAGGATGCGCGGCGAGCCAGCAGGCAGGCAGGACTTCGCGCCATGCTGCCCCTCTTGGGGCTCCTGGCCATCGCGGGCCTTGGTTTCGCCCTCGGCATCGCAGTGCTGCCGCTGGCTCTGGCCGTGGTCATCACTTCACCGCCGGTCGTTCGCTGGTACGGCGACTCCCTCAGCCGGCCGCAGCCGGGGGAACCTGGTGAATCAGCGACCAGCACGGCCCAGCTCTGCCGCCAATGGCATGACAGCTTCGAGGACCTGCAAACGGCGATGACGCCGGCAGCTCGGCTGCGCATCGTCACGGCTCGCCAACGGTGCCTCGACGAGCTGGAACGCCGTGATCCCGACGGCCTGAACGCCTGGCTCAGCTCCACCGCCAGCGCCGCCGGCGACCCCAGCCGCTTTGTCCGGCTGGATCATTCAGACGCCCCGCCCACCGACGGCTGACCACTACTCGGCAAGCCGGCAAACTTGAGTCGGTGGGGCGGTCGCATGGCGGCCGCCCCACCTAGGTGTCAGGGCCCCCATCAGTTCCCGGCTTGTGCCGCGTTCTGCTCGCCCATCCACCAGCGAGGCGCTACTGGCGGGCAGCACCTCACCGACTGGTGGGAGAAGGACGATGAGGTCCTTCTCCAGCGGTGGCGTGGTGCGGACGCCGTAACGGACCGTACTCAGTCCGGAACGGATTGTCCATGGCGAACGGAACCCGTCTCAAGGTACTGACGGGTCACTGATTCAGCAGCTGATTGTGTCCGCGTGCGTGGTGCCGGCGGACCGGTAGGCGTTCACCCGAGCCGTGGCGGTCGCAGGCGACAACGCCTCGTTCTTCGCGTAGTACACCCAGTCCGCAGACTGGGTGTACGCCGCAGTGCTGCCGGTGTGACCGCTCAGGTCGATGAACCACTGGTTGTAGTTGAGCGTCATCGGTCGCCGCGGGTAGACCGAGTGCCCGTTACCGTCCGTGGTGTGATCGGCAGCGAGCGAGCCGTCGATGTAGTACTTCACGTGACCAGCAGCGACCACCGCCACCAGCGTGTGCCAGCCGGCGTGACTGAAGCGCCGCGCGGCACTGATCCGCCAGCCGTCGAACGGGTCCACCTGGTACGTGTTCCAGCTGGTGATGAAGTCCACCGGCCCGGTCTCGCCCCAGCCGCCGTTAGGCAAATACTCCGAGATGTCCAGCTCGCTATAAGTCGGCTCCCAGTCGTAGTCGAGCGGCGAGATCGTGTAGAAGGTCTGGTTCACCAGATCGCCGTCGTTCCCGCTCACGGGGCTGTCGCTGAACTTGAAGCGTGTCGCGTAGGTGCCCTCGAAGAACCGTTCCTCGTTCTGTTGCACCTGCGCCTGCGTAGTACCGCCAACAGTTCCATTGGTCGCAGCGCGGAGCTGCAGCGACTTCTGGCCGTCCACGGTCGGGAAGGTCACGTTGCTCGCTCTCCAGGTGCCTTCGATGCCCGGGCCACCGCCGCCGGTCCGGACGCTCCAGTCGTGCCCGGTGAAGTTCGGGTCGGTCCGGGAGCTGTAGTTGAAGTCGTCGAAGAACGCGCCACAAGCAGCGGCCTTCTGTGCAGGGGCGGGCCGCGCGCTGGCCGTAGTACTGATGCTGCCGGCCGCCAGCGCAGCCAGTACTACGGCAGTCGCGGTGATCCGGAGTTTGCGTGATCGAGCCATGGTTCACACCTTCGTCTCGGGGCGGGAAGACTGCATTGCATAAGATGTCTCCGTAAAAATGGTCTATCCAACTGGTCAAGTCAACCCCTCACTCAAGCGCAACCGCTTTCCGGTTCGGTATGACCACTGGTAAAGATTGGTAGGCTGGCCCGATGCGAAGGACCGAGGCCCGCGACCGGCTGCTCGAGCTGATCGAGATCCGCCGACCGGGTGAGCCGCTGCCGTCCGAGCGCAGCCTGAGCGAGGCGCTCGGTGTCTCCCGGCCGACCCTGCGCGCGGCGCTGGACGACCTGGCCCGCGACGGGCTGATCGTTCGCGAGCACGGCCGGGGCACGTTCATGAGCTCGCGCAAGATCCATCAGGCGCTCGAACCCACCCCCGACGGCAACTTCCAGGTACCGCCGGCCGACGGTACGCCGTGGCAGAGCCGGCTGATCAGCTTCGAGCTGGAACCCGCCGGCGCACGACTCGGCCAGCGGATGGAGATCTCGCCGGGGGACCAGCTCGTCTCCGTGGTCCGGCTGCGCCTGGTCGACGGCGCGCCGATGTGCATCGAGCGGATCAAGTTGCCGGCTGTCTTCGTCCCCGACATCACCGGGCGCGATTTCGAGATCGGCTCGCTCTACGGACTGCTGCGGTCGAGGTACCAGGTGGCGGCGAAGAACGCAGTACAGACGACTGAGCCGACGGTGACGGATGCGCAGGAGGCCGCACTGCTCGGCGTACCGCTGCATTCGCCGGCATTGCTGTTCGAGCGGACCACCCGGAACGCGGACAACGCGGTGATCGAGTACACCCGGTCCATCTACCGCGGCGACCGCTACCGGATCACCACCCGGCTGACGTTCCCCGACGCATAAAGCCAGACGCATAAAGCCCGACGCAGAAAAGCCAGCGGCCGGTGGCGCGGACCCCTGCTGAGGTTCGCGGCACCGGCCCTGGGTCCGGGGAGCTCGACTAACCCTTGACGGCTCCCGCGGCCACGCCTGTCGTCACCCGTCCCTGCAGGACGAGGAAGATCAGGAGTACGGGCAGCATGAACAGGGTCGCCGCCGCCATCGTGGCGCCCCAGTCCGTGCCGAAGGTGTTGCTGAACGACGAGAGCCAGACCGGCAGCGTGCGCTGGTCCTGGTTCTTGATGATCAGCAGGTTCGCGAACGCGAACTCGTTCCACGCGGTGATGAAACCGAACAGCGAGGTGGACAGCAGGCCCGGCGCGAGCAGCGGGAAGACGATCCGCCGGAACGCCGTGAACTGGTTGCAGCCGTCGACCTGCGCTGCTTCCTCGAGCTCGACCGGGATGCCCTTCAGGAAGCCGCGCAGCGTCACGATCGTGAAGGGCAGCGTCATCATGAAGTAGATCAGTGTCAGCATCGGCAGCTTGTCCAGCATGTCGGTGTCGCGGGCGATCACGTACATCGGGATCAGCAGCGCCTCCCACGGCGTCATCTGCGCGATGAACACCATGAGGATGAACGCCTGCCGGCCCTTCCACTTCATCCGGCCGACCGCGTACGCCGCCAGGCAGGCGATCACGAGCGCCAGCAGTACCGCGCTGATCGCGACCATCGCGCTGTTGCGCCAGAAGGTCCAGAAGCCGGCCGCATGCACTGCGGTACTGAAGTGGGACAGCGTGACGTGGTTCGGGAAGAACGACGGCGTCTCGGCCTGGATCTCCTTGGTCGGCTTGAAGGCGGTGAGCACCATCCAGTAGACCGGGAAGATCGAGAAAAGGAAGACGCCGAGAGCCAGGACGTTCAGCGTGATCCTGCGGCTGAGCCGGGTCCTCACAGTTCACCCTCCTCTTTGAACATCTGCCGGAAGTACGCGAGCAGCACCACGGCCAGGATCAGCACGGTGACCATCGAGATCGCCGCACCCAGGTCGTAGCGGTTCAGCGACTGCGCGATCTGGTACGCGTAGACCGGCAGGGTCAGGGTCGCGTCACCCGGGCCGCCCTGGCTGATCGCCCAGATCTGGACGAAGCTCTTGAAGACCCAGATCACCTCCAGGCAGAGGATCAGCCCGAACATCGGCCGCAGGATCGGGAAGGTGATCAGCCAGAACGTCTTCACCGACCCGGCGCCGTCGATCTGCGCCGACTCGTGCAGTTCTCGAGGCACCGACGTCATCGCGGCGTACAGGGTGAGCGCCGCGAACGGGACCGACTGCCAGACGATCAGCAGCACGATGATCGCGAACGTCGAGTTGCCGTCCGCGAACCACGCCTTGCCGTCGAACTGCTCGAAGCCGAGCGCGACCAGGACCCAGTTCACCACTCCCAGCTGGGACTGGAAGAGCCACTGGAAGACCGTCGTCGCGGCGATCACCGGGATCGCCCAGGCGACCACCAGGCCGCCCATCACGGCGAACCGCATCCACTTGCCCAGGGCACCGATCAGCAGTGCGACCAAGGTGGCGAGCACCATGATCAGGCCGACGTTGATCGCCGTGAACACAAAGGTCCGGCCGACCACACCCCAGAACTTGTCGTCGGACAGGATCCGCTGGTAGTTGTCCAGGCCGACGAACTCGGCACCACCCCGGATCAGCTGGGCGATGCCGAATTTCTGGAACGAGATCAGCAGGTTGCGGACCAGCGGGTAGGCCAGCAGGTACGCCGTACCGACGACCGTCGGTGCCACCAGCAGATACGGGAGGACGCGGGCCCACAGGGGTTGCCCCCGCCGGACCGGAACCGGTGAACCGGATTCGGGGGCGGGGGCCGCTGTGGTCTCAGCTTCAGCCACAGCCATGGCGCTACTTGGCGTTCAGGGCCTGGGTGATGATCTCGTCGGCCGCCTTGGCCGCGGCCGCCGGGTCACCGCCGGTCAGCACCTTGGTCTGGTACTCCTTGATCGGGTTCTTCGCCTCGACCGCGGCCCAGTTCGGCGAGTTCGGGGTGGCCTTGCCGTTGGCCGCGCCGGCCGCCATCGCCGCCACGCCCTCGTCCGCGCCGACCGAGGAGGCCAGGCTGGTCCGGTTCGGCACGTACTTCATCGACTTGGCCAGGTCGACCTGCCACTTCTCGCCGGCCAGTTCCTTGATGAAGGTGTACGCCGCGTCCTGGTTGGCCGAGGCCTCCGGGATGATCAGGTCGGAGCCACCGGTGAAGACGGCACCCGGCTTGTCGGCGGCCTTGCCCGGGATCGGGAAGTAGCCGATCTTGTCCTTCAGCGCCGGGTTCGCCTGGGCGATCAGCTCGGCCGCACCCGGTACGGCGATCATCTGCGCGACCTTGCCCTGCGCGAACACGTCGGTCTGGGTCGGCTTCGCCTCGTCGGAGTCCTTCGGGCCCTTGCCGAGCGCCTGGATCTGCTTGTAGAAGTCCATCCCCTTCAGCGCCTCAGGAGTCTCCAGCGCACCCTTCCAGGTGTCGCCGTCCTTGACCGCGAGGTCGCCACCCTCGTCCCAGATGAAGCCGGACAGCACGTAGAAGTTCTGGCCGGGCAGGTAGATGCCCTGGTTACCACCGGTGTTCACCTTGGCGGTGTCGGCCAGCCACTCCTCGCGGGTCTTCGGCGGGGTGGTGATGCCGGCCGCCTGGAACAGGTCCTTGCGGTAGAGCACGACCCGGTTCGCCGCGTAGTACGGAATGCCGAACTGCTTGCCGTCGAAGTTGCCCGGCTCGGCCAGACCGGCGATCCAGTCGTCACCCTTGAGGTCGGACTTCTTGTCGGTCAGGTCCTTCACGCCACCGCTGGCCGAGTACTGCGCGACCTGGGTGTTGCCGACCTCGATCACGTCCGGCGCGTCCTTGCTGGCCAGGGCGCCGATGATCTTCGGGCCGATGCCGTTCCACTCCTGGATCTGGACGTTGGCCTTGATGTCCGGGTGGGTGGCGGCGAAGTCGTCGGTGAACCGCTTGAGGAAGTCGTCGGAGACGCTGCCCTTCATCAGCCACACGTCGATGGTCGTCGGGCCGGACGCAGCGGTGTCTTTCTTGTCGGAGCTGCCGCAGGCAGCGAGCGCGGTCAGCGAGAGAGCTGCAACTGCAGCGACGGCAAGGGAACGGAACTTCATCGGATCACCTCTGGCGGAGTAGCCGGGGCACCCCGGCTGACTGGTATGAACCTGTCGTTCAGTGGCGCACAGAATTGCCCAGCTCCAGCTGACCAGTCAATAGTTCAGGAGTCTCCGTTACTAAGTCGTGAGAGCGTAGCCTTCCGCTTGCGCTCCGCGACGCCATGGTCCGCACGAGCAATGGCTGCATTTTGCGTTGCACATGGCGCAATAGACCAGATGGAATGCTGGTCAGCTCTTGGTCAGCGCCCGCAGTACGGCGGAGCCGACCGCGGCGTCGACGGCACCAATACCAGTGAGGTCCGCGATGGACAATCCGTCGTACGCCGGTCGCCCGTCGCGCAGGACAGTCCCGACCGCGATATCCGTGTCGGCGGCAACGACACCGGCCCGTACTGCGTTGCCGAAGTCGCCGTGATCGAGACACTGCGCGTGATCGTCGGTCGCGACGAGCGCGCCCGCGAACAATTGCTCCGGCAACTCGTGCTTGCCCGGCATGTCCGTGCCGACGCCGGTGACCTGCAGCGCCGTACGGAAGGCCTCGACGGGCAGCGGGCTCCGGGCAGCGGTCGTGGTGATGACGATCGGCGCCCCAGCGTCGAGCGCATCCGGCCGGGCGTCGATCCCGCGGGCCTGCAATGCCCGGCAGAGGTTATCGGCTGCCTCGGGCCGTCGACCCCAGACACGGACTCTGTTGAGAGGGCGAAGCTTGCGCAGCCACTCCACCTGCAACCGAGCCTGCTCGCCGGTGCCGAGAACGGCCACCTCGTCGATGCCAGTCGGAGACATCGCGTGCGTGATCAGGGCACCGGCGGCCGCAGTACGCCAGGCCGTCAGCAGCCCTTCATCGGCGAGCACCCCAGCCGGTACGCCGGTGGTCGCGTCGACCACGAGCATCAGCCCGTTGTTGACCGAGGCAAAGGTGCTCGCGATCTTCACCGCGAAGTGCGGCGAACCGTCGACATGGCCGGCCTTCACATGACAATCGCCTTGCTGCGCAGGGAATTCGAGCACCATCGGCGGCGGAACCGACGTACGGCCCTCGGCGTGCGCGATCAGCGCTTCCCGGACCGCTCGGAAGATCAGCTCGGGAGAAGCGGCCTCGGTGATCTCGGCAGCTCCGAAGACGGGCAAGGTCATCCGCGCTTGTCCAGCCAGTTCTCCCACTGCTGCAGGGCTTCCTCGGGCCCCGACCGGCCGAGGCCGACCCGGAACCGGTCCGCCGGGACCTCGGTCAGCTCGGAGCGGTAGATGCTCGAGGGCAGCAGCAGTACGCCGGCCTGCTCGACCAGCTCCGCGCACATCGTCTCGACACCCTCGGCGCCGAGGTAGCGCGGGAAGCACACGCAACCGCCTTGTGGGGCAGCGAAATCGAACAGTTCCCGATGCCGGCCGAAGAAGTCCATGAACAACGGCAGGTTGGTGGCAACGATCTGCCGATTCCTGGCCAGTAGGCGATCCCGAGCCCGCAGGCCGATCAGCGCGAGGATCTCGCTGGGTCCGGAGTTGCAGATCGACGTGTAGTGCTTGGCCCGCTCCAACCGGTCCAGGACCTCCCGGTCACGACAGGCGATCCAGCCGATGCGCAGACCGGGCAGTCCGTAGGCCTTGGACATCACGTTCAGGGACAGGGCTTTTGGCGACAGATCCGCTGCCTGCGGCAACGAAGGCCTGGTGAGTTCAAGCCCGCGGTAAACCTCGTCGCTGAACAAGGTGATTCCGCGGTCATCACACAGCCGCACCAACCGTTGCCAGGTCTCCAGATCCGGTACTGCGCCGGTCGGGTTGTTCGGGAAGTTCACCGACACGAGCTTCGTGTTCGGTCGCAGTGCCTGCTCGATCGCGTCCACGTCGAGCGACCAATCGTCATCCGCCCGCAACGCAACCCCGGTCACTTCGCACCGCGAGAGCGGGATCGTCTCGGCCGCCTGATAGTTCGGCGTCAGCACGACCGCGTGATCGCCGACGTCGAGCAGAACGTTCATGGCGAGATAGAGCGCTTCCTCTGCCCCGGCAAAACACAACACGTCCTCCGGTACGACGACGTCGTACGTGCGGGCGATCTCCTCCCGGAGCGCGGGCAGCCCTCGTGTCTCGGTGTAGCCGAGGGCGAGCGTCTCCCAACGGCGCCGGCCGTCGTCGTCGGCCAGTTCGAGCAGCTCCGAGACGGCGACGGTCTGGGCGTCGGACGCGGTCAGGTGATAGCGCGCGCTGAACTCCCACCGCGAGAAGTAGGTCTCCAGCTTGAAGTCAGGAAGGGTCGGCATCGTTCGGCTCCTTGCGTGCCTGCGCTAGCAGTTGGTAGAGGGCGGACCGGGAGATCCGCAGGGCCCGCGCGACCGCCGGCACGGATCTGCGCTGGCTGAGGACGCCTGCCTTGTCGAGCCGGGCGAGCAGTTCCAGCCGGTCCGATTTGGTCAGCCGATCGACGGCGACACCACGCTCGCGGACGAAACCACCGACGAGGTCGTTCAGCGTCTCGGTCCAGTCGTGCTCGAACAACACGCGGGGCTGCCCGGTCATGGGTGCGGCGAAGGCCGCCAGGATCCGGCCGGCCTCCTCGAACGCCGTCCGGTCCACGTTGACGCACAACACGGCTTCGGGTTTGCCGGCCGCGTCCCGGACCACCGCGCTGACGCTGGACAGCCGCCGGCCGTCGGGCAGCGACTTCGGGTAGGGACCGTAGACGTCGGGCCCGGTCTCGGTCAGCTCGGTGAGCTCGCCCAGCAACGACGGATCGCCGGCCGCCCGGTCCGAGAGCGAGTTCCAGATGCCGAGGATCTCGTCGGTCTCCGGATCGTGCAGCACCACCTCGGCGTGCGGCGACAGCAGCAACGCCACGGCTTCACAGACAGGGGCGAGGGGGTGGGCCATGCTGTGGACATTACATCCTCATTGGACAAAAGATCCAGAAATGGCCTCACCGCGCTGGGCACTCTTCAGCCCGAAGAGCAGCAGGCCGATGCTGATCACCCCGACCACGGCGTACGTGACCCGGCCGCCGATCCCGTCCCAGGTGGTGTGCAGCGCGACCGCCACGGCGTACAGGCCGACGAAGCCCAGGAACCGCTTCCCGGTCGGCTGTACGGCGAACCGCCAGAGTCCCCAGCAGGTCAGCCCGGTCCAGGCGGCGTGTCCGGCGGGCGAGAGCAGACCGCGGATGAACAGCGTCTGCTCGGCAGCACCGACGTTGCCGCCGGACTGGAGCAGCGCGACGAACGCGTATCCCATCGTCTCCAGTACGGCGAACCCCGTGCCGACCGCGACCCCGATGACGATGCCGCCACCGACCGAGCGATACCGGTGCCCGAAGAACAGCACCAGCACGACCGGGATCACCAGCTTCGCGGCCTCCTCGATCAGGCCGACCCCGAGCATCGGCAGCGCACCGAGCTTCCGCATCGCGTCGTACTCGAGCAGGCCGGCCACCACGACCCCGATGACGCCGCCGAAGATCAGTGCGCCGCCCAGCGTCGGCCCGTCGATCAGCCAGCGACCAGAGCGGCCCGCTGCGAACGTGACGAAGGTCAGCGGTACGACGAGCGCGCCGAGCAGGATCAGCGTCGGGAAGAGGTTCGGGTTGCCCGTATCGGACAGCACTGCGAGCACTGCGAGGTACAGCGCACTACCGATCACCAGCGTGCCGAGCCAAGCCCACCTACGAACCACCTGCTGTGCCGTCATGTTCTGATCCTGCACCGGTTACCGTCGAAGGAGGAGGTGGTTACAGTGCGCGTACTGCGAATCGGTTCGATATTG
This sequence comes from Kribbella sp. NPDC006257, assembly GCF_040613535.1. NCBI lineage: Bacteria > Bacillati > Actinomycetota > Actinomycetes > Propionibacteriales > Kribbellaceae > Kribbella > Kribbella sp. NPDC006257. The sequence goes on from NZ_JBEXSJ010000044.1 coordinate 21,522, forward strand.
GGATGCGGCACGCTCCTACTAGTCGCCGGCACCGCCTGTGGCACCGGAGAGCCGGTCGGCCCTCCCACCGTCACAGTCACCGCGACTCCGTCCCCGACGCCGACCTCAACACCAACAGGTGCCAGCGGCGTTGTCCCTGACGTCGTCGGGGTCAACCACCAACTCGCCCAGGACACCATGCAAGCCGCAGGCTTCTTCTACCTCACCGAAGAAGACGCCACCGGCAAGGGCCGCCTCCTCATCAACGACCGCAACTGGGTAGTCGTCTCCCAACTGCCCACCGGCGGCACCCGAGTCCCCCTCACCACCAAAATCCTCCTCCGCTCCAAAAAGATCGGCGAGTAACTGGGTACCCACCAGCGAACGAATCAGGACCGAACAGACATCGGGAAGCAGTTCAAGAAGCGTTCGGCCGCTTCGCGGTTGCCGGACAGCGTGACTTCGCCGGCCTGTTCAGCGTCCAGGAGGCGACGGTCGGTGAACGCGAGGGACTGAAGGGCTGGTGCGTCCACGGTGATGACGGCGTCGGGGTCCGCGACCTCGCCGCGGGCGATCCCGAGCCGCCCCTGGCCGACCTCGACCCGGAACCGGTCGTGACCGACGTCGAGCTGGACTACCGCGTCGAGCCCATCGGCGAGCTCGGCATCGAACGTGGACTTGAGCGCGAAAAACAGCGCATCGGCGCCCAGGTCCGGGTTCGCCTCGTCGACCGGGAGTTCGGCGCCCCACTGCCTGATCGCCGCCAGCACGGGCTCCAGCGCGCGGCCGCGTTCGGTCAGCTCGTACGCCGACGTGCTGCTCGGCGCGAACCTGCGCCGGCGCACGATCTCGGCAGCTTGTGAGCGCACCTGCCGAGGGGAGTCAGGAATGGACGTCGTGAGGTCGAAGGACGGGACGCGGATCGCCTACGAGCGCCGTGGATCGGGGCCGGTGGTCATCCTGGTCGGCGGTGGGCTCGACGACGGTTCGGAGAACGAGCCGCTGGCGGCGGAGCTCGCGCGGCACTTCACCACGTACAACTACGCCCGCCGCGGGCGGGGCGAGAGCGGCGACACGGCGCCGTACGCCCTGCAGCGCGAGATCGAGGACATCGATGCGCTGATCGGCGAGGCCGGCCGGTCGAGCCGTCTCTTCGGCGCCTCGTCGGGCGGCGCACTCGCGCTCGAAGCCGCCGCCTCCGGGCTCGCGGTCGACTCGGTCGCGGTCTACGAGGTGCCGTACATGGCCGACGACGCGATGGTGCGGCACTGGGCGGAGTACGTCGACCAACTGACCGTCCTACTCGCCGACGGGCGGCACGCGGACGCCGTCGAGCTGTTCATGCGGCTCGCGGGATCGTCCGAAGAGGACGTCTCAGGAGCACGCAGCTCATCGTTCTGGCCCGGACTCGAGGTGCTGGCGCCCACCCTGGCGTACGACGCAGCCTGCCTCGGGGACGGGCAGCCACCGGTCGGGCGACTGGCCCGCATCACGCAACCCGTCCTCGTGGCGACCGGCGGGGGACCCGACCCGCACCTCGAAGGTCTGCGGCCCAGCTTCTTCGACGAGGCCGCCGACACGATCGCCGCAGCACTACCGAACGCCGAGCGCCGGACCATCGACGGCGAGACCCACGTCGCTGACCCACAGTCGTTCGCGGCCGTCCTCGAGCACTTCTTCACCTCGAGCGGAGACTTCCGCCAGGTGTCGCTGTAGGTACCTGCGTCCTCGTCCACAGACCTGGCGTTGTTGGGACATGGCGCAGGGACGGCAGGGGTGGACAGGGTGGAACGGGGTGGGGCGGCCGCAGACTCACTCGGAAGAGGTGCTTGCCCCTAACCTCTCGAAGGAGTCCCACCCATGTCCTCCCCGAAGAAACGTGCCGCCATCCTCGCGGCAGTTCTGGTCATCAGTACGACGGCGCTCCCGGCGACCGCTGCTCCACCCGGCTCCGGCCGGGCCACCCCGCGCACCACGGCGGGCCCCGCGTCCGGCGTACAGAAGGTCACGCTGGTCACCGGCGACGTCGTGCAGGTGTCCGACGCCGGCGGTGGGAAGAAGGCCGCCTCGGTGACCCCCGCGCCCGGCCGGGAGCGGATCGCGTTCCACACCATCGAGGTGGACGGCGGGCTGCGCGTCCTGCCGAGTGACGCGGTGCCGTACATCTCCAGTGGCGTCCTGGACGCGAACCTGTTCGACGTGAACGAGCTGATCGCCGACGGCTTCGGCGACTCGACCGCCAGCAGCCTCCCGCTCATCGTGCGGTACGCCGACCAGAGCACCGCCCGCTCCCAGTCACTCGCCGGTACGACGACCGTCCGGCAGCTCCCGTCGATCGGCGCCACCGCGATCCGGGCCGGCAAGGGCGAGCTCACCTCGCTCTGGCAGTCGCTGAAGCCCTCGCAGACGGCTCGCGCGCTCAACAGCGGCATCACCAAGGTGTGGCTGGACGGCAAGGTCAAGGCGGTACTCGACCGGAGCGTGCCGCAGATCGGCGCTCCTGCTGCTTGGCAGGCCGGTTACGAAGGCACTGGCGTCTCTGTCGCAGTGCTGGACACAGGTGTCGACGCCAACCACCCTGACCTTGTCGGCAAGGTCAAGAAGGCCGTGGACTTCTCCGACAGCCCCAGCGGAACTGTCGACCACTTCGGTCACGGCACACACGTCGCTGCGACCATCGCGGGCACCGGAGCCGGTGCGGGCGGCACGCGCAAGGGGGTAGCGCCCAAGGCCGACCTGCTGATCGGCAAAGTGCTCGGTGACGACGGCTACGGCTACGACTCGGGGATCATCGCCGGCATGGAGTGGGCCGCCGCCGAGGGCGCCAAGGTGGTCAACATGAGTCTCGGCGGCGAAGCCACCGACGGCACGGACCCGCTCAGCCAGGCGGTCAACGACATCACCGCTCGCACCGGCATGCTGTTCGTAGTTGCCGCCGGCAACGAGGGCGCGGACCAGACGGTCGGTACGCCGGGCGCCGCCACCTCCGCGCTCACGGTCGGCGCGGTCGACCGGGACGACAAGCTGGCCGACTTCTCCAGTCGCGGACCGCGGCTCGGCGACGGTGGCCTCAAGCCGGAGATCACCGCACCTGGTGTGGACATCGTCGCGGCCCGCGCCGCCGGTACCGAGATGGGCCAGCCGCTGGACGACCTCTACACGGCAGCCTCCGGTACGTCGATGGCCACGCCGCACGTGGCAGGCGCTGCCGCCCTGATGGCTCAGGCACACCCCGACTGGAAGGCAGACCGCCTGAAGGAAGCACTGGTCAGTACCGCGAAGACCGCTGCCGACCAGACCGTCTACGCACAGGGCGCCGGCCGAGTCGACGTGGCTCGAGCCATCTCACAGAAGGTGTTCGCAACTGGCGTGGCCGACTTCGCTCTGGCGAACGAGTCCGCTACCAGGACCGTCACCTACCGGAACGACAGCACCGCACCGGTCACCCTGGACCTCAAGGCCGCAGTGGACAACCTGGACTCGCACACCCCCGAGACCGACGCGTTCACGGTGCCCAGCAGCATCACTGTGCCGGCGGGCGGAAGCACCGACGTACCGGTGGCAGTGGACGCGACCAAGCTCGGCCGTGGTCTCTACAGCGGCTGGATCGTTGCCACTGGCCCCGACGGCATCCTCACGCACACCGCAGTCGGAGCACTGCGCCAGGGACCGAGCCACACGGTCACCCTGCGAGCAGTCGGCCTCGACGGCAAGCCAACCGGCGTACCGGTGGTCTCTCTGTACGGCGAAAACTCGCGGTCCGACACGTTGGCGTGGATCGGTGAGGGTGGCAGCTACGAGGCCGTGGTCGAGGAAGGCACGTACCTGCTGCACTCGCTCGTCGAGAACAACGACCCGCAGGACGAGAAGGTCAGCCTGTTCACCGACCCGAACGTCGTGGTGAACAAGGACATCGAGGTGGTGATCGACGCACGCAAGGCGGTTCCGATCACGATCGAGACGCCCAAGCCGTCGGAGCAGCAGGCAGTGCTGAGCTACTACGTGCACCGCGTGTACGGCAACGGCCGCAGCATCGCTCACGGCGTGATGCACTTCAGCACGGTCAAGCAGGTCCTGGTCACGCCGACCAAGCCGGTCGCCGACGGCAGCTTCGAGTTCTCGTCCCGCTGGCAGCTGGCGGCACCGATCGTGCAGGCGTCCATCCCTGGCGTCTCCGGGCCACTGGACATCAACCTGCTGCACCAGTCGCCGTCCCTGGCCGGCAAGAAGCAATTCCCGCTGACCACAACGGTCGTCAAGGGCGCGATCGCCGTACTGAAGGACAGTGAGGACGGCGACGAGGAGGCGCAGATCGCTGCCGCAGCCCAAGCCGGTGCCGCAGGCGTCATCCTGGTCCGGCCGCCGGACTGGTCGGCCTGGACCGTCTGGAACCCGACCGGCGAGCGCGAACCCATCCCGGCAATGGTCACCACCACCAAGGACGGCCAGAAGCTGATCGACCGGGCCCGCAAGGGCCACGCCACGATCGACCTGATGCTGACCACCTCCAGCCCTTACCTGTACGACGTACAGCAGGTCTCGGCCGGCCGGATCCCCGCGAAGATCACCTACAAGGTGAGTGCCGCGAACAGTGCGCGAGTGACCACCTCGTACGCCGACAACGGTGGCTTCAACTGGGCCAAGGAGCAGCGGTTCGGCTGGCGGCCGTGGCAGACGTACTCCTGGAACGACCAGCAGCGCTTCGTCGAGACTCCGAAGGTCCGCGAGGAGTGGGTGACGACCGGCGACTCGCTCTGGCAGCACCGGGTACACCACCTCTTCACCTGGGACTCGATGAACCCGCTAGCCGGTGGGATGACCTCCGTGCCGCAGTCGTACCGCCCTGGTTCCACCAAGGAGACCTGGTTCGGTCCGGTGGTTCGTCCGGCGGCCGCACCTGGCCTGGTGTCCACCAGGACCGGTGACAGGTTGTCGCTGCGGATCCCGTCGTTCGTGGACGCTGCCGGGCACTACACGGTTGGTGAGACCACGTCTGCTTCGGCAGTGCTGAGCCGAGACGGTCAGGTGGTATCGGAGCTGCCCGATGCCTGGCAGGACGTCATCACGAGCAGCGGCGATTCGGCTTACAAGCTGGACCTGTCGACGGCACGGGTGGATCCGGACGGTGAGTGGAACTGGGGGACCAGTACTCGTACGGTCTGGGACTTCCGGTCCAAGAAGGCCTCGGAGACCACTGCGACCGCGCTGCCGTTGCTGCAGGTGGACTACGAGGTGCCGACGGATCTGAACGGACGGGTGGCAGCACGGCCGCACCTGATCGGATTCAAGGTTCACCAGCAGGCAGGAGTCGCCACGCCTCGTTCTACCTGGCTGCAGGCGCAGGCGTCGTTCGACGAGGGCAAGACGTGGCGGCGGATCGTCACTGTCGGCACCCACGGTCACTACGTCGCCGTAGTACCGGCAGGCAAGGGGACTGTCTCTCTCCGGGTCGTCGCCGGTGACAACATGGGCAACAAGATCAGCCAGACGGTCATCCGGGCCTACGGACTGAAGTGAGCACAGGGCGCGGGCAGGTAGCAGACTGCCCGCGCCCTTGTGTCTACAGCCAGCTTCGCTTAGCTGCTTGGAACGCCAGCCCAGTCCGGGTGTCCACACCGGCCAGCGCCATCATCCGATCGAGTCGGCGTTGCACCGTCCGGCGGCTGATGCCGAGCTGGGATGCAATGGACTTGTCCGGTACTCCGGCAACCATCAGCGACAGCAGGAACCGCTCCGAGTCATCCAGCCCGTCCGAACCCTGCTGCTCTCCGCCCTGCAGCTTCACTGGCGTCGCCTGCTCCCAGTGGCTCTCGAAGAGCGAAAGCAGTGCGTCCAGTAATTGCCCACGGCCTATCACTGCGGCCGTGGGCTCACCGATGCCGAGCTCGTTGTCGCGCACCAATGGGCATACAGCAGTAGCCCGGTCCACGATGGCCAGCCGCACCGGCAAAGTCGGTAGCGTCCGGGCCTCTTCACCCCAACCGACACCTTCGGCAATGCTGTCCAACTCACCAGGCGTCTCCAGCAGAGCCCGCTCGTAAATAGCGCGATACCGTACGCCGCGGCTCAGCGCGCCGTACTCCTCGGTGTTGTCCGCACCCTGCATCGCCAGTGGATTGGCCCGGCAGAACCAGAGGATCTCCTCGCGGGCCGAGTTCTGCAGATCGCGGAGCCGGTCCCGCAGCGGGGCGGCGCCGACGATCACCTCGACCAGATGATGCGCGTCGCGGCGACTCGCGCTGGCCCGGAACTCCTCGCTCAGCGACGCGACGGTCTTGCGCGCAGACTCCAGCGACTCCTGCCGCCGTAACAACGTTGTACCGAGCGCGACGTCAGGCGGCAGCGGGCGAAAGACCGGCTCCTCGCCGGGCTGGATCGCGACCAGCCCCTTGGCCTGCAGCCGCTGCAGCACCTCGTCGGCCTCCTGCTGCGGGAGCTCCGCGACCTCGGCCAGTTCGGCCGACCTGGCGACGGACAACCCGACCAGCAACCGATAGGCCTGCTCCTCGCGGGCGTCCAGCAACCCGTCGTGCATCGTCGCCTCCCCTCCCGTGCTCGAAGCTCAACCTAACCAGGCGATCCAACGCAGTGGCGAGCATTTTCGGCCAAGATCCGGCACATCTGGGCCAACAGGGCTCTCTGGCACTCCTGGCACCGGAGTGCCATCACGAAACCCGCGCAACTCCGTCACTACCGGTGAAGGACGCAATCGCGAGACTCCCGCCCGAGCCGCCATCGAGAGAGAACACCATGCACTGGACTGACTACGCCGGCCTCGTCGGCCTGGCTGCCGCCGCCGTTCTCGCCGCCTGGATGCTGCTGGGCGCGGGCAACACCACTCCACACCGCGGAGACCACCGCCACCCCGGCAGCCATCCCACCGCCCTCACCACCCGCCTAGGCCGCCACCGCGCCCCCGCCGCCCGCATCCTCCGGCGCCTCCATCTGCGGTGACTTGAGTTTGCCGGCCCGGTAGTAGGTCAGTCCGCCGAACGCATACATGCCGAGGCCCAGCGAAGCCATGCCCACAATCACCGGCCACTGCCAGGGCCCGGACACATAGAGCGCGAGGAACCAAGCCTTCGCATCGACATCGTTCAGCTTGAAGACAGCCGGTACTACGGCCTGCGGGATCAACGGGATGGCCCCGAACCCCAGGCAGAGGCCGGCCAACGTGCGTCGCCACGGGGGAAGCTGCTGCAGTTTGCTCGACAGAGACGACGCGGCTGCCTGCTGACCTGGCTGGCGGCCGTGCCGGAGCAGCGTGAGCAACTCAGGACCCCGCTTCTCCAACCGATGGGTGGCCAGCCTGCCGAAGTACCACCAACTGAGTACGCCGGTGGCGAGGCCGATCGGGATACCCCACCACGACCAGGCAATGGCGGCCAGCAATGCGGGAGCACCGGTGAGCGAGATCAGGACGAGCATCACGTAGACGAGGCCCATCGTCTCGCCTTCGTTCTCACCCGAGTTCAAGGGATTGCCGGAGCGCTTGTGAGCATCTGTGGTCGGCACTGGTGAGTAGACCGAGGAGGCAAGGATCAGGCCGGTTGCGCCGCCGAGGACTGCCGGCAGTGTGCTGAGCGCCAGCGGCCAGGCACTGCTCGAGCCGGACCACCAGGTGAGCAGCAGGGTGATCAGCAGGCTCGGAGGACCGAACACGAGCAGGAATGACTGCTGCTTGGCGCGGACGTCGGCTCTGGCCGAACCGGGCGTCATCACCGTCATCCAGAAGGCAGTGCCCTCGGAGCCGTAGAGGTTGGAGAACATCGCGCCGCCCATCACTACGGCAGCGGCGCCGGCCCACGGAAGCATGGCCTTCCAGCCGACCGCGAGCGGCATGAGGCAGAAGAACAATCCATAGGCGATCGCGAAGACCGCGCGGTGCCCGTAGAGCAGGTCCCGGGTCCAGGAGCGAATCTCCTTGGCTCCGGCAGCACCGCCAGCAGTAGCGGCCGACAGTGGGCGACGAACCCGTACGCCGGCGCGCGTCGCCGTCGTACGGCGTACTAGCAGCGCTGACCAGGCGACGAACATCAGTGCGTTGAGTAGCACAAGCCCGGCTAGTGCTACGGCGACCTGCAGCCAGTCGTTTCGTCCGGCGGCCTCTACTGCTGCCAGACCCCAACCAGACGGTGCAATCCGGGCTGCGTGAGCGACAGTCCCCTGCACATCGGTGCTGATGAACGCAGCGATCAATGCCCAGCCCTGCGCCGTGAACGCGAGGATGAACGCGTTGACCAGTGCAGCTATGACCGCGCCGACCCGCACCTGCAGCAGTACGCCGTACACAGCAACTGCCAGCCGCGACGCCAGCACGAATGAGAGCAACTGCAACACCACGGCAGGCAGCGCGATCAACAGCGCTCCGAAGGAGAGCTGACTACCGACCACCACCAGGCAGAGCAGCGCCACGAAGCTCACTGCGGGCGCGAAGCCGGCTAGAGCGGCTGCGAGTAGTCCGCCCGACAAGGTTCGCGGCGGCAGCGGCAGGATGGTGAAGTACTCCGGCTTGAGCGTCTCGTCGCCGCCGCCGGCGAACAGCGGACCGACGATCCAGCCCAGTGCCCAAACAGTCACCGCCACTGCAACCAGGTCGGTGTCACCGCGAGCAGCAATCCAGATGGTTCCACCCGCGAGCACCAGGCCGAGGAACGCACCGCCTGCTACCCACGAGACCCGGTTCTTGTCGCGCAGCGCATGCCGCAGGGCGGCTAGCCGCATCCGGACCAGCGTCTGCGAGGTCGCGTGGATCAGACCGAGAGCCATGCCAGCCCCTCGGCGCCACGGGTCGACGCCCCGACCAGGGACACGAAGGCATCCTCGAGCGATCCGCCTGCCTGCACCTCGGAAATGGTGCCGGAGGCAACCACTTTGCCGTCGGCGACCACCGCGACCCGATCGCAGAGTTGCTCGACCAGCGCCATCACATGACTCGACATCACCACCGAGCCGCCGCCGGCGATGAACCTGTTCAGGATCGTCCGGATGGTCGCCGCCGAGACCGGATCGACCGCCTCGAAGGGTTCGTCGAGCACCAGCAGGCGCGGGGCGTGCAGCAACGCGACCGCGAGCCCGAGCTTCTTCCGCATCCCGGTCGAGTAGCCGATCACCTGCTTGTCGTCCTCGTGATCGAGCTCCAGTACTTCGAGCAGCTCCGTCGTACGGGCGGCGACCTCGCTGGCCGGCAGTCCGCGCAACAGGCCGAGGTAGGTGAGGACCTCGCGACCGGTCAGCCGCTCCGGCATCCCGAGACCGTCCGGGAGCACGCCGACCAGCCCCTTCGCCCGGACCGGCTCGGCCCAGACGTCGACGCCGAAGATCTTCGCCGTACCGGTGTCGGGCCGGAGCAGGCCGACCGCCATCGACAGCGAGGTGGTCTTGCCGGCGCCGTTCGGGCCGAGCAGGCCGAAGAACGAGCCCTGCGGTACTGCGAGGCTGAGGTCGTCCACGGCCTTCTGGGTTCCGAAGGCCTTGCCGAGTCCGAGTAGCTCCAGCGCTTCCATCAGGTGCCTTCCTTCCGCGTCGCGCGGTCGAAGAGGTCGGCGAGCTCCTCGCCGTACGCGGTCAGGTCGAGGTCGTCGCCGCGGCTGAGCAGCGTCGGTACGGCGTCGATCGCGGCCCGGATCGTGGTCGCCATCACCCGGGTGTCGAAGGTGCCGAACTCGCCGGACGCCTGCCCCCAGTGCAGGACCTTCTCGACGTCGGAGATCGCCTGCGAGCCCTGCGCGGCGTACACCCCGTCGTCGGCGCGGATGATCTCCAGCAGCGCCCGCAACGCGTTCGGGTGCAGGCGCATGAACTCCAGGTTGCTGGTGATCAGCGTTCGCAGGCCGTCGGCCGCCGACGGCTGGGCGACGATCCGCGGCTCCATCAGCGCGACCGCCGTCTTGGCGACCTGGTCGACGACGGCCGCGATCAGGCCGGCCTTGTTGCCGAAGTGGTACGAGATCACGCCGACGCTCACGCCTGCCCGCTCGGCGATCCGGGCCATCGATGCCTTGCCGATACCGCTCTCGGCGATCACGTCGATCGCGCAGTCGGCGAGCTGGGCCCGACGGGCCGCTTCGATGAAGGTCTCATTTTCTGTACGCACGTTCAAAAATTAGCACGCATCTTCAGAGGCGGCGTCGAGTATGGTTTGGGAGCGCTCTCACGCCTGTTTGTCTGGAGGGGTTTCATGCCTGAGATCCGGTCGTACCGGCCGACCGATCGAGCCGCCGTCGCCGACATCTGCGTCCGTACGGCGGACAACGGCGGCGACTCCCGATCGCTCTACCCCGACCTCGACCTGATGCCGAGCATCTTCGCGTTCCCGTACGTCGACCTCGAGCCGGAACTCGCCTTCGTTCTGGACGACGGCGAGCGGGCGGTCGGCTACGTCATCGGCTGCGCGGCCACCCCGTCCTTCGCCCGCCGCTGGCGAATCGACTGGCTGCCCCGTGTACCGCAGTACGGGCCGTTGACCGGACCACCCGAGACACCGACCGAACAGATGATCGGCCTTCTCCACAACCCCGAACGACTTGTCATCCCCGAGGTCGCGGACTACCCCGCGCACCTCCACATCGACCTACTCCCGGAGTACCAAGGCGCCGGCCACGGCCGAGCCCTGATGACCCGCCTGCTCAACACCCTTGCCGCCAAGGGCGTCCCCGCCATCCACCTCACCATGCTCACTGCGAACACTCCGGCCCGAGCCTTCTACGACCGCCTCGGCTTCCACCACATCCCGGTCCCCGGCGCCGACATCGTCACCTACCTCGGCCGCAGCACGAGCGTTTAGACCGTGGTGCGGTTGGTGGAGCGGGGGTCGGTGACTCGGCGGGTTTTGTAGAGGTCGCCTTTGAGGGCGGTGGTGCGCCAGGGGCGGGCCAGGTGGAGGGGGATGTGCAGGGACGGGTCGTCGCGGTTGAGGTCGGCGATGACCAGGTCGGCGGCCGACACCAGGGCCGCGTAGGTGCCGGCGGGGGTGATCAGGCCCGAAGGCATCAGGTGGTGGGTCTGGGCGGGCAGCGACATGGCGATCCAGTAGGCGTTGATCGCGGCGTACGCGCGGGCCTTGACCTCGAAGATCGAGTCGACCGGATACGCCGAGAGCAGCAGGCACTCGACGCCGAGGCGTTCGTACTCCGAGAAGAGGTGCGGGAAGTTGATCTCGACGCAGATCATCAGGCCGAACCGGTAACCGTCGACGTCGAAGACGACCGGCTCGAAGCCGGGGCTGTAGTACTGCGTGATCTCGGTCTGCGAGCAGAAGCGCTTGTCGTACCGGTCGACGATCTTGCCCGTGTCGGAGATCACGTAGAGGCTGTTGTGCGGCCGGTTCGGCGGGGTGAGCGGGTGCGCGGAGCCGAGGACGACCCAGAGTTTCAGCTTCGCGGCAAGCGCCATGATCTGCTCGAGCTCGTCGCGGACCGCGGCCCAGTCGACGTCGGCCCAGTCCTGGATCTGCTCCTTGGCATAGCCCGAGAGCAGCCCCTCCGGGAACTGCACCAGCCGGGCCTTCCCGGCCGCCGCCTGCTTCATCAGCCGCCGAACCTCGGCCCCGTTCTTCCGCGCGTCAGCCGTGATCTCCGGCTGGGCGATCGCAATCCGTATCCCCGTCATCACTCAACGATCGCAGGCCGCACCGACAGAAACAGAATCGGGCAAAGAAAAAACTCCCGGCCAGAGATCTGAGGGATCAGGCGTCGAGGGTGATGACGACCTTCACGTCGTCGTCCCGAGCGGTGAAGGCCTCCGCGAAACGTTCCAGCGGAACCCGCCTGCTGATCAGCCGGGACAGCCAGCCGGTGTCGGCCTTGGCCAGTGCATCCGCGGCGGCGGCGTAGTGCGCGAGGTTGGCGTTGACGGAGCCGATGATGACGTCGTTCTCCAGCACGATGTCGCGGTTGAGCGAACCCGCGTCGATGGTGAGCGGACGACCGACCGACGACACCCCGGTGAGGCAGACGACGCCGTACGGCGCGGTGTGGGCCGCGGCACCGAAGATCACCGGGCCGGCGCCGGTGGCCTCGATGACGACGTCGGGCTTGAGGTCGGCAGCCACGTCGTTGATGTCACCGTGGTGGTAGGTGGCGCCGAGGTCTCCGACCAGCGCCGGTTTCGGACCGCCGGTGACGCGGTCGAGGACGTGCACCTCGAGGCCACGCTGCACACCGAGCAGGGCGGCCAGGAGGCCGATGGGACCGGCGCCGGTGACGAGTGCGGTAGTGGGTTCGAACCAGGCTCGGGCGCCTACTTTGCCGACCTCGTCCCACGCTTTGGCGACGACGCTGGTCGGCTCCATCAGCATTCCGACATCGGCCAGACGCGGATCGAGCTTGACGGCGTAATCCGCCTCGACGGACCACTGCTCTGCCGCGTAGCCGTCGATCTCCTTGATACCGCGCTCGGTGTAGCGCCCGTTGCGGCACATGTCGAACTGTCCGTGGGCACAGGCTCCGCAGGGCACCGGATCGGGGCGCCGGACGACACCGACGACCAAGTCTCCGGTGCTGAAGGCGCTCCCGGGTGGAGCAGTGCGCACCCGGCCGAGGGACTCGTGCCCGACGACGAGCCGGTCATGTCCAGGTGGCGCCCAGCCGTACTCGCCGGCGGCGATCTCCTTGTCGGTGCCGCACACCCCGACGGCAAGCCCGTCGACGAGCAGGTCACCGTCGCCGGGCTGCGGGTCAGGCACGTCGGAGACGGCCAAGGAGTCCTTCTGCAGCGGGGTCACGGTCAGGGCGCGCATCAGTACTCACCTTTCGGAGGATGGCGGGCTGGAGAACAGGTGCCGAGCGGCATTGACCAGGCCGACGTGGCTGAATGCCTGGGGAGTGTTCCCGAGCTGCCGCCCGGTCGCCGGGTCGTACTCCTCGCTCAGCAGGCCGAGGTCGTTGCGCAGATTCACGAGCCGTTCGAACAGCTCCTGGGCTTGCTGTTGGCGGCCGATGCCGAACAGTGCTTCGGCCAGCCAGAACGTGCAGGTGATGAACGCGCCTTCGGTGCCCGGCAGGCCGTCGACGTTGCCGTCGGCCTGCGGCTGGTAGCGCAGCAAGAAACCGTTGTGGCACAGCTCGCGCTGCACCGCATCAACAGTTCCGGCTACCCGCGGGTCGTCCCACGGCAGGAACCCCACCCGGGGAATCAGCAGTAGCGCCGAATCCAGCCCATGGGAACCGTAGAACTGGGTGAACGTGTTGCGGTCGGCGTCGAACCCGCGTTCACAGACCTCGGCATGGATGGCGTCGCGGGTCGCGCGCCACCGGTCGACGGGACCGTCGAGGCCGAACCGCTCGATCGCCTGGACGGCCCGGTCCACGCCGGCCCAGGCCATCACCTTCGAGTGCACGAAGTGCCGGCGGTCGCCGCGGACCTCCCACAGCCCGTTGTCCGGATCCGCCCAGTGGCCTTCCAGATAGTCCAGCAACGCCCGCTGCAGATCCCACGCATCCTCCTCGACCGCCAGTCCGGCCGACCGGGCCTCGTGCAACCCGTCGAGAACCTCGCCCCAGACGTCGAGCTGGAACTGTCCGGAGGCGGCATTGCCGATGCGGACGGGAGTCGCGCCCTCGTAACCCGGCAGCCAGTCCAGCTTGTACTCCGGCAGGCGCCGCGTTCCGTCGATGCCGTACATGATCTGAAGGTCTGCTGGATCACCGGCAGCCGCCCGGAGCAGCCACTCCCGCCACGCCTTCGCCTCTGCGACGAAGCCCGTTCCCAGCAGCGCCTGCAAAGCAAAGGTTGCATCCCGCAACCAGCAGTACCGGTAGTCCCAGTTCCGTGGGCCGCCCCACTGCTCGGGTAGAGACGTGGTGGCGGCGGCGACGATCCCGCCGGTCGGCGCGTAGGTCAAGGCCTTGAGCACGATGAGGGAACGGCGTACCACCTCGTCCCACCGGCCCTTGTACTGGAAACCGCGCATCCATGAGGTCCAGAACGCTTCCGTGTCGGCAAGGGCCTTGTCCGGGTCGACCGCTTGCGGTGTCGGTTCGTGTGACGGCCGGTACGTCAGAACGAACGGCACTCGCTCGCCGGCCGCCACCGAGAATTCGCCGTACGACGTGAAGTCCTCGCCGTGCAGCTGGACCGGAGTGCGGAGCCACACTGCATCGGGACCTGCTACTGCGGCGAGCTGCCCGTCCAGGTGCCGCACCCAGGGCACGATGCGCCCGTAGTCGAAACGCAACCTCAGGGCCGTTCGCATCGGCACCCGGCCGCTGAGACCCTCCACGACGCGAACGACGTCGGCTGCCTGCCCGCGCGGCGGCATCGTGTCGGTCACCCGCACCGAGCCTTCTGGGGTGTCCCACTCCGTCTCCAGAATGAGCGAATCGCCGCGGTACCGGCGGCGCGTGCACAGGCCTCCGGCCGCCGGCGCGAGGCGCCAGAAACCTGCCTGCTCGTCACCCACCAGCGCGGCGAAACAGGCCCCGGCGTCGAAGCGTGGCAGGCACAGCCAGTCGATGGACCCGTCCCGGCCCACCAGCGCCGCGGTGTGCAGGTCGCCGATGAGCCCGTAGTCCTCGATCCGTAGCGCCACCGCGACATCTCCTCGCCAGCCGATCTCCGCGGACTTTGTCCCGAGTACCCGTGGCCTGGACATCTATGCCGCGGCCCGGCCCGAAGGCGGTCAGCGCCGGATGTGACGCGACAGCCGCCGGACCGCCCGCAGACCCAGTACGCCGGCGGCTATCCACGGCCAGCTGACGACCACGAGGTCGAGCGGCTGGTGCTTGAGATCAGCACGCTTCTGGCCGCGCCGCGAGCGGATGCCGTGGTACTTGAACTCCGCCACGACTCCTGTTTCCGCGATCAGGTTGTCGGGGTGCCGGGTGGCGAAGGAACGGACGGTACTGCCGAAGGCATCGACCCGGTCGGCACCGAGCAGGAGCAGCCAGTGCGCGGCGCGTCCTTCGCTGTACCGGCGGTAGGCGAACTTGCGGATCGCTCCGGAGACACCGTGCGGCGGGCACGACGTACCGAAGACCGGGGTGACGAACGCGTGCTCGTTCGACCGCTCGCGTGGCCAGTGCTCCGGCTGTCGCTCGGGGAAGTCCCAGACCGCGCCGTACGGGTGTGGATCGTAGACCTCCTTGGGGACGGCGGGGCGGACGCTGGGATCGAGGTCGGCTCCCCAGCCCGGGATCCGGGCGCGAAGCTGTGCGCTGGACTCAGCGATCGGAGGACGCTCGGAGGTGTAAGTCATCTCGGACTCCTGTCGGTCACGCGGCGGTCGGGACGATGAGCGGTTTGATGCAGCCGTCGAGCTTGGCCGAGAAGAGGTGATAGCCCTCGGCGATGTGCTCGAGCGGAATGCGGTGGGTGATCAGCTCCGTGGGCCTCAGGTAGCCGTTCTGGATGTGCTCGAACAGCCGCGGCCATTGCCGCTTCACCGGGCACTGGTTCATCCGCAGCGTCAGGCCCTTGTTCATCGCGTCGCCGAACTTGACCGCGCTGAACATCGGACCGTAGGCACCCATCACCGAGACGGTGCCGCCCTTGCGGACCGAGTCGATCGCCCAGTTCAGGGCGATCGGCGAACCGCCCTGCAGCTTGAGCTTCGCCGAGGTGATGTGCTGGAGCAGGTTGCCGTCTGCCTCCGCGCCGACCGCGTCGATCGCCACGTCGGCACCGAGGTGGTCGGTGAGTTTCTTCAGCAGCACCACGATGTCGGCGTGTTCGGCGAAGTTGTACGTCTCGGCGTGGGCGAACGTCCGGGCCTTGGCCAGCCGGTAGTCCAGATGGTCGATCACGATCACCCGGCCGGCGCCCATCAGCCAAGCCGATGCCGCGGCGGTCAGGCCGACCGGGCCGGCGCCGAAGACCACCACCACGTCGCCTTCGGCGATATCGCCGAGTTGCGCACCGAAGTACCCGGTCGCTACCGCGTCGGTCAGCAGCACCGCGGTGTCGTCGTCCATCCAGTCCGGCACGATGCTCGGCCCGACGTCGGCGAACGGCACCCGGACGTACTCCGACTGGCCACCGTCGTACCCGCCGCAGGTGTGCGAATATCCGTAGATCCCGCCGACCGCGGTCGCGTTGGGATTGACGTTGTGGCAGTTGGCGAACAGACCGCGGGCGCAGAAGTAGCAGGTCCCGCAGAAGATGTTGAAGGGCACCATGACCCGGTCGCCCGGCTGCAGGGTCCGGACCGCCGGACCGACCTCGTCGATCACGCCGACGAACTCGTGCCCGAACGTCATCCCGACCCGGGTGTCCGGCATCATCCCGTGGTACAGGTGCAGGTCCGAGCCACAGATCGCGGCTCGGGTGACCCGGACGATCGCGTCGCCCGGATGTTCGATCCGGGGCCGTTCCTTCTCCTCGACCCGGATCCGGTAGGGACCCCGATAGACCATCGCACGCATGGACAGCTCCCTTCGAACCGCTCTCCGACGAGTCAGCAGGTGAGCCCGAGGTACCCCGCTGACCGGCTCGTATGCGAGCTGAAGCCGCAGGGTTACAGGGACCCGCCGGGGTATCGGCGAACGTCCGGACGCGGCCGCCAAGGGTTCTGAAGAAGCGACCGTGCTGGGCTTTGTGCTCACCCTGATCGCCCTGGCGGTGCTGGGTGCCTCCGGCTGGCTGGGCGGCAAGCTCGCCTACACCTACGGCGTTCGGGTCGCCGACGAAACAACCCAGAACAAGGGCTTCTCCCAGTGAGTCGATGATCCCGCCGGCTCAGCGGAGCCGGCGGCGGGACTTGCGCGGCCGGGTGAGGATCAGAGCGCTGTGCGCTTCGACCGTGATCGGACTGCCCGCCTTGTACTCCGTGCCGCCATCAGCCCCGGTTGGTTTCGTGGCGTCGACCGCCACCGCCCACGACTTGCCGTGCTCCTTGGCCGGCAGCCTGAAGTTCCTCGGCTGATCGCCACTGTTCAGCAGGATCAGGAACGAGTCGTCGACCACCGGCTCGCCGCGAGGGTCCGGCTCGGAGATCGCGTCACCGTTGAGGAAAACGGCGATCGCGTTGCCGCCGCGAAGCCAGTCGTCTTCCTGCATCTCGGCGCTTTCCGGGGTCAGCCAGACAAGATCGCGGACTCCGTCGACATCGGTGTCGCCGTGGAAGAACCGGCGACGGCGCAGTACGGGATGGTTGTTGCGTAGCTCGACCAGCCGGCTGGTGAACTCCAGCAGCTCCTTCTGCTCCTCGGTCAGATCCCAGTTCACCCATGCAAGCTCATTGTCCTGGCAGTAGACGTTGTTGTTGCCCGACTGGGTCCGGCCCAGCTCGTCGCCGTGCGCAAGCATCGGCACGCCCTGCGAGATCAGCAACGTGGTCAAGAAGTTCCGCTGCTGCTTGGCCCGCAACTCGAGCACCGCGGGATCATCGGCCGGGCCCTCGACACCACAGTTCCACGAACGGTTGTGGCTCTCCCCGTCGTTGCCGCCTTCACCGTTCGCCTCGTTGTGTTTGTCGTTGTACGAGACCAGATCACGCAACGTGAACCCGTCATGTGCCGTGATGAAGTTGATACTCGCCAATGGGCGACGGCTGTCGTCCTGATAAAGATCTGACGATCCTGTCAGCCGGGAGGCGAACTCGGCCAAGGTGTACTCCTCACCCCGCCAGAAATCCCGCACGGTGTCGCGATACTTACCGTTCCACTCCGTCCACAACGGCGGGAAATTGCCCACTTGGTAGCCGCCGTCGCCGACATCCCAGGGCTCCGCGATCAGCTTCACCTGGCTGACCACCGGGTCCTGCTGGACCAGGTCGAAGAACGCCGACAGCCGGTCCACCTCGTGGAACTGCCGCGCGAGGGTAGCGGCAAGGTCGAACCGGAACCCGTCCACGTGCATCTCGGTCACCCAGTACCGCAGCGAGTCCATGATCAGCTGCAGCACATATGGGTGCCGCATCAGCAGGCTGTTCCCGGTGCCGGTGGTGTCGTAGTAATGCGACCGGTCCTCATCGACCAACCGGTAGTACGCCGCGTTGTCGATGCCCTTGAACGACAGCGTCGGACCGAACTCGTTCCCCTCGGCGGTGTGGTTGTAGACCACATCGAGGATCACCTCGATATCCGCCTCGTGCAGCGCCTGCACCATCGTCTTGAACTCGGTCACCTGCTGACCACGGCTACCCAACGACGAATAGGCGTTGTGCGGCGCGAAGAAACCGATCGTGTTGTACCCCCAGTAGTTCGACAGCCCGCGCTCCTGCAGATGACCGTCCTGGGCGAACTGGTGCACCGGCATCAGTTCGATCGCACTGACTCCCAACTGCTTGAGGTGATCGATGATGACGGGATGCCCGATCCCGGCGTACGTGCCACGGATCTCCTCCGGTAGACCCGGATGGGTCTTGGTCAGTCCCTTCACGTGAGCCTCGTAGATCACCGTCTCGTGATAGGCATGGCCGGGCGGACGGTCGTTGCCCCAATCGAAGAACGGGTTCGTGACCACCGACAACATCGTGTGCTCGCGATTGTCCATCGTGTTCAACTCGGCCGGGTTCCCGAAGCGGTAGCTGAACAACGACTCGTCACCGTCGAGTTCGCCGTCGATCGCCCGCGCATAGGGATCCAGCAGCAACTTGGAAGGGTTACACCGATGCCCTTCGGCGGGGTTGAACGGACCGTGCACCCGGAACCCGTACCGCTGGCCCGGCTGCACCGCCGGCAGATAGCCATGCCAGACGAAACCGTCCACTTCCGTGAGCCGAACAAGCTGCTCGGTACCGTCGTCCGCGATCAGCGCCAGCTCGACGCGTTCGGCCACCTCCGAGAACAGCGCGAAATTCGTTCCGGCGCCGTCGTACGTCGCCCCCAACGGATACCTTCGACCAGGCCAAACATTCATACCTGGCGGTTCCCTCCAGCGCCGCGCCGAACCGTCCGTCTCACCAGCTGACACAACCCGGTAGTCCTACAGCGGGAAGGTTTCGCCGCGGGCCGGCGTCGCGACCTGCCAGCGGTCCGGGCTGGTCCGGACGCGGTCCAGGAAATCCGACAAAGGTGACCGCATCACGCGGTAGTCGTCGTAGTGAACCGGGATCGCCAGCCGCGGACGAACCCGTTCCAGGAAGTCCAGGCCCTGAGGACCGTCCATGGTGACCGTGGCGAAGAGGATCCTGGTACCGCCCAGGTGCAGCACCGCCACGTCGATATCGGGATGTCGTTCCCGGATCTCGTCCAGATGGTCACCGGTGAGCGTGTCGCCGCTCAGGTAGATCCGTCGCTGGACCTCGCCATCGACCCGATGGGTCAGCAATGACCCCATCACCGGTGGCAGCAGTTTCGCCATCACCCCGCGGCCGTGGATGCCGGGCAGCGCCTCGACCGTCAGTGACTCGTTGCCGTGGTGGTGCTCGGAGCGTTCCCACACCGGCAGCCCTTCGGCGGCGAAGCCCCAGCGACGCAGCCGCTGTGCTGCCGGCTCGGTGGTGACCAGTGGCACCGACCGATCGAGCCGCCGGCGGGCGACCCGGTCGAAGTGGTCGCCGTGCAGGTGTGAAAGCACGACGACATCCAGCCCTGGCAGCTCTTCCGGCTGCAGGGCAGGCTCCTTCAGCCGCCGGCTCCACAGCCCCTTGCCCAGGTACGCCCGCTGCCCCTGGTGCAGGAAATTCGGGTCGGTGAGCACGGTGAACGACCCCACCCGGATCAGCGTCGTCGCGTTACCGACGAAGGTCAGTGAGTCCACTATCCCGTTCCACAATCCCTGCCGGTCGGCATCAGGGCCGGGAGTCGGCGGGTGGGTCGGTGTCGATGTCGCGGATCTTGGTGTGTTCAGTGGTGTGCGGAGCGGTCTCTCCGGAGCCCGGCTCGGTAGCTGATTTGGCTGCCCCGGACGCACCCCACCCGACGGCAAAGAGTGTCCAGAGCAAATAACCGACGGCCAGCAGGACGACGATCATCAGTGGAATCCACAGTACGGCGCCCATCAGAACCTCCCGGTAGGACAGTGATCGGTTGACCGGGCCCCCGGTACCCGCGTCGTCGAGCGGAACACGCTCTATCTCAGCTACCTCAACCATTCCAGCGGAGCAGGGC
Source organism: Kribbella sp. NPDC006257 (assembly GCF_040613535.1). Classification (NCBI taxonomy): domain Bacteria; kingdom Bacillati; phylum Actinomycetota; class Actinomycetes; order Propionibacteriales; family Kribbellaceae; genus Kribbella; species Kribbella sp. NPDC006257. Next base: position 41,492 of record NZ_JBEXSJ010000044.1, read on the forward strand.
TGCGGCCGGCGCACCGCCGAGGGCCGCGCGTCAGCCGTGATCTCCGGCTGGGCGATCGCAATCCGTATCGCCGTCATCACTCAACGATCGCGGGCCGCACCGACAGAAACAGAATCGGGCAAAGAAAAACTCCCGGCCAGAGATCTGACCGGGAGAGAGACGCTGTGCGCGAGGGGGGAGTTGAACCCCCACGCCCTTTCGGGCACACGGACCTGAACCGTGCGCGTCTGCCTATTCCGCCACCCGCGCGCATGGTCACGAGCTGCTCTCCGTGACCGAGAAGAACGTTAGCACGACCTGCGGCAGACTCTGACATTGCGGGTTCGGTCGAACCTCCCGATACGATCGATCGTCGTACCCGGTGTGCCCACCACACCGGAGGGCGCGGCGTACGGCGAGCCTGTTGGAGGCGCCGGACGGCAAGCACGATCGTTGGCTCCAGCCGGCGACCGACGAGTGGAGGAGGACGCGTGCGACCGCTGCAGCGCTTCGAGCGGCGCCTGGAGGGCATCGTGAGTGGTGTCTTCGCGCGCGCGTTCAAGGGTGACGTGGAGCCGATCGAACTCGCCGCCGCCCTCAAGCGTGAGATCGACAACACCGCCCGGATCCTGTCCCGGGACCGCCGGCTGGTGCCGAACCACTTCACCATCGAGCTCGGCCCGGACGACTTCGAGCGGCTCAACGCCTACGGCCGGACGCTCAACCACGAGCTGGCCAACGAGCTGCGCGACCACGCCGACATCCAGCGGTACACGTTCTCCGGGCCGGTGGAGATCGAGCTGACCCAGCAGGACGACCTGCCGACCGGGAAGTTCCGGGTGGTCAGTGCGACCATCGGCAAGCCGCAACGTCCCCGGCCGCAACCCCCGCAGCCATACATCCCCGATCCGAACGAGGGCCAGACCGTGATGCAGAGCGCCCCGGTCCCGCCGCCGCCCGCGCAGCCGATCCGCCAGGGGCACCCCCAGGTGATGCTCGAGGTGAACGGCCGCCGCCGCCCGATCAACCCGCCCGGGGTGGTGCTCGGCCGCGGCACCGACGCGGACATCCAGATCAACGATCCGGGCGTCTCCCGGCGGCATGCGGAGATCCGGTTGATGCCCGAGGGTCCCGGAGGTGTCAGGGTGGTCCTCGTCGACCTCGGCTCGACCAACGGCACGCTGGTCAACGGCCGCCGGGCCGCCGAGGCCGAACTGACCGACGGATCTACGGTAAGGATCGGGAACACCACCATGACGCTGCGCCTCGCGGACGAGCCGATCGCCCAGCCGCCGAGCAGCGGGTGGTGACCGAACTTCCATGTCGGAACTCACGCTGACCCTGATCAAACTGGGGTTCCTGGCCCTGTTGTGGATGTTCGTGCTCGCCGTCTTGTCGGTGATCCGGTCGGACCTGTTCGGCGCCAAGGTGGACGCCCGCGCGGTCGCCGCGCCGGCCGCCGCGCCGGGCCGGACGCCGAAGGCCGCCAAGCCGGTGAAGAAGCGCAAGGGCCTGCCCGGCTCGGTCACCATCGCGGACGGCCCGCAGGCCGGCGTCGGCGCCACCCTGGTCTCCGAGCCGGTCGTGATCGGCCGCGGCTCGGACTGCCAGATCCGCCTCGACGACGACTACTCCTCGACCCGGCACGCCCGGGTCTTCCAGTCCGAGGGCGAGTGGTGGGTCGAGGACCTCGGCTCCACCAACGGCACCTATCTGGACGGACAGCGGGTGACCCGGCCGGTTCCGGCCGAGATCGGCGGTTCGATCCGGATCGGCCGTACGACGCTGAACATCGCGAAGTAGGCCCGTCCATGACCCTGTCGCTCGACTACGCCGCACTGTCCGACGTCGGACGGGTGCGCCGCAACAACGAGGATTCGGCGTACGCCGGTCCGCATCTGCTCCTGCTCGCCGACGGGATGGGCGGCGCCGCGGCCGGTGAGGTGGCCAGCGCGGCCGCCGTCCAGGTGATCCGTCGCCTGGACACCTCGAACATCGCCGGCCCGGACATGATGGAAGCGCTCGCGGGCGCCGTCCACCGGGCCAACGAGAAGCTCTCCGAGCTGGTCGAGGAGGACCCGGAACGCGAGGGGATGGGCTCCACCGTGACCGCCCTGCTCTTCGACGGCGAGCACCTCGGGCTGGCCCACCTCGGCGACTCCCGGGCCTACCGGCTGCGCGACGGACTGCTCTACCAGCTCAGCCACGACCACACGTTCGTGCAGTCGCTGGTGGACGAGGGCCGGATCTCCAAGGAAGAGGCCTTCACCCACCCGCACCGGAACCTGATCCTGCGCGTCCTGGACGGCCGGCCGGACTCCGATCCGGACCTGGAGATGCTCGACGTCCAGGCCGGCGACCGGCTGCTGCTCTGCAGTGACGGGCTGCCGGACTACGTCAGCGACCAGGTGATCGCGACCTCGCTGGCCGACGGTACGCCGGACTCGGTCGTGGTCGAGCTGATCACGCACGCGCTCGAAGCGGGCTCCAACGACAACATCACCTGCATCGTCGCGGACGTGGTCGAGACGGCACCGGCCAGCGGTGACCGGCCGCAGCTCGTCGGGGCGGCAGCCGAGCTTGCTCAGGGCGGTACCGGACGTGGCGAGCCGACCATCGCCGTACGGGGGCATGGCGAAGGCGAAGGCGGTGGCGCAGGTCTCGATCCCGAGGAGCTGCGGTACGCACCGAGGCCGCCCAAGCGCTTCCTCTGGTTACGCCGGCTCGCCGTGCTCGCCGTAGTGCTGGCACTCATCGGTGGTGGCGGCTGGTTCGCCTACAGCTGGACCCAGAAGCAGTACTACGTGGGCACCGACGGCGATTTCGTGGCCATCTTCAAGGGTGTGGACCAGGAGTTCCCCGGGCTCACGCTGTCCCGCGTCTACGAGAAGCAGTCGCTGCAGGTGGACAAGCTCCCGACGTACAGCCGCCAGCAGGTGGAAGGCACCATCCAGGCAGACGACCTGGCCGGGGCCCGGACCATCGTGACCGAGCTGCAGCGGACGGCTGACGAGTGCGCGGCCAAGGCGACGCCGAAGCCGACCACCAAGCCCACCACGTCGCCGTCGGGCAAGCCGGCGCCGACCCCGCCGAAGACGACTCCGGTCGCCAAGTCCCCGAGCACCACGCCCTCCACGCCGTCCAACGGCGCCAACCCCGACGACTGCGACGGGGTCCGATGAGCATCGCCTCCACCTCGGTCATCCAGATCATGCCCCGCACCCGGCGCGGGGTGGAGCTGATGCTGCTGATCATCGCGATCGGTGTCTCGGTCGGCGCCTACGTGAACATCGGCCTCACCGTGCAGGACAAGGTGCCGGCCAGCACCGGGTACTACGCGGCGGGCATCGGCCTGCTCGCACTCATCGCCCATCTCGCGCTGCGCTACCGCGCCCCGTACGCCGACCCGGTGCTGCTCCCGTGCGCGGTGGTCCTGAACGGCCTCGGCGTCGCGATGATCCACCGGCTCGACCTGGGTCTGGAAGCGGTCGCGATCGCGAACGGCAAGACCCCGAAGTCACCGGCGGCCCCACAGCAGATCACCTGGACCGCGGTCGGCATCGTGCTGTTCCTGGTGGTCATCCTCGTGATCAGAGATCATCGCCGCCTGCAGGCGCTGACCTACACCGCCGGCCTGGCCGGTCTGCTGCTGCTCGTGCTGCCGCTGATCCCGGGTCTCGGCGTGAACATCAACGGCGCCCGGATCTGGATCCGGCTGGCCGGGATGTCCTTCCAGCCCGGTGAGTTCGCGAAGCTGTGCCTGGTCATCTTCTTCGCCGGCTACCTGGTCGTGAAACGCGACGTGCTGACCCTGGCCGGGCACCGTTTCCTCGGCCTCGACCTGCCGCGCGCCCGCGACCTCGGGCCGATCGGGATCGCCTGGCTGGTCAGCTTGGGCGTCCTGGTCTTCGAGAGCGATCTAGGGTCGTCGCTGCTGTTCTTCGGGCTGTTCCTGTTCCTGCTGTACGTGTCGACCGAGCGAGCCGGCTGGCTGATCATCGGTGGGCTGTTGTTCGTCGCAGGCGCCTTCTTCGCCTACACGGCGATCGGCCACGTGCACACCCGGATCACCGACTGGCTGGACCCGTTCTCGATCGACGGCGGCCAGATCGCGGTCGGCAAGATGGGCCAGGCCTGGGGCGGTATTCTCGGCCGCGGCCTCGGTGAGGGTCGCCCGGAGATCACCCTGTACTCGCAGAGCGACATGATCATCTCCTCCTTCGCCGAGGAGCTGGGCCTGACCGGCCTGATCGCGATCATCTTGATCTACACGCTCGTGATCGAGCGTGGCCTGCGGACCGCGCTCGGCTGCCGGGACATCTTCGGCAAGCTGGTCGCGACCGGTCTGGCGATGTCGTTCGCGCTGCAGGTGTTCGTGATCATCGGCGGTGTCACCGGCCTGATCCCGCTGACCGGTCTGGCCACGCCGTTCATGGCACTGGGCGGTACCTCGCTGGTGGCGAACTGGGCGATCGTCGCCTTGCTGCTGCGGATCAGCGATCAGGCCCGCCGGCCGCAGACCCCGGCTGCTCCCGTGTCCGACGAGACGATCGCCATGGCGGTGCAGAAGGCATGAACTCAGCAATCCGACGACTGGCCGTGGCCGCGCTCATCCTGATGCTCGCGCTGATGGCCAACTCCACCTATCTGCAGGCGTTCCAGGCCGGCGAACTCAACGGCCGCAACGACAACCGCCGGGTCCGCGACTCGCAGTTCTCGGTGAACCGCGGCCCGATCCTGGTCGGCGGTACGGCGATCGCGGTGAGCAACAAGTCCAACGACCGGTTCGTGTACCAGCGGACCTATCCGCCGAACATCGCCCAGATCTACGCCCCGGTGACCGGGTACTACTCCTACTTGTTCGGCCGCGGCGGCATCGAGCTGACCCAGAACTCCGAGCTGAACGGCTCGGACCCGTCGCTGGCCTTCCGCCGGGTGGTCGACGTGATCACCGACCGGCAGCAGCAGGGGGCGAGCGTGTCGCTGACGCTGAACTCGGCAGCCCAGGTGGCGGCGTACAAGGGACTGGCCGGGAAGAAGGGCGCGGTCGTCGCGATCGAGCCGAAGACCGGCAAGATCCTCGCGATGGTGAGCTTCCCGTCCTACGACCCGAACCAGCTGGCCTCGCACGACCTGACCAAGGTCGGCAACGCCTGGAAGACGCTGAACGCGGATCCGGACAAGCCGATGCTGAACCGCGCGATCAAGGAGGTCTACCCGCCGGGTTCGACCTTCAAGCTGGTCACCGCGGCGGCCGCGCTGTCGAGCGGCAAGTACAACCCGCAGACCCAGGTGCGGTCGCCGGCCGAGCTGGACCTGCCGCAGACCACGGTCAAGCTGCCGAACGAGAACGGCAAGAACTGTGGCGGCAGCGACAACGCCACCCTGACGGTCGCGCTGCGGAATTCCTGCAACACCGCGTTCGGCTCGATCGGCCTCGATCTCGGCGCCGACGCGCTCCGCGAGCAGGCGGAGAAGTTCGGCTTCGGCGAACGCCAGCTGCCCGAGCTGGGCGCCGCGGCCAGCCAGTTCCCGCAGGACCCGAACGCACCGCAGGTCGCACAGTCCGCGATCGGCCAGTTCGACGTCCGGGCCACCCCGCTGCAGATGGCGATGGTGTCGGCCGGGATCGCCAACGGCGGCAACGTGATGAAGCCGTATCTGGTCCAGAACGTGAAGACCGCCGACCTGAAGACGGTCTCGGAGACCAAGCCGGAGTCGCTGCACCAGGCAGTCTCCTCGGAGGTCGCGAGCCAGCTGACCCAGATGATGGTCGACGTGGTGAAGAACGGCACCGGCCGGCCGGGCCAGATCAAGGACGTCGAGGTGGCCGGCAAGACCGGTACGGCGCAGACCTCGCCGGAGAAGCCGCCGTTCGCCTGGTTCACCGCGTTCGCCCCCGCCAACGACCCGAAGATCGCGGTCGCGGTGATGATCGAGGATGCGAACGTCCCGCGCAACGACATCGCCGGCGGCGCGCTGGCGGCACCGATCGCCAAGAGTGTGATGGAAGCGGTGCTGGGCCAGTGACGACGATGAGGTACAACCAGGTGACGATGCGTCCGCAGTACCAAGGTCCCACTAGCGTGGGCCCCACGAATGAGCTTTGGCCGAGTTCGATCCGCGCAGGTTGGAAGGCAGAGGAATGACATCGCAGGCACGTCTCGTCGGCGGCCGCTACGAAGAGGGCGAACCGCTGGGTCGAGGGGGCATGGCCGACGTCCGCAGGGGCATCGACAACCGACTGGGCCGGGCGGTCGCGATCAAGCGGCTCCGGGTCGATCTGGCCAGCGACTCCACCTTCCAGGCAAGATTCCGGCGGGAGGCGCAGTCGGCCGCCTCGCTGAACCACCCGACCATCGTGTCGGTCTACGACACCGGCGAGGAGCCGGACCCGAACGGCTCGGGTATCACCATTCCGTACATCGTGATGGAGCTGGTGACCGGCAAGACGCTGCGCGACCTGATCCGTGAGGGCCGCAAGATCATGCCCGAGCGGGCCCTGGAGATCACCTCCGGCGTTCTGGAGGCGCTCGACTACAGCCACCGGGCCGGCATCGTGCACCGCGATATCAAGCCCGGCAACGTGATGCTGACCCCGCAGGGCCAGGTCAAGGTGATGGACTTCGGCATCGCCCGGGCCGTCGCGGACACGTCGTCGACGATGACCCAGACCGCCGCCGTGATCGGCACGGCGCAGTACCTGTCGCCCGAGCAGGCCCGGGGTGAGACGGTCGACGCGCGCTCCGACCTCTACTCCACCGGCTGCCTGCTGTACGAACTGCTCGTCGGCCGGCCTCCGTTCGTGGGCGAGTCGCCGGTGTCGGTGGCCTACCAGCACGTCCGGGAAGAGCCGCTGCCGCCGTCGTCGTTCGACCCGGACATCCCGCCGGAGGTCGACGCGGTCGTGCTGAAGGCGCTGACCAAGAACCGTGAGCACCGTTACCAGAGCGCATCGGAGATGCGCGCCGACATCCACCGGGTGCTGGCCGGCCAGCAGGTGACGGCACCGATGGCCGCGGTCGCCGAGACCCGGGCGATCCAGCCGACCCAGGTGGCGCCCGCGATGGCGGCGACCCAGGCGTACCGGCCGCAGCAGAACGATCTGCTGCCGCCCGGCAACGGCGACGACGAGGTCGAGGCGGCCCGGGCCCGGCGCAACCGTGGCCTGGCGTACTTCCTGCTCGGCCTGGCGATCGTGGCCGTCGCGGTCGGCGCGTACGCGATCATCACGAACGGCAACAAGGACAACAAGCCGCCGGCCACCACGCAGGTCGCTGTACCGAATGTCGCCGGCAAGCCGGTGGACGAGGCGACCGCGATCCTCGAGGCGAAGAAGCTGCAGGTGACCACGACGTCGGTCGCGAGCACCGCGGTCGCGAAGGGCTCGGTGATCGACCAGAAGCCGGGCGCGAACGCCCTGGTCGACGAGAACTCGACGGTCGCCCTGCGGATCTCCGCGGGCCCGAACACCTTCCCGGTGCCGGACGTGATCGGCAAGTCCGAGCAGGACGCCCGGGACCTGCTGGAGAATTCGGACGGGAAATTCCAGGTCGCGTCCAAGGTGAACACCGAGGACAGTGACAAGCCCAAGGGCACCGTGACCAATCTCAGCCCGGACCCGGGCGGCCAGTACGCGCCGGGGACCAAGTTCACCCTGACCGTCTCCAGCGGCAGCGTGAAGGTCGAGGTTCCCGACGTCACCACGCAGAACCAGGACGACGCGACCAACACCCTCAAGGGTCTCGGCCTGGCGGTCGGCTACCTGCAGGACAACTCGGACCCGAACGCGGTCGAGGGCACCGTCGTCAAGCAGAACATCAAGGGCGGCACGAAGGTTGCCAAGGGCACCAAGGTGGTGCTGACCATCGCGACCGCGCCGGACGAGCCGAGCGAAACACCGTCCAGCACCCCGACCAACTCCGAGACGCCGATCATCCCCGGCACCGGCGGCGGACCGGCGGGGCACCTGCCCGAACAGCACTGAGCACAGCGAAAGGGCCGCGGAATTTCCGCGGTCCTTTCTGTTTGTTCAGCTGACGACGGGTGCCATGCCTGCCGAGCGCGCCACCGCGCCGGTGTCGCCGCAGATCGCCAGCCAGTTGGCCAGCATCCGGTGACCGCCTTCGGTCAGCACCGACTCGGGGTGGAACTGAACGCCTTCGACCGGCAGGTCACGGTGCCGCGCCGCCATGATCACGCCGGCCTCGGTCCGGGCCGTCACCTGCAGCTCGTCGGGCACGCTGTCCTGCGCGATCGCCAGTGAGTGGTACCTGGTCGCGGTGAACGGCGACGGCAGTCCGGACAGCACCCCGGCGCCTTCATGGAAGACCAGGCTGGTCTTGCCGTGCAGCAACTCGTCCGCCCGGCCAACCACTCCGCCGTACGCGACGCCGATCGCCTGCAGACCCAGGCAGACCCCGAAGATCGGGACCTCGCCGCCCTTCTCCCGGACGATGTCGACGCACGCGCCGGCTTCCTCCGGCGTCCCCGGACCGGGCGACAGCAGGACACCGTCGTACGCCGTGACGTCGTCCGGGGTTACCTCGTCGTTGCGCAGCACGGTGGTGTCGGCCTGCAACTGCTGCAGGTACTGAACCAGGTTGTAGACGAAGGAGTCGTAGTTGTCGACGACAAGGATCCGGGGCATGCGGACCATTCTGACAGGCGCTCGGGAAGGCCGCTCGGTCTAGCGACCGCTGCCGGTGATCGACGGGCTGGCCGACGGGGTCTTCTCGAAGCCCGGCACCGTCGCGCTCTGCAGATCCAGGGTGCCCTCGTACGCCGGCATGGAGATCGACGACTGGTTCTTCACCTGATACCCGAGCTGGAACTTCACCACGTAGTCCTGCAGGTTGTCGATGTACTGCGAATCGTCCAGCGCCTTCTGCAGCTTGCGGCGATCACCGATCGCGGTGATCACGTACGGCGGCAGGTAGGGCACCCCGTGCAGGACGACCGAGTTGCCGACGCACTTGATCCCGGTGGTCGAGATGACCCGGTGGTTCTGGATCGAGATGGCGTCGGCGCCGCCCGCCCAGAGCGCGTTCACCACCGCCTGGATGTCCTGCTGGTGGATCACCAGCCAGTCGGCGTCGACGTCCGGGTTGTCCTTCACGACCTGCGACGGCGCGTCCTTGAGCGTGACGGTCAGCCCCGGGCCGGTGACCGGCACCGTCCCGACCTGCTCGGACAGGTCCTTCAGCTGCTTGGCCAGCTTCGGCGCGATCGAGCCCTGCTGGGCCTGCAGCTTCTCGATGTCCTGGGTCAGCGCGGCGTGCTGGCGGGTCAGGGCCGCGCTGCGGCGACTCTGTTCCTCCACGAGGCCCGCGAGCGTAGTGTTGCGGCTAGGGCGCAGGTCGGTGCCACGCGCGTTGGTGGCACTGGTCGCGAACAGCAGACCGGCGCACAGCAGCGCCACTGGCGCGAGAATGCGCCAGAGCGAAAAACGCCGCAGCCTGCTCACCCGTGAACCCCTTGCTCCCGTCTGCACTACGCTAACCGAGGCCAGACCCAGTGGTGTGGCTGGTGCCGGCCTCGCGAACCGAGGCGACACCACTCACCTTAGTGTCCGCTACAAGGAGTCGAATCCGTGCCCGAGTCGAGCAGTCGCAAAACCAAGAAGTCGTCCGCCGAGAAGGTGAAGGTGGAGAAGACCCCGAAGAAGCCACGCACCACCAGCCGCGTCTGGGTGGCGCCGCTGATGCTCGGTTGCTGGCTGCTCGGACTCGCCTGGCTGGTCGTCTTCTACGTAGCCGGCCAGGACATCCCGGTGATGAAGGACCTGAACAACTGGAACCTGCTGATCGGGATGGGCCTGATCGCCTGCGGTTTCGTCGTCTCCACCCAGTGGATCTGACGCCCCCTTCCAGAACTTCAGTACTCCGCACAACCTTCTGTGCTGCTGATGAAACTTCAGCACTCCGTACGACGTACCTCGGGCCTCAGCCGGCGATCGGGCGCAACCGGCTCAGGTCCGAGGTCTGTTGCTGTGTGGTTGCAGTGGCGTGAATTACACCGCTGAAGTTATCCACATCGGTATCCCCAGCTGTGCACAGCTTTTCCCCGCGTTGTCCCCAGGTTGTCCCCGGCTTTCGGCCGGCTCCGGCGGGAAATCGCCGAAATCTGTGGATGAAAGAGGTTTGGCCCCCAAGTTATCCACAACTGGGGAGAAGCTTTCCGAGCCGCTCGGCGAAGTCCTGGGGGAACTCGTGCGCCAGCCCCGGCACCCGCTCGATCTCCAGGCCGAAGGCGGTCAACTGCTCGCCCGCGTTGTCCACAACCTCCAACAGGTCGTCGTCCTCGCCGATCAGCACCGCAGCCGGCTGCAGCTTGTTCCGCGCCTCGCCCGGCAACTCCCGTAGCGCCGGCCCGACCACGATCACACCCGCTGCCCGCGTCGGCTCTCCCGTCAACGCCCAGTCGAGCGCCGCCCGTCCGCCGGCCGAGAACCCGGCCGCGATCAGCGGCAGCCCTCGCAGCTCTTCCGGCAACTCGTCGAGCGCCCGCGCGATGTCCTCCACCGCCCGCTCCCGCTCCGGCCAGGTCCGGTACGTCGGCGTCATCCGCTGCGAGGACTCCACACAAACCAGCGCATAACCCAGTTCCAACACCCCACCCCAATCCATCGCAGCCCGCTCCGCCCCTTGCCCCGCCCCATGCAACGCCACCACAACACCCACAGACTTCTTCGGAAGCTGGATGAGGGCGGGGCGTGGATCCGGGGTTCTGCGGCTCGCTGAAAGGGCGACGAGTTCCTGGAATTCCGGTAGTGACTGGAGGTCGGCTAGGTCGTCGTCGGTGAGGATTGACGGGGCCCACCAGGCTCCCGCGTCGCTGGCGGCGCGTAGTACCTGGAGAGCGGCCGTTGGTTCGCCGAGGGAGCCGTGCAGGCACGCCGCCAGGTGGGCGAGGTCGGCCGACCACGGCTCGAACGCGGGATCCGGCGCGGCGAGCAGCTCGAGCGCCTCGCGTTGCCTGCCCTCGGCATACAGGGTCTCGACGCGGTCGGTCAGGTCATCGAAGCGCTGCTGCGGAGTGTCCATGGGGCAGATCGTTCCAGACTTGACGCGTATACGCAGGGATATATGTAGACATCTACGTAGTGGTGTGCGTATAGTTCTGCGTAGGAGGAGAGAGCATGCCGAACAAGACGATCTATGTTTCCGACGACGACCTGGCCCTCTACAAGCGGGCCCAGGAACTCGCCGGGAATCTGTCCCAAGCGATCTCGACCGCGCTCCGGCGCTATGTCGAGATGGAGGAAGGCCGGCTCGAGGGCTTCGACGAGATCACCGTCCGGGTCGGCCGCGGAGCCGGCCGCAAGCAGCGGTTCTCCGGCGTCCTGATCGCCGAGGGCGGCCGGTCCAACAAAGACGGCTACGAGGCGTTCAAGGTCTATCGCAGCCGGACCGGGAAGTTCGTCCTGCACGCCGACCGGAGCAACCAGTACACGACCCTCCACACCGTCAACGGGGAGGAGCAGAACTTCACCGGCTGGCGGAGCTGGATCGGCAGCTTCAGCAGCAACCAGTCCTGGAGCATGGCGCAAGGCGAGTCGACCCTGAACATCGTCGACACGGTCGAGGAACTGCGCGACCTGATCCCGAGCGACCTCTACGCCCTCGTCGAGGAAGCCGCCGATCAGCCCGCGGTCGAAGACCTCGACATCTGATCATCCCCAGCTGACCAACTGAATACCTGATCCACCGAGCGGCGACCCGACCTGGTCGGCCGGCTGGATCAGCACGCCTCTCTTCCACACCCCTTCAGCCACCAGGCCAGGTTCACCCTGCCCGAAAACAAGCGAGGAAGCATGAACAGTTCATCCCTGGCGATCGACGTCGCCGGCCTGCGCAAGTCGTACGGCGACAAGCTCGTCCTCGACGGCATCGACCTGAAAGTTGCCGAGGGCACCATCTTTTCGCTGCTCGGCCCGAACGGGGCCGGAAAGACCACCGTCGTACAGATCCTGTCCACGCTGATCACCGCCGACGCCGGCGAGATCCGGGTCGCCGGACACGAACTGGCCGGCGATCCCGAAGCCGTCCGGGCCGCGATCGGCGTCACCGGCCAGTTCTCCGCGGTCGACGGTCTGCTGACCGGGGCGGAGAACCTGATCATGATGGCCGACCTCAACCATCTGGGCCGCCAGGAAGGCCGACGACGGGCCGCCGAATTGCTGGAGCAGTTCGACCTGGTCGAGGCCGGCAAGAAGCTCGCGATGACGTACTCCGGCGGCATGAAGCGCCGGCTCGATCTGGCGATGACGCTGGTCGGCAGCCCGCGGATCATCTTCCTGGACGAGCCGACGACCGGGCTCGACCCGCGCAGCCGGCACCGGATGTGGCAGTTGGTCCGCGAACTGGTCGCCGGTGGCGTCACGGTGCTGCTGACCACGCAGTACCTGGACGAGGCCGACGAGCTCGCCGACCAGATCGCCGTACTGGACCACGGCCGGCTGGTCGCCCAGGGCACGCCGGCGGAACTGAAGCGGCTGGCTCCCGGCGGGCACATCCGGCTCCGGTTCAACGCACCCGACCAGTTCGCGCTGGCCGCCCAGGTGCTGCCGACCGGCTCGCGCGACGACGAGTCGCTGGTCCTCCAAGTACCGAACGACGGCAGCGTGCAGTCGCTGCGCAGCCTGCTGGCCCGGATCGACGACGCCTCCCTGCAGGTGGACGAGCTGACCGTGCACACCCCCGACCTGGACGACGTGTTCTTCGCCGTCACCGGTCAACCCACCAAACAGAGCACCGACGCCGAGAAAGCGATGAGCCGATGAGCTACCCGATGGCCGACACCGCCACCATGTTGCGCCGTAACCTGCGGCACGCCCAGCGCTACCCCGGCCTGTCCCTCGGCGCGCTCGGGATGCCGGTGATCATGATGCTGCTGTTCGGCCTGATCTTCGGCGACACCTTCTCGGCCGGCCTCGGCGGCGGCCGGGACTTCGACTACATCGACTTCCTCACTCCCGGCATCCTGCTGATGTCGATCGCGTCCGGAACGATGTCGCCAGCCGTCGGCGCCGCGATGGACATGAGCGAAGGCATCGTCGCCCGGTTCCGGACGATGGCGATCTTCCGCCCCGCCGTACTGACCGGCCACGTCCTCGGCAACGTCCTGATCACCATCGTCAGCCTGGCCCTGGTGATCGGCTTCGCCATCCTGATCGGCTTCCGCCCGAACGCAACAGTCGGCGAGTGGTTCCTCGCAGCGGGCCTGCTGATCGCAGTCACCGTCGCCCTCACCTGGTTCGCGATCGCCCTGGGCCTGACCAGCAAGACCGCCGAAGGCGCCAGCAACATCGTCCTCCCCATCAGCCTCCTGCTGCCCTTCCTCAGCAACACCTTCATCCCCTTGGAGTCGATGCCGAGCGGCATCCGCTGGTTCGCCGAGTACCAGCCCTTCACCGCGATCATCGACACCCTCCGCCACCTCCTCCTCGGAGCCCCCACAGACCCCGGCACCGGCTGGCTGTCCCTCGCCTGGTGCGCCGCCATCGCCTTGGTCGGCTACCTCTGGTCCCAAAAGAGCTACAACAAAGGCACCGCGGCATAGTTCCTGAACTCTTGAATCTCCGGGAGAGGGGCCGCCTCGGCGGGAGGCCGAGACGTGGGGGTGTTGGCAGAGTTGCGCGAGGGTGGGACGGCGGCAGAGCGGGCTGTCGGTGCGCACGATGCCGCGGTGCCGGCTCACTCGGCCTGTCGACGCTGTCCGCCGCGATCTCCGATTCGCTACCACGCGACCAGGCTGGGATGGGCGCCGGATTGCAGGCCGCAACCCGTGAGTTCGGCAGCGCACTCGGAGTCGCGGTGATCGGGACCGTGCTCACTGCTCGGTTCGTCAACGAACTGTCGATCGGGCTCCGCGGCGAGCACACCGTCGCGCAGGCACTCGCCGTCGAGCCCGGTTCCGCTCACCAGATCCTCGCGGCGTTCGTCGCGGGTGCGGACGAGGGACTGCGGGTGGTCGGCATCGCCGTACTGGTGATCGGCTGTCTGGTCACCGCGCAGTCGCTGCTGGTTCGGCGAAGCCGGTGAGCGACGGGGCACCGAGCTGGTTGGCGCGGGTCCGGATGTGGGCCGGGGTGAGCAGGTCGCAGTCGGTGTTGGTGATCGGCTCGCCCGCCGTCACGCGGAGCGGGATCACGCCGGTCCAGTAGGGAAGGTCCAGGTCCTCGGGCTCGTCGTTCGCCTCGCCGCTGCGGGTCTTCAGTGAAGCCTCGGTCAGCGAGAGCGCGAGGACGGAGGTCTTGGCGAGCTCCTTGCGGTTCGGCGGACGGGTGGCGTGCGAGCGGCCGGGGACCAGATGGTCGACGATCACGTTCAGGCCGTGCAGCTTCTCGTCGGGGTCCGTGACGAGCCGCGGTACGCCGAAGATCACCGCCGACCGGTAGTTCACCGAGTGATGGAACGCCGACCGGGCCAGCACCAGGCCGTCGGCGTGGGTGACCGTCACGCAGATCGTCTGCTCGGGCGCAGCCACCACACTCCGGGCGGCCACCGAGCCGTGCAGGTAGAGGGTCCCGTCGACGCCTCGATCCAGGTCGGTCCCGTACGCCGTGGGCAGGACCAGCGGGGCGTCGCCGAGGATCACGCCGAGATGGCAGAACATGCCGTCGCGCAGTACGGCGTGGAGTTCGTCGCGGTCGGTCCCGGCGCGCTCCTTCGAGCGGCGCAGGGAGGTGCGGTCGGTCGGCTGGAGCGGCGTGGTGATGGTCATGGGGCCTCCCGGCCTGGACTGAGGAGTGGAGGGAGCGAAGCGACCGGAGGGACGAGGGAAGGGCGGGAGCTCAGCCCCATGACCCGCCGAGCCGGAGGCGAGGCCAACAACATGGTCATGGGACCAGCCTGCTGCCGGCAGTGGCATGCTGGCACGGTCCATTCCGATCCGAATCGGGTAGTCCACTTGAAGAGCTCGCTCCCCCTGGTGCTCGACCGCGGCGGCAGCGGCCCGTTGCATCTGCAGCTGGCCGAGCAGTTCCGCGCGGCGGTCCGCGACGGGCGGCTCCAAGCCGGTCATCGGCTGCCGTCCACCCGCGATCTGGCGCGCGAGTTGTCGGTGTCCCGAGCGGTCGCGCAAGCGGCGTACGACCAGCTGCACGCCGAGGGGTGGATCGAGGGCCGGGTCGGGTCGGGGACGTACGTGGCGGACGTCGTACCGCTGCAGCCGGTCGGGCGGCCGCGAGCCAGGGTGGCGCCGGCGCCGGAGGAGAAGCTGTTGTCGTTGCGGGCGGGGATCCCGTACATCGGCGGCTCGCCGGATGCGGGGTGGCGGCGGGCCTGGCGGGAGGTGTCGGCGCAGCTGCCGCCGCCCGGGTACGAGGATCCGGCCGGGCTACCCGCGTTGCGGGAGGCGTTGGCGGCGCACGTCGGCCGGGTCCGGGGGATCGCCTGCGGTCCCGAGAACGTGCTGATCACGCACGGGACGATCCACGGTCTGCGGCTGCTGCTCGCCGTACGGCATCGCCCGGGCGACCGGATCGCGATCGAGGACCCCGGCTACGTCAACGCGGTGGTCGCGGCCCGCGATCATCGGCTGGAGATCGTCGACATCGGTGTCGACGAGGACGGCCTGCTGGTCTCCGAACTCGGTGACGACCTCGCCTCGGCGTACGTGACCCCGTCCCACCAGTACCCGCTCGGCGGCCGGCTACCCGTTGCCCGGCGCAACGAGTTGATCCGCTGGGCGCGGCGGACCGGGGCACTGCTGATCGAGGACGACTACGACAGCGAGTTCCGGTACGACGTGGCGCCGCTGCCCGCACTCGCCCAGCTCGACCTCGATCGGGTGGTGCACCTGGGCACCCTCTCCAAGCTGCTCAGTCCGGCCCTGAGACTCGGCTGGCTGGTCGCGTCGACCGAGGTGATCGACACGCTCGCGGCGTACCGGGAAGAGTCGGCCGACTGGCTCGGCTGGCCGATGCAGGCGGCCTTCCTCGCGATGCTCCGCGACGGTTACCTCGACCAGGTGATCCGCCGCAACCGCCGCCTGTACGCCGAACGCCGCAACCACGCGTGCGAAGTACTCGAACCCTACGGCCGGGTCATCGGCCAGGACGCCGGCCTCCACATCACCCTTGTCCTCCCCGACTCCCTCGACGATCGCGTAGTAGCAGCTCGTGCGCGGTCAGCCGGAGTGGAGGTCGCCCCGCTCTCGGAGTACCGGCGATCGGTGCCCGGCCCACCCGGCCTGGTCATCGGCTATGCGAGGCCCGGTCATGAGGAGCTGCAGACGGCACTGCGGATCCTCGCCCAGGTTCTCCGCGAACTCGGCTGAAGAAGGCTCGGAGGTCTTCGACAACGAGGTCTGTTGCTTGATGCGCGGCGTAGTGGCCACCGGTGTCGTACGCGTTCCAGGAGACGATGTTGCTGTGGTCCCGCGCCGACCCCGCCGTACCGGTGAGCCAGTGGATGGACACGTGGGTGAGGAGCGTCTCCGGATCGAGTCCACCCATCACCTGGCTGTTCCACGCGAGCAGGGCGAGCGGTGAGTCGTAGAGCGCGTAGGCGAGGGTCTGGAGCTGCTGTTCGTGCACATGCGCGTACGCCGCGACGGTGTGCTGGACGTCCCGTAGTCCCGCGAGCGCGGCTCGGTCGGCCGGGGTGAGGTCGCTCGGCTCTTCCTGGTCGGTAGGTGGGTAGCTCATCGATTCGCCGTCAGGCAAGGAGAACAGCTGGGTGAGGTGGATGCCGATCACCGGCGCGATCTTCGAGAGTTCGACGGTGATCGGCGAACCCCAGTCGTTGCCGGCCGCGGCGTACCGGTCGTAGCCGAGACCACGCATCAATGTCGCCCACGCTCGCGCGATCCGCCGCGGCCCCCACCCCGTGGCTGAGGATCAGCGGAATCGCCCCCGGCACACCGGACCTGACGTGCAGGAAGTGCACCGTCGTCCCATCGATCGCCGCCGTGTACTGCGGATACGCATTCAACCGCGCTTCCCACGCCCGCCAGTCGTAGTCGTTCCGCCAGTACTCCACCAACTCCCGCACCCGCGCCACCGGTACGCCGTACGCTCCGCCCAACTCAGGCCCAATACGCACCCGAGCCAGCCGATCCGCCAGCTCGGCGTAGTGCCGTGCCAGGTGAGTTCAGAGAGCCACATCGTGCGGCCGGGTTCCTGACCGACTCCGGCCGGATCCCACGCGTGGTGCACGAACCAGTCGCGCCCACCCTCGTTTCGTTCGCAGCTGAGTGGCCAACTCGATTTGTCGACATATGGACCTTTCGGGTCCGAGGCGACTGCGACACCGATCCCTTGGACACCTGACGCGTCGTCTGAAGTCAGGGTTTGGATGTTGCCGAGCGGGCCGTTGCTGGCGAAGGCGTAGTAGGTGTCGGCTACGGCGACAACCTGCGGGTCTGCGAAGTTGTCGCCGTAGACGTGAAGGTCATTTCACCGCGTAGAAACGCAGGTAGTCGAAGGTGGCGACGGGTGGTGGGGTGGCGCCGGTGAAGTCGCCGTGGGCGTAGAGGCCGAGCTTCGGGGTGGCGGCGGGCGGTAGGACCCACGAGGCGCCCCAGGTCCAGTTGGTGCCGTCGGTGCTGGTGGCGGCGCGGTAGACGTGTTCGCCTGCTGCGTTGCGGTGGTAGGCGAGCCGCATCCACAGGGTGGGTGCCTGGCGGCCGATGGCGGCGCCGCCGTAGCTGGTCGCACCGTCCGAAGCCCGCGCCACCAACTCGCGGCCGAACTCGGTCTGCCGCGTCTTCCAGATCGACACGTCGCCGAGCCGGGCGAAGTCGTCGTCGTTCAGATACGCGATCATCCCGGCCTGCTGGTAGTTCCGTACGTCGCCCTCGCCGAGATCCAGGTGCAGCTTCGTCTCCGCGATCCAGCTGTCCCCAGCCGGCGTCTCGTGGAACAACAACCCAGCGTTGTTCCCCGACCCGACCATGTCCGCGTTCTCCAACGGCCAAGACAACTTGCCATCAGCAACAACAGCCTTGTCGTCCTGCCGCACCCAACTCCACTGAGCCCCCAGCGCGGAGTCGAACTCGTCAGCGCTCAACAGCTTCCCGACCTCCGGGACTGCGGCCAGCCGGCGAACCGGATTCGCCACAGCCCGCACCGTCAGGTTGTCCACCTCCGCCGACCCCAGCCACCTCACCGGCGCCGACCGGAGCTTCAACCCCGGTACGACGAGCTGAGCCTCGGCATACAAGTCGCCAAGACCTGCATCGTTCACCCGAACAGTCACCGTGTTGCCGAGCACCTGCACACTCAGCTTGTTCCACTGCGCCCGGTCGAAGTCAGCCGGAAGCACTGCACTCGCACTACGACCTCCTGCAACCACAGTGATCTTGCTGCTGCTCACAGTCGCAACCACAGAGCCGCCGAGCACAGTGGTGAAGCTGTCGCCCAGTCGCACGTCAGCCTCGACGCGCACCGATCCACCCGGCGCAGCCTGGCGAGTAGCAGCTGCACCACTGATCGCTGCGGTAGGCCCACCAAGCGAGTCACCAGCTCGCCTGGTCGCACCCCAGAGTCCGCCCGCGGGATCGACCGAGTTGATCCCCGCTCCCGATCCCGTGACCGGAGCCGGCTGAGGCGTGTCCGACGGCCCGGCTCCGGCGCGCGCTCGTGGCCAGCCGTCGATCCAGTCGATGTCGTCGATCAGCATCGGCCGCCGGTTGATCCCGAACGGGTCGGTCAGCCACGGCATCCCGCGGTCGATCGCGTGGTAGACGATGTGGTCCTGCCCGGCTGCGTCGGTGATCAACGCGTGGTGCCCGGGACCGATCCACTTGTTCCCGTTCTGGGTGATGACGGTCGTCCCGCCGACCCGCGACTCGTTCATCGAGGCACCGGTCGCATCCAGGAACGGTCCGCGCGGGGATCGCGAGCGACCGGCGAAGACGGTGTAGCCGGTGGTCGGACCGGCGCAGCAGTTCGAGGTCGAGCCCATCAGGTAGTACCAGCCGTCGCGAAACACGGCGTACGAGCCTTCGTAGCGGTCGCCGACGGTCACCTGGGTCGGCGTACCGACCGAATGCAGGCCGTCCGGGGAGAGTTCAGTGACGGAGATGCCGCCGTAGAAGCCGCCGCTGTAGAGGTACCGCTTGCCGTCGGCCGCCGTCAGCAGCGCGGGGTCGATCGTGCCGAAGTAGCCGCCGTTACCGTCCGGCTTCGGCGCGACCACGGGCGCATCGGTGGAGGTCCAAGGGCCCGAAGGAGTCGGTGCGGTGGCCACGCCGATCGCGTTGTCGGAGCCTGGGTTGGCGAGCGTGTCGGTGACGGTGAAGTACATGACGTACCTACCACCGAAGTACCGGATGTCCGGCGCCCAGAAGAACGAGCCGGGCGCGGCCCACGCCGGCTTGGTCGCGTCGCTGAAGACCGTGCCGAGGTATTCCCAGGAGCTGAGGTCCTTCGTCCTCGCCATGTGCATCAGCCCGAAGGGGCCATTGGCAACGAGTGGGTCCGAGGTGGCGTACGCGTACCAGTAGCCGTCGCGGCCCTGGATGATCGACGGATCCGCGAACGTGTCGGCGAAGGACGACGAGATCGGGTTGACGGTGGTGACCGGGCTTGGCGGCGCGGCGACAGCCGCCGTAGTACCGGCGGTGATCGCTGCGACAGCGAGGGCTGCGGCGAGGAGACGTCTGGGAGGCACTGGCGGGTTCCTCTCTGAAGTGGTTGTCAGCTGATCGGCG
This sequence comes from Kribbella sp. NPDC006257, assembly GCF_040613535.1. Lineage (NCBI taxonomy): Bacteria > Bacillati > Actinomycetota > Actinomycetes > Propionibacteriales > Kribbellaceae > Kribbella > Kribbella sp. NPDC006257. The sequence goes on from NZ_JBEXSJ010000044.1 coordinate 61,133, forward strand.
CGAACCTGATCAGGTGCCACGAGGCCGGCGGCAACGTGGCGGTACAGATGCCATCGGCAACTGTCGTGTCAGCGATGCGGCGCGGAATCACCCGATCGGGCTCGTCGGCAGTGTTCACGGCTCCGCGATCGTCGTCGTACAGAGCGAGGTGCTCCACGAGCTGATGCCCGGCAAACACCGGTACTTCGAAGTCCACTGTCTCGCTCTCACTCCGGTTGACCACGAAGACCGCCAGCTCGCCGGTCGATTCCTCGTACGTCGCGGTGCTCCAGAGCGCCGCGATGCGTCCGTACTGCGCGGTCTCCACCTCGGGCCCGGACACCTCGGTCCGCAGTACCGTCGACCCGGCGTACTTCGCGGTCAGCGCGAACGGGTGGAAGATCGTCTGCCGCCACGCCCGTCCGTCGGGCTCGGTCCGGATCGGGGCGATCACGTTCACCAACTGAGCCAGGCAGGCGATCTTGACCCGATCGGCGTGCCGGAGCAGCGTGATCAGCAGGCTGCCGACCACCACCGCATCGTCGACCGTGTAGACGTCCTCGATCAGCGGGCTCACTTCCCGTACTTCGAGGCCGAGCTCGCCGGGGAACTCCTGCTGCCGCCAGACATTCCACTCGTCGAACGACAAGGTGATCTCCTTGTCGCTGCGCTTGAGAGCCTTCACGTGATCGGCGGTCGCGACGACCGAGTCGATGAACCGGTCCATCCCCTCGGCGCTGCCCAGGAAGCTCGCCTGGTCAGCCTCCCCCTCCCCTTGCTTTCCTTCCTTCCCTTGCTTTTTCGGCTCGTAGTACGCGTGCAGTGAAATGTGGTCGACGAGGTCGTAGGTGCGCTCGAGGACTATGCGTTCCCAGTCGCCGAAGGTCGGCATGGCGGCGTTGCTCGAACCGCAGGCGACGAGTTCGATGCCCGGGTCGACCCGGCGCATCGCGTTCGCGGTCTCCTCGGCAAGACGTGCGTACTCCGACGCGGTCTTGTGGCCGATCTGCCAGGGGCCGTCCATCTCGTTGCCCAGGCACCAGACCTTGATCGCGTGCGGCTCCTTGCTGCCGTTGCGGACGCGCCGGTCCGGCAGCTCGGTGCCGGCCGGCAGGTTGCAGTACTCGAGCAGCTGAACCGCTTCGGTGATCCCGCGGGTGCCGAGGTTGACCGCCCAGATCGGCTCGACGCCGGCCTTGTGCGACCAGGCGACGAACTCGTCGGTGCCGAACTGGTTGGGCTCGATCGCCCGCCAGGCCAGGTCGAGCCGGCGCGGCCGCCCGTCCTTCGGGCCGACACCGTCCTCCCACTGGTAGTTGGAGACGAAGTTGCCGCCGGGGTAGCGGATCGCGGTGACGCCCAGCTCGCGGACCAGTTCCAGCACGTCCTCGCGGAACCCGTCCGGATCCGCGGCGGCGTGCCCCGGTTCGTAGATGCCGGTGTAGACACAGCGCCCCATGTGCTCGACGAACGAGCCGAACAGACGCCGGTCGACCTCGCCCACCACGAACGCGCGATCCACCGCAAGACGAGCCACAAAGTCCTCCTGGACGCTGTTTACAACGATTAACCTGGAGTTTTGCAACGATTGACATCTCCTGTAAAGGCCTCACGTGACAGACTCAGGCTTCGATCGGGTGGAAGGAGTCCGGATGGCGACCAGGCTGAGCGATGTGGCGGCGCGGGCCGGCGTCTCGGTGAAGACCGTCTCCAACGTCATCAACGACTACCCGCACATCACCGCGCAGACCCGGGCCAAGGTCGAGGCCGCGATCGCCGAACTCGAGTACACCCCGAACGTCAGCGCCCGCTCGCTGCGCAAAGGCCGCTCCGACTTCATCGCCCTGGCCGTCCCGGAGATGGCCTCGCCGTACTTCGCGGAGCTCGGCGCCGCGGTCAGCCGGGCCGCCAAGAAGCGCGGCATCACCGTCCTGATCGACCAGACCGAGGGCGAGGCGGCCGCCGAGAAGCTCGTCCTCGACGGGATGCGCGGCCAGCTGATCGACGGCATCATCTTCTCGCCGATCACCACGGCGCCGGCCAAGATCGGCTCGGCCGACACCGCGAAGCCGCTGCTCCTGCTCGGCGAACGGCATCCGGGCGGCACCTTCGACCACGTCGCGGTCGACTCGGTCCAGGCCGCCTTCGACGCGACCAGCCACCTGATCTCGATCGGCCGGCGCCGGATCGCCGCGATCGGCGTCGGCGGCGGCGCAGGCACCGGATCCGTACGCCGTAAGGGATACCGCAAAGCGCTGAAAGCCGCCGGCCTCGCCGCGGACCCCGCGCTCGAGGTGGGCGGTTCGGGCTATCACCGCGAGGACGGTGCTGCCGCGATGCGCGAACTCCTCGCGCTCCCCGAGCCACCGGACGCGGTCTTCTGCTTCAACGACCTGCTCGCCATCGGGGCCCTCCGCGCGCTGACCGACGCCGGCCTGTCAGCACCGGCAGATGTCGCGGTGATCGGCTTCGACGACATCGAGGACGGCCGGTACCACTCGCCGTCGCTGACCACGATCTCGCCGGACAAGGAGTGGCTGGCCGAGAACGCGGTCGCCCTTCTCCTCGACCGGATCGCCGGGGTTGGTGAGGCCGACCGCCGCGACCTCACCGTCCCGTACACGTTGCAGATCAGAGAATCGACCAGCGGCTAGAAGGTGGCTGCACAGGTCGTCAGGTTCGCCGTCACGCTGGCGCCCCGCGCGACCGTGACTTGCCGGGTCTCCAGCACCTGACCGGTCGGCCGCTCACACGTCATCGTCCACGACTCGGTTCCGCCCTGCTGGACGACGATCGGCCGGGTCGAAGGGTTGGTGTGCCACGTGTAGCTGCCACCGGCCGGCACGACCATCGTGGTGTCGAGCATGTCGGGGATGTTCGTCCCGTTCCAGGTCTTGGTGTTGAACGACTTCTTCAACCGCAGAACGGCTCCCGCCGGTCCGGTCCCGGTGATGACCGAGTGCCGGGCGGCGTTGATCGTGCTCTCGGCGGCGATCAGATAGGCCTCGCGGTTGCCCTTGCCCGCCGTACTGCCCGAGCCGTAGTAGTAGTTGACGACATTCGAGAACGCCGGGTGGAAGCTGTTCGCGCCGTGCTCGAAGGTGAACCCGAGCCCGCCGGTGGCGTAGTACGACCAGTCCTCCGTCGTACCGGTGGTGTCGTACAGCTCGTAGCCGAACTGGCTGTCGTACCCGTTCTGGGCGGCCATCTGGTCACCGAGCGACTTGTAGAGCGCCTCATCGGGGGTGTTGCCGGCACCCGCGTAGCCCGGCTCCCGTAGTACCAGGTTGGAGTAGGTGTGGTTGGTGATCAGGGTCGTCACCTGGTTCGCCGAGACGAGTGACTGGATGTTGCGCGACTCCGGCTCGCTGAACGCGCTCGCGCCGCGGTACGTCTCCGAGGTCAGGCTGGTGGACGCACCCGGGCCGCCCCAGAAGCCGGCGTAGTTGCGGTTCAGGTCGGTGCCGCGGGACTGGTTCGCCGACTGCGCGCACTGGCCGGTGGTCGGGAGCTGCCCGTTGGTGATCCGGCAGTTCTTCCGCTTCATCTCGTAGCCGAGGGTGCGGCTCAGGTTGAAGCCGTCGGGGTTCACCACCGGCACGAAGATCACCCGGGACTTCTCCAGGATGTTGGTGATCCGCGGGTCCACGCCGTCGTTCTTCAGCAGGTCGTAGGCGAACTCCATCGTCAGCTCACCCGACGGCCACTCCCGCGCATGGTGCAGACCGACCATCAGGAACACCGGCTTGCCGTCGTTGGTGTTCACGTTGTGGCTGACCTCGATACCGCGGATCGTGCGGCCTTCGAGCGAGGTGTTCTTCAGCGTGAACGACTTCACCTTCGTCGGGTACTGCGCCGCCAGCGCGGCGAGGTCGTTCGTGTAGTCCGCGAGAGTCCGGTACGCCGTACGCCCGCTCGGCAAGACAGCCTTGATCGCCTTGGTCTGCACGCCTCTCGCGTACGCCGCGTCGGCCGCCTCGCGTTCCTTGTCGGCACCGACCAGGTCGTCCTCGAGCACACTCCACTTGAACCCGGCCAGCGTCAGCAACCGGCGATCTTGATTGCCATAGGCAACCACGTCGACGAAGTCCTTGCCGGCCGACTCGGCCTGATCCAGGTCGAGGGTGGTCAGCCGCTTCTTGTCGGCTGCTGTCGGAGTGTGGATTCTGAGCAGCTGGATCAGCTCGGCGTTCTGGTACGCCTGCACCTTGTGATCGGGTGGTGCCGCAGCCTGGACCTGGCTGCCGGCGCCAACGGCGACGGCCGCCGCCAGCGCCAGGGGGACAAGTCGGTGCCATCGGGCGGGATGGAACACGGTGACCTCCAGTAGTGAGGCTATTGCAATGGGTAACTGGAGGGTATTGCCCTACCGCTGCGCACGGAAGCAGTTCCGCCAAGAGCGCGGGGAAACACTCAGCGGTGCCCGAGAGCCGAGAGTTGCTCGGCGAGGGTGCGGCGGAAGGCGGGGACGTGGGCCAGGAGATGCAGGCCGGCGTTCCGGGCGGGACGTAGTACGGACGGCGCTGTGGCCAGGCGGGTCAGGCGGTGGGCCAGGGAGACGACGCGAACCGCTTCGGCGCGGTTGTTGATGGCGTAGGCGTCCAAGTCGCTCTCGTTGCCGGTGGTGAGTGCTTCGGCGAGCGCGTCGCCGAGCGTCACGGCGTCGCGGAGGCCGAGGTTCATGCCCTGACCACCCGCTGGGCTGTGGGTGTGGGCGGCGTCGCCGGCGAGCACGATCCGCCGGTCGCGGTAACGATCCGCCACCCGCTCGTGGATCCGGAACCTCGAGCCCCAGACCACCTCAGTCACCCTCGCAGTCGTTTCTTGCGGGCCGCGGGCGTTCAGCAGCTTCTGCGCATAGGCGACGTCCGGGTGCTCAGGCGCGTCGTCCACTTCGGCGACCAGGCGGAAGGATCCGTCGGGGAGCGGGGCGGCGACGAGCATGCCGGGGCGGGAGAAATACAGCAGTACTTCGTCCTCGGGGAGGCCGCTCTCGACGCGGACGTCGGCGAGGGTGAAGTTCAGCGGTAGCAAGTCGTCGCCGCCGGTGAAGCCGAGGCCGGCGAGATCGCGGATCCGGCTGTTCATTCCGTCGGCAGCCACGACGTACTGGGCTTGGATGACCTCGCCGCTCTCGAGGGTGACCTCGGCGCCATCGGAGGTCTGGCGGACGTCCGTCGCCGTGGAGGGGCGGTGGACTGTTCCACCCAGCTCTTCGAGACGTTCGAGCAGAACCTGCTCGGTGGTGCTCTGCGGGATCATCAGGACGAACGGGTAGTCGGTCGGGAGTTTGTCGAACCGGACCGGGACCAGGGTTCGGTCGCCATCGGCGATGTTGAACTGCTCGACCGGGCGGCCGAGCTCGGTCAGCCGCTTGGCGACACCGATCCGCTCGAGCATTTCCAGCGTGCGCGGATGGACGACCGAGGCACGCGAGGTGTTCGCACCCGCTGCCTGCTTGTCGACGACAGTCACCTCGCGGCCGTGCCCCGCGAGCGACACCGCCACCGCAAGCCCAACCGGCCCCGCCCCTACCACCAGCACCTCGGTCCGCCCCGGCAATCCACTCATCTTTCCAACCCCTTCTCAAAGTCAACACTTGTTGGCCAACGCTTGTTGACTTCGACTGTAGAGGTCGAAGCTTAGTAGGTCAACGCTTGTTGACCTACGGTGGACCCATGACGGACGAGGTGACGGATGCTGGTGGGCGGCGGTCGGATCGGACTCGGGCGGCGATTCTGACTGCGGCGCGGGAGAGGTTTGCGGCCGACGGGTACGAGCGCGCGACGATCCGGGCGATCGCGGCGGATGCGGCGATCGATCCGGCGATGGTGATGCGGTACTTCGGTAACAAGGAGAAGCTCTTCGCCGCGGCCGCCGAGTTCGACCTGCGGCTGCCCGACCTCAGCGCGCTGCCGCCCGAGGAGCGCGGCGCGGCGCTCACCAACCACTTCCTCGACCGCTGGGAGGACGACGAATCCCTCAAGGCCCTACTCCGAGCCAGCGTCACCAACGAAGTCGCCGCCGACCGCATGCGCCAACTCTTCGCCCAACAACTCGGTCCAACCATCGCCGGTCTGGCCGATGCCAACACCATCGCGACGAGGGCTGGGCTGGTGGCTACTCAGGCGCTGGGGTTTGCGTTGTGCCGGTATGTGCTGCAGCTTCCACCGGTGGCGGAGCTGACCCGCGAAGAGGCCGTCGCCTGGCTCGGGCCGACGATCACCCGCTACCTGACCGGAACTCCCTGACGGGCTGTCGATTCCGCGCTCTCGCCGTTCGTCGGCAAGGTGAGAACACTCCGGGAAAGGACCAACCATGACCCAGTATCTACTGCTCATCCACGACAACGAGGCGTACTACAACAACGCGAGCGCGGCCGAACGCCAAGCCCTCGACGACGGCCACGCAGCCTTCGCCCGCGAACACAAGGACGTCATCGTCCATGCCGGTCATCTCCAGCAAACATCGATGTCCACCGTCGTGCGCCAGGACGGCAAGGGCGGCTTCCTGCTCACCGACGGCCCGTACGCCGAGACCAAGGAAGCCCTCGGCGGGTACTACGTGATCGAGGTTCCGTCGCTCGACCATGCGCTGGCCGCCGCCAAGAAGCTCCCGTACTTCGGCGAGGTCGGCGACGCCGCGGTCGAAGTACGGCCGCTGCACTGACATGACCGAAGACCCGAACGTCGCCGCGTCGGCTGCGCGGCAGACCGGCGTACCGGCTGCCGTTGCGCTCGCACACCGTCAGGAGTGGGCCTTCGTGCTCGCGGCGACGGCTCGGGTCACCCGCGATCTCGACCTCGCCGAGGAATGCGTCCAAGACGCCTACGCCAAAGCCCTGACCGCCTGGTCCGCCTCTGGGATCCCGGCCCGGCCGGGAGCCTGGCTGACCACGACCGCACGGAACCGCGCCATCGACCTGATCCGGCGCGAGGCACACTTCCGCGAAACGATCCCGCTCCTGGCCGACGACGAGATCACCACCGGGCCTGCGGACGATGACGACATCGCCGACGAACGACTGCGGCTGATCTTCACCTGCTGCCACCCGGCGCTCTCGCAAGAGGCTCAAGTGGCGCTCACGCTCCGGCTGGTCTGCGGACTGTCCACAGCCCAGATCGCCCGCGCGTTCCTGGTCACCGAATCGACCATGGCCGCCCGGATCACCCGGGCGAAGAAAAAGATCGCGGTCGCCCGGATCCCGTACCAGGTGCCGGCCGCCGAGGAATTGTCCGAGCGCATCGAGGCGGTCCTGACCGTCGTCGATCTGCTGTTCACGACCGGCCACGTCGCGCCGAGTGGTCCCGACCTGATGCACACCGAACTGATCTCCCGCGCCCTCGATCTGGCCAGAATGCTGACCGAACTCCTACCCGCCGACGCCGAAGTCAAAGGCCTGCTCGCACTCCTGCTCCTGACCGACGCCCGCCGCGCAGCCCGCCTCGACCCAACCGGTGTACCAATCCTCCTCGCCGACCAGGACCGGAGCCTCTGGAACCAAACGGCGATCAGCGAAGGGTCGGCCCTCGTACGCCGGGCTCTGCGAGGTGGGCCCGCCGGGCAATTCGTCGTACGGGCTGCTATTGCTGCCGTCCACTCGGAGTCGCCGTCGTGGGAAGCGACCGACTGGGAAGAGATCGTCGGCCTGTACGACGTACTGCTCGCTCGCCGGCCTTCACCGGTCGCAGCACTCAACCGCGCAGTCGCCAAAGGATTCGCCGCCGGGCCCGAGGCCGGCCTAGCTGCCTTGAACGAGCTAGCCGATGAGCCCCTACTCGCCACCTATCCGTACGCCGCTGTCGCACGCGGCGAGTTCCTCCAGCAACTCGGGCACATCGCGGAAGCGAGAGCTGCCTACGAGGAAGCTCTCGCCTTCACCGAGAACGCGGCCGAGCGGCAGTCACTCAACCAACGCCTGGCCGGCCTCTAGAGACGGACTTTGTTCTGGCGGCGTTTGGTGTCCTGGAGGAAGAGCCAGGCGACGGCCGCGCCGGTGACGAAGCCGCCGAGGTGACCTTCCCAGGAGATGTTCGGGACGATGAACGAGAGCACCGCGGTGATCGCCACATAGCCGACGATCCAGGTGACATCGAGGCCGCGGGCCTTGCTGATCACCAGCAGCGCGCCGACCAGGCCGAGCACCGCGCCGGAAGCTCCGAGCGTCGCGCTGCCGGGGGCGCCGAGGATCCAGACCGCGACGCCGCCGCCCAGCGCGGAGAGCAGGTAGAGCACCGTGAAACGGAGCCGGCCGAGGATCTGCTCCAGCATCGGACCGAGCTGCCACAGCATGAACAGGTTCGAGAAGATGTGGAAGATCTGCACGTGCGTGAACGCCGACGTGAGCAGCCGCCACGGCTCGGAGTCGACCAGCACCGGGACCAGCACCAGGTCGTTCAGCAGCCGGGGGCTGCCGGACCGGACGGCGATGAAAACCAGCACGTTGAGCGCCAGCATCGTCATCGAGACGACCTGCACGTTGCCGCGCTGGACGCCACCCATCGACGTACGGGTCCGCGGGATCGACCGGACGCCCTCGTTGAAGCACGACGGGCATTGGAAGCCGACCGCCGCGCTGTTCATACACGCCGGGCAGATCGGCCGGTCGCACCGCTGGCATCGGACCCCGGCGGGCCGATCCGGGTGCCGGTAGCAGACGGTCTCGGTCACGCCGTGGTCCTTAGCAACTAGGTCGCGGGGGGGGCGCGGGGGGGGGGGGGGGGGGCGGGTGGACTGGGGGAGGGGGGGGGATCTTGCTTGGTTTTTCTAAAACCAACTAAATCCCCGGGCGCCGCCCCCCCGACTGCCGGGCGGG
>NZ_JBEXSJ010000044.1:69936-71700 GCF_040613535.1 Kribbella sp. NPDC006257
CCACTGGCCCCGGGGCGGGGGTATCGGGGGGCTTGTACAAGAGTCTCGGGTACACGCGTGTGAACATATCAACTTCGCCCCGCCCCGCAGCGGGGGCCCGCCCCGCGGCTGGATCAGACGGTCTTGCGCTCGATCTTGACGCTGTTGATCACGATCGGCTCGATCGGCCGGTCGCCCGGCGCGGTCTTCGCGGTCGCGATCGCGTCCACGACCTTCTGCGACTCGGCGTCGACGACCTCACCGAAGATGGTGTGCTTGCGGTTCAGGTGCGGGGTCGGCACCACGGTCACGAAGAACTGCGACCCGTTGGTGCCCTTGCCGAACTGGATGCCCGCGTTCGCCATCGCCAGCAGGTACGGCCGGTCGAACTGCAGCTCCGGGTGGATCTCGTCGTCGAACGCGTAGCCCGGCGAGCCGGTGCCGGTGCCGAGCGGGCAGCCGCCCTGGATCATGAATCCGTCGATCACCCGGTGGAAGCCGAGGCCGTCGTAGAACCGCTCGTGGCTCGGCTGACCCGTCTGCGGGTCGGTCCACTCCTTGGTTCCCTCGGCCAGGCCGACGAAGTTCTGCACCGTCTTGGGGGCGTGATCGGGGAACAGCTTGATGACGACATCGCCCTTCGTCGTCTGCAACGTCGCGAACAGTTCTTCGGCCACGGGATAACTCCTCATCGGTTACGGCGTACGGCATCGATCCTGTCATGCGACTCCAAGCCGGCCCGCATCGACCGGCCGGGCAACGGTTTTCGCGGGATCAGGGTCCCGTCCGGGTCGCCCTGAGACGTTTATCGGCTGGGTACGACGTACGATGCAGACGAAGCCGGAAATGTCCAGAGCCGTACCAGGTCGTCCATGTCGCCGATGGGCCAGCACTCAGGCGCCAGCGACGGGGCGCCGCCGAGGAGGAACCGTGGGTTTGTTGAAGTCCAAGGGCCGGGTCGAGTCCGCGAAGGACAGGGTCCGGCCGTTCGCCGAATCGGCCTCGCAACGGGTCGGTCCGGCCGTTGACACCGCACGGGAGAAGGTGTCGCCGTACGCCGAGAAGGCCGTCGAGCGCGGCGCCAGCCTCGCCCACGCCGCGGTGGAGAAGGCCGGCCCGGTCATCGACGATGCGCTGAGCAAGGTCGGTCCCGCCACCGAACACGCGGCCGAGCGCGCCCGCGAGCGGTTCAACGACGACCTGCTGCCGAAGGTGACCGCCGCGCTGGCCACCCTGGCCGCCGCCGCCGAGCCGGTCGTCGAGGAGACCTCGCGGCGCGGCAAGGCCACCAAGGCCGCGCTCAAGGGCGAGATCGACGTACCGAAGAAGAGCCACAAGGTTCGCAAGGTGGTGCTGTTCCTCGGCTTCGGCGCGCTCGCCGCCGCGGCCGTGAAGAAGCTGCTCACCCCGCCGGAGCCGGCCTGGCAGTCGACCCCGACCAGCGGCCGCGACTACAGCTCGGCCCCGGCCGGTACGGCGTCGCGCCCGGCCGCCGACAAGCCGGCCGAGTCCGAGACCAAGGCCGACGACGCGAAGCCGGCCGACTCGACGCCGGCCGGTGCCGCCGCCAACGGCAAGACCGAGGCCAAGGCCGACGAGAACGCCACCGACACGGCCGCCTCGAACGGCACCGCCAAGAAGGCGACCAGCACCAAGCCGCGTTCGACCGGCTCGAGCAGTTCCAAGCCGACCGAGTCCTGAGCCCTACCGAACCGCAACCGCGAAGGCCGCGCAGCCCGCGGGGTTCGCGGCCTTGGTCGGCGGCCCGGTCAGGGGGGGTTGTCG
>NZ_JBEXSJ010000045.1:0-70226 GCF_040613535.1 Kribbella sp. NPDC006257
GACTGGGCGACGCCGGTTCGGTTCGGCCGCTGGCGCGAGGAGTGGGGCGAGGAGGCTGCGACCGAGGTACTCGCCGCGGTGCCCGACGTGGACGCGATCTTCTGCGGCAGCGACGCGATCGCCCGCGGCGCCGAGCGGGTGATCCGGGCCAGCGGCCGCCGGGTGCCCGACGACGTCGCGCTGATCGGCGTCGACAACTGGGAGCAGCTGATGCACGACCAGCGGGTCCGCCGGCACCTGACCACCATCGACGTCGGGCTCGAGGAGATCGGCCGCCTGGTGGCGGATCGCCTGCTCGAGCCCGACCTCGAGCCGGGCATCCAGTACGCCGTACCTCAACTGGTGATCGCGGACACCGCCTGATCGCCGGAGTGGATCGAGTAGCGCGGCACGAACCCGAGGAGTTGCCGAGCCCGAGAGGTGTCGACCAATGACCCGCGACCGGCGACCGGACGCCGCAGCGCAACGGTCGGGGCGTACTCGCGGAGCAGTTCGTCCGTCGGGCGGTCGATCAGGATGTCGGCGGCAGCAAGTCCGACCACATGCGCGCCGGGGGTCTCGCATTCGAGCGCCGCGATGATCGCCCGGACCCCGTCACGCAGGTCGAGGTAGGCCCATCCTTCCCGGGCCATCGACGACGGGTCGCGTTCCGCGGTGGCCCGGAACCGCAGGAGGTGCTGCTGCGACTTCACCAGTGGGAAACGCAGGGCGATCACGTCGGTCCCCCAGCGCCGCCAGACCATCCGGGCGGTCTGCTCGTCCACGTACTTGGACAGCGAGTAGGCATCGGTGATGTCGACCGGCAGGTCCTCGTCGAGCGGGTAGTACGCCGGCACTACCGGGTTCACGTTCATCGGTACGCCGAACGCGTTGATGCTGCTCGCGATCACGGCCCGGCCGATCCCCCGCTGCCCGGCCTGGGCGAGCACGTTGAAGGTCGCGGCGACATTGTTCTCGAACACCTCCTCCGGCGTCCCCAGGCTCGGATGCGGGATCGCGGCCAGATGCACGACGGAGTCCACGTCCTCGAGGGCCGCCGCGACATCGACGGGTGATCGCGCATCGCCGACCAGCGCGCGGTCCGCCCGACTCTCCTGGTCGTAGCCCAGGGACAGCCCGGTCACGCCGTACCCGGCGTCACGCAGGCCGGCCACGGCCGCCCGGCCGATCGATCCGTCCGCACCGGTGACCAGGACCCGGGTCACGCCTTGATCCCGCCGGACAGCCCGACGCCCCGCAGGAACGCCCGCTGGAAGACGAGGAACAGCGCCACCGGGATCAGCAGGGCCAGGAACAGGCCCGCCAACTGGATGTTGAGCTCCGTCACCTTCGCGATCTTCGGCAACGCCACCGAGACCGGCTGCAGATCCGGATTCGTCAGCACCAGCAAAGGCCACAGATAGTCCTTCCACGAGGAGATGATGCTGAGCAGCGCAACCACACCGAGGATCGGCCGCGACAGCGGGAGCACCAGTGCGGTGAACACCCGGAGCGAGCCGGCGCCGTCGATCCTGGCCGCTTCGAAGTACTCCCGCGGGATGCTGTCGAAGAAGCGCTTCACGATCAGCACGTTGAACGCGCTGGCGGCCGGGGGCAGCCAGACGGCCCAGAACGTGTTGGTCAGGTTGGTGTGGACGACCGGGAGCTTCAGCACGGTCAGATACAGCGGGACGAGCGAAACGATGTGGGGCACGAACAGCGTGACCAAGATCGCCGCGGACAGCACCGAACCCCAGCGCGGCCGGAGCACGCTGAGCACGTAGCCGGCCGTCGTACAGACGATCAACGAGCCGAGCGCCGTACCGGCAGCGATGATCGCCGTGTTGGCGAGGTAGTAACCGACGTGACCCTGTTGCCACGCGGTGCCGAGGTTCTGCCACTGCACCTCGCCGGACGGGAACAGCGCGAGTGGCTTGCGGATGCTGTCCTGGGTCGGCGAGATCGCTGCCTTGAGCAACCAGAGGAACGGGCCGAGGCCGGCGACCAGCAGGCCGGCGAACACCACCACCTGCCCGATGACGAACGGCACCCGGACCCGCCGCCGTGTGCGGTCGGTCTGCGAGAGCAGTCCGCGCTCGGCGCTCACTCGGTGCTCCAGCGACGCGTGGCGAGCTGGAAGCCGGCCGAAAGGACGGCGAGGGCCACGGCCAGCAGCACGCTCAACGCCGTGGCCGCGCCGTAGTCACCATTGACGAAGGCGTAGTTGTAGATGAGGAGCAGGATCGTCAAGGTCGAGTTCTGCGGTCCGCCACCGGTGAACAGCAGTGGCTCGGTGAACAGCTGCATGGTCCCGATCACCTGCAACAGCAGCATCAGCAGGAGTACGCCGCGCAGATGCGGCAACATCACGTGCCAGACGCGGCGCAGGATGCCGGCACCGTCGAGTTCGGCCGCCTCGTAGAGGTCGGTCCGGACCGAGGTCAGTGCGGCCAGGTAGATGATCACCGCATTGCCGGCGCCGGCCCAGGTGGCCTCGAGCACGATCGACGGCATCGCCGAATGGGGGCTGTCCAGCCAGGGAAACGGCCCGAGGCCGAACACGCCGAGGATCCCGTTGAACATCCCGTTCGGCGACGGGTCGTAGAAGAACCGCCACAGCAGGATGGCGACCACCGGCGGAGTGATCACCGGCAGGTAGGCCAGCGTCGTGTAGGCCCATGACCGCCCGCGCAGCTCTGACAGGAACATCGCCAGCAGGACCGGCAGCGGGAACCCGAACAGCAAGGCCAGCAAGGTGAACCAGACCGTGTTCACCGTGGCCTGTCCGACCGCGGGATCAGCCAGGACGTACCGGAAGTTCTCCAGCCCGACCCACTTCACCGGATCGACCAGGTTGGTCTGCTGCAGGCTCATCACCAGGCCTTTGACGATCGGCCCCCAGGAGAAGAGCAGGAAGACCAGGAGTACCGGCAGGGCGAACACCACTGCCGGTACTCCGTTGCGCAGACGCCGGAGCAACTCAGCGCCCGAGCTTGGCGTTCACCGTGGCGGCGGCCTTGGTCAGCAGCGCCGGGATGTCGGCCTTCGCATTGCCCAGCACGGTCTGCACGACCGGGTCGAGCGCGGCGTACACCTCCTGCGCCTTCACCGGCGGCTCGGGGATGATCTTCTGCTCGGCCGCCACCTTCGTGTACGGCGCGAAGTTGTCCAGCGGCACGTTCACGTACGGCTTGATCCAGGACTGGTATGTCGCGTACTTGTCGGCCGCGATCACCGGCAGACCCGGGACGCCGACCGGCTGCTTCGCGGCCACGCCGTTCTTGGCGCTGGTCACGGCGGCGTCCTCAGTCACGTACTTGTTGAGGTTGGCGAACTTGATCCACTTGATCGCGGCGGCCTTCTCGGCGTCCGTCGCGGTCTTGCTGACGATCTGGACGCTGCCACCGGTGAGCGTGCCGTGGTCTCCACCCTGCTGCGGGAGCGGGCCCACCCCGAACGACGCCGGCTTGAGCCCGTTGGTGACGACCACGGAGCGGTACATGTCCGGGGCGCCCATGTACATGGCGATCTTGCCGGCCGCGAACGCCTTCTGGATCCCGTCGTAGTCGTAGAGCACGGCCTGGCCCATCGACTTGTCGACCCACTTCATGTCGTGCAGCGCCTGCAGCGCGGCCCGCGACGGCGCGTCGTCGAAGGTCGCCTTGGTTCCCTCGGCGTTCTCGATCGTGCCGCCGAACGCGTAGGTCTGGGTGGTGAACATCCAGCCACCGGTGTTGGTGGTGGTCATCTGCCCGTAGCCGGCCTGACCGGTCTTCGCCGCGATCTGCTTGGCGTCCGCGCGGACCTCGTCCCAGGTCGCCGGCGGTTTGTCCGGATCGAGGCCGGCCTTGCTGAACAGGTCGCGGTTGTAGATCAATCCGATCGAGTACGCCGCGGTCGGGATCGCGTACACGTTACCGGCCTGGTCCTGGCCGATCTTCAGCACGTTCGGGTTGAGCTCGGCCAGCAGCCCGTCGTCCTTCACCGCTTTGGTCAGGTCGGCGACCTGCTTGCGGGCGATCATTCCCTGCGGCTCGGTGAACGGCACGCTCAGTACGTCGGGCAACTGACCGCCGGCCGCCTGCGCCTGGAACGTGGTGGCGTCCCAGATGGTCTCGACCGGGTTCAGCTTGATGTCGGGGTTGGCCTGCTGGAAGTCGGCCACCTTCTTGTCGAACTGCGCCCGGTTGGTCGGATCGGCGCTGCTAGGCCGGTCACCGACGGTGATCGTCACCTGGCCCCCGGCACCGGAATCACCGGCCGTGGACGGTGCGCTGGAGCAGGCCACCAGCCCTGCCAGCAGCGTGAGGGAGGCGGAGAGCGCTGCGGTGGAACGGATTGCGGTTGTGGTCATCGGAACTCCTCAGCGGGGATGGCGATCGTCGCACCGATCGTTTCGCAGAGTAGCGCAAGCGCTTTCGCAAAAGCTAGAGTTCAGTTTCTGCGGCGCAGAATCCGGTCCGCCGGCCGGACCGACCGCCGGTGGGGAAAGGACATCCATGTACGAGCAGGACTGCCCGGTGCTCGTCGTCGGTGGCGGCCTCGGCGGGATCGCCGCCGCCCTGACAGCGGCGCGGCTGGGCCACCGAGTGGTGCTGACCGAGGAGACCGACTGGCTCGGCGGGCAACTCACGGCGCAGGCCGTGCCACCGGACGAGCATCCGTGGATCGAGTCGCAGTACGCATCGCCGAGCTATCGCGACCTACGCAACCGGATCCGGGACTACTACCGCCGCAACTACCCGCTGCGCCCGGAGCCGGCCAGGAATCCGGTGCTGAATCCCGGTCTCGGCTTCGTCAGCCGGCTCTGCCACGAGCCGCGGGTGGCCGTGGCGGTGATCGACGAACTGCTGGCGCCGTACCGCTCAGCCGGTCTGGTGACGACCCTGCTGGAGCATCGGCCCGTCGTGGCCACCACGACCGGCGACCGGATCGAGGCGGTGACGTTCCGGCGACTGACCGACGGGCTCGAAGTCACCGTCTCGGCCGACTACGTCATCGACGCCACCGAGCTCGGTGACGTGGTCGAGCTGGCCGGGGTCGAGCACGTCATCGGGGCTGAAGGCAACAATCAGACCGGTGAGCCACACGCACCCGTGCAGGCTGATCCGCTCGACCAGCAGGCAGTCAGCTGGTGTTTCCCGCTCGAGCACCGCGACGGCGAGGACCACGTCATCGATCGGCCGGCCGGCTACGACCATTGGCGGACCACCGTGGCGCCGTTCTGGCCAGGGCCACAGCTTTCCTGGGTGGACGTCGACCCTGTCGGGCTGAGGCCCAGGGAGCGCCGGATCTTCGACGGCGATCCGGACGCCGCCTTCGTGCTCGATCATTGGCACTACCGGCGGATCCTGGCCCGGAGTCAGTTCGCGGGAGAGCTCATCCGTTCAGACGTCACCCTCGTCAACTGGCCGCAGATCGACTACTGGGAGCTGCCTCTCCTCGGGGTGGATGCGGCGACGACTCAGCGCGCGCTGGCGGGAGCACGGGATCTCTCACTGTCGTTCCTGTACTGGATGCAGACCGAAGCTCCGCGCCCGGATGGCGGCACCGGCTATCCCGGACTTCGCCTGCGACCCGACGTCGTCGACACCTCCGACGGCCTGGCAAAGGCCGTGTACATCCGGGAATCACGCCGCATCCAAGCCGAGTTCACGGTGCTGGAACAACACGTCGGTGTCGAGGCGCGTGGTGAGGACGCGGGCTCAGAGGTCTTCCCCGACAGCGTCGGCATCGGGTCGTACCGGATCGACCTGCATCCGAGTACCGCCGGACGGACTTATGTCGACGTCGACAGCTTTCCGTTCCAGATCCCGCTGGGCGCGTTGATCCCGGTCCGGGTCGACAACCTGCTGCCCGCGAACAAGAACCTCGGCACCACCCACATCACCAACGGCTGTTACCGGCTGCACCCGGTCGAGTGGAGCATCGGCGAGGCTGCCGGTGCGCTCGCCGCTCAGGCGCTGGCCACCAACCGGCCGCCGCGGGAGATCCGCAACAATGCGCGCCGGCTGGAAGATTTCCGCGCGGTGTTGTCGGGCCCGCTCGGCATCCCGCTGGCCTGGTCCGACGAGATCCGCACCCACCCGGCCAACTGGCAGCCGGCCACGAACTGACCCGTCAGGAGACGACGTGAACAACCCGGATTCGCCCGCTTTCGGCGTGAACTACGTTCCCCGCGAGCAGTGGTGGAACGCCTGGCTGGATTTCGACGAGGCGTCGATCGCGGACGACCTCGCCGCGATCGCGGCACTCGGTTGCGACCATGTCCGGATCCAGTGCCTGTGGCCGGTGTTCCAGCCGTTCCCGACCTCGGTCTCGGCGACGGCGATGGCCCGGCTGTCCACCGTGCTGGACCGGGCCGACGCCGCCGGACTGGACGTCTGGGTCACCGTGCTGAACGGATTCCTCAGCGGCTGGGTCTTCCGTCCCGCCTGGATGCACGACCGCAACGTCTTCACCGATCCGCTGGCGATCTCCGCGGCCAGGACGCTGCTCGGCGCCGTCGCCGAAGTCGTCGCCGGACATCCCGCGGGCGCGGGCGTGGACCTCGGGAACGAACCCAACATGCTGGCCGGTTCCGAGCCCGAGCCGGTCACCGGAGCGGACCTCGACGCCTGGGCGCGGTCCATGATCGCGGCGGTCCGGTCGGCGGCACCCGACCTGCCGGTCGTCCTCGGTGCGGATCACCAACCCTGGATGACCGCGAAGCCCGGTTTCGGCCGGCCGCTGCTCGCCAACGAACTCGATCTGACGACCGTCCACGCCTGGCCGTACTTCAGCGGCTTCCTCGGCCGCTTCGGTGAGGACAACGACGTCTCCTGGACGATCGGCGCCTACCTGGCGCGGGTCGCTGCCGCCTATCAGTCGCAGCCACGGCCGATCTGGGTGCAGGAGATCGGCGTCGCCCCTCAATGGATCGCCAGGGTCGCCGTCGAGAATGCGGCCGAGCAGCTGATCCGCGAGGCGCTGTCGGTGCCCGGAGTGGCCGGGCTGTCCTGGTGGGCGTCGCACGACATCCGCCCGGACCACGCCGGCTTCAACTCGATCGAGTACGACCTGGGCCTGCTCGATGTCCACAATCGCGTCAAGCCGGTCGGCCGGCGTTTCGCCGAGACGATCGCCGACCTCCGGCGTACCCGGCCCACTGCACCGGACGTAGCTCAGATCGTCCTCTCCCGGGACGCCATCGCGGACCTCGACTTCGCCGACCGGTGGACAAGCGACTGGGTCGCCGGCGGCCCGCCACGCATCATCCTGGCTACCGGGGAGTGACGCTCTCCTCAGATTCCCAGGCGATCACTTGGCCGCGTTCGACGATTCGGCTTTGCAGCTTGGCGATGTCGACAGCCTGTACGTGGGTCTGTGCCCGCAGCGCCTGCACAGCGGCGACCGCGGCGGACTCGGCCAGGACACAGAAGACGGGCTCCATCCGGGTGGCGGCATAGCCGATGTGGCTCGCCGAGAGGCAGACCGGGACGAGGAGATTGCCGCAGTCCGTCTGCTGCGGGACGACCGCCCGGT
Organism: Kribbella sp. NPDC006257; assembly: GCF_040613535.1. Lineage (NCBI taxonomy): Bacteria > Bacillati > Actinomycetota > Actinomycetes > Propionibacteriales > Kribbellaceae > Kribbella > Kribbella sp. NPDC006257. The sequence goes on from NZ_JBEXSJ010000045.1 coordinate 7,504, forward strand.
AAGGGACCGGATACGGCTCCCCGGTTCCCAGGTGGCCGCCGATGAACATGTCCCCCTCGGTGGCCACCCCGAGTTCGCCGGTCGCAGGGTCGCGATGCGGGATTCGCCGTACCGGATAGACGTCGACGCCGAACAGGGCCAGGCCGATGCTGTCGCCGGGGTCGGTCTGGTTGATCACGTCGGCGTGCGTCACGGTGTAGCTCCCCTCGAGCCGGCGGGTCACCCGCACATAGAGCTGCGGAGGCCACCCGTCGGTGTCGGGGAAGACACTCGCATCGAGACCGTAGGCGGCCGTCTCGGCGCGAAACTCCTCCGGTACAGCGGGATCAGTCGACAGGAAATGGTGCAGGCCGCGCAGGTAGTCGATATGCGCCCGCCAGATTCTCGAGCGATCGTCCCAGTTGCCGTCCTGGTATTCGCGGCTGACACCCAGCGGAGCGTTCGTGATCAGGGATGCGCGCTGGTAGTTGTATTCGCCGGAGTTGATCCAGCCGGGAAAAATGCCTCGGAGTGCTTCTAGGTCGTTCGAGAGGTGTGCGACGTACCGGCGTACCAGTTCGTACTGGTCGGGGGAATAGTCGCCGGGCGGGGTGAGCGGAGCGCGGCGGGCCGGGTCGGTGGTGACGTAGAAGCGGTAGTTGTAGGCCTGCGTGTAGCCGTCGGCGGCTCCGACCGGGAGGCCGTGATCGGGATCGAGCAGCGGGAGCAGACCACTGGTGCTGTCACCCGGTACGACGTACGGGTCGATCGGTGTCCAGTTGGTGACCGGCCGGACGCCGGCGAGCTCTTCACCGAAGGTCTCCTGCGACTCGCGCCCGATGCGATAGGGGACGTCGGCCCGTGCCATCAGATCGCCTTCGTACGACGCGTCGATGAAGACGGCTGCCCGGACCTCGCCGTCGGCGGCGGACTCCGAGGCGGGCAACGGCACGCCCCACCTGTCCGGCTGCGAGGTCTCCAGCTGGATCGACGCGATGCGGTTACCTTCCCGGGTGACCGAACGGACGCGGCGCTCGAAGATCACCTCGATGTCCGTACTCGCGATCCACCGGTGGAACGCCCGCATCACCTCGTGCGGCTGGTCGCCGAAGCCGAACACCGCGTCGCTGGTCAGCCCGCCCACCGCGGCCGGGATCGGGGCATCCTGGTGCGGTTTGATGCCCGCACCGAGCATGCCGCCGAGCCGGCTCCCGGGCTCGACGAGGACGACGGACGCGCCCTCCTGGTACGCCGTCATCGCGGCGACACACCCCGCGGCCGTACCTCCGTACACACAGACATCAGCCGTTGTCGTCATGCCATGTACTGTCCAGCTTCGCTGATCTTCCTGCCCATAGCGATACTGAGCATCGGCATGTACTTTCTTTCCATGCTGACGATGGGCGGCTACCTGCTGGCACGCCGGGCGCAGTTCAGCCTCGCGGTCGACAGCTACGACACCTGGTGTCTACTGCTGCCACGCACCGGAGCGTTCGCCTTCGAGGTGTCGGGCGGGAGTTCAGGAGTCGCGGGATTCGGCGACGTCGTCGTCTGTCCGCCGGGTGGAACGCTGCAGCGCCGGATGCTGAGGCCGATGTCGTTCTTCCACGCGCGGTTCAGCACCGAGCTCGAACCGCCGGCCGGCTGCACCCGGCTTCCTGACGTCGGTCGGCTCCGCGCCGACCTGGCGATGCTCGACTGTGCCGAGGGGCACGCCGACCTGGTGGCCGCACACGTCGTCACCGACCTCATCTTGATGATGCTGCGCGCCCACCGAGATGCTCCCGGCGACGAACTGGTCCGGCGCGCCACGGCATACCTGCTCGAACACTTCGCCTCGCCGGATCTCTCCCTCGCCGACCTGGCCGCGGGCCTCGGCATCAGCCCCGCGCAGCTCTCCCGACGCTTCAAGGCCGTCCAGGGCATCACCCCGGTCGCCTACCTGCGGAACCTCCGTCTCCAGAAGGCCCGCGAACTCCTGACCGAGACCGACGCCACCCTTCAGAGCATCGCCGAACGCTCCGGCTACCGAAGCGCCTTCTACCTCAGCCGCCTCTTCACCCACCACACCGGCTATCCCCCGTCCCACCACCGCAACACCAACCGTGTCTGAGATGGTGTAGCTGAGAGTCCGCGACTGGCGAGGGTGGAGAACCACCGGGGAGCGGCAAGTTGGGTGTGAGCGTCGACCGCCTGGGCGCTTTCTCAGGGAACGTGACTGAGGAGGCGTGTGGTGGAGCTGCGGTACGGGATCAATCCGGGGCAGGCGGCGACGGCTGAGCCAGTGGTGGCTGGTGATTGGCCGGTTCGGGTGGTCAATGGGGAGCCGTCGTACATCAACGTGCTGGATGCGTTGAACGGATGGCAGTTGGTGCGGGAGGCGAGCCTCGGTCTGGGGAGGGTGGCGGCCGCGTCGTTCAACCATGTGTCGCCTGCTGGGGCTGCGGTCGCGGGGGACCTTGATGAGGTCGCGGCTGGGCTGTACGGGGTGCGGGGCGGTGGGGTTGGTGAGCTGACGAGTGCGTATCTGCGGGCGAGGGATGCGGATCCGAAGTCGTCGTACGGGGACTTTGTGGCTGTGTCGCGGCCGGTCGATCTGGAGCTGGCTGAGGTGCTGGGCGGGTTGGTGAGTGACGGGATCGTCGCACCGGGGTTCGAGGCGGGGACGGTTGAGCGGCTCAGTCGGAAGAAGAACGGGCGGTTCCTGGTGATGGAGGCTGATCAGGATTTCGTGCCGCCGCGGGAAGAGATGCGGGAGGTGTACGGCGTACGCCTGACCCAGGAGAGGCCCGAGGAGGCAGTCGGGCCGGCGGTGGCTGGGGAGGACTTGCGGTTGGGGATGGTGGTGGCTCGGTATACGCAGTCCAACTCGGTTTGCTATGTGCGCGACGGGATGACGATCGGAATCGGGGCGGGGCAGCAATCGCGGGTTGATTGCACACGGCTGGCAGGGGCGAAGGCTGATATCTGGTGGCTCAGGCGTCATCCGAAGGTCAGCGGTCTGACGTTCCGGGACGAGGTCAGGCGTCAGGAGCGGATCAACTGGCAGGTGCGGTGGTGCGAGGGCGACCTGACGGCGTACGAGCGGGAGCGGTTCGATCAGGCGCTAGCTGAGCCGGCGCAGGAGTTGACGAGTGCGGAGCGCGCGGAGTGGATCGTGAGGCTCGATGGGGTGGCGTTCGTGTCCGACGGGGCGTTGCCCTTCCGGGACAACGTGGATCACGCGCAGCGGCACGGCGTACGGTCCATCGCTGAGCCGGGTGGGTCGATCAGGTCGGACGAGGTGGCGAAGGCCTGTTCCGAGTACGGGATCACGCTCACCCGCACCGGCGTCAGGTTGTTCCACCACTGAGAAAGGTCAGCGGCCGAAGTCGGAGTCTTTGGGGACTTCCAGGTCGGACTTGGCGAGTTCCTCGATGTTGACGTCGCGGAAGGTGACGACCTTCGCGTTCTTGACGAAGCGGGCCGAGCGGTAGACGTCCCAGACCCAGGCGTCGGCCATGGTCACCTCGAAGTACACGTCACCGCCTTCGGTGCGGACCTTCAGGTCCACCGCGTTGCACAGATAGAAGCGCCGCTCGGTCTCCACGACGTACTTGAAGATCCCGACGACGTCCTTGTACTCCCGATAGAGCTGAAGCTCCATATCGGTTTCGTACTTCTCAAGATCATCGGCACTCATACCTGCGCCTCGCTAACGCTCGGCCCAGGCATGAGTGCATTGGCAGCTCTGTTGTCTGTTCGCTCGCTGCGCTCGCTCATCGGCTCTCCACTCCGGTGGGACTGGTCACATTCTGTCCCATATCGGGCCGCAGACTGCGGCGGACATTCTCGAACCGCCGTCGATGTTGTGGACACGGGCCGTATTCGTCCAGTGCCGCCTGGTGTTCGGGGGTGCAATAGCCCTTGTGTACCGCGAAGTCGTACTGCGGATACACCTCGTGCCAGTGCTGCATGATCCGGTCGCGGGTCACCTTGGCGATCACCGAGGCGGCCGCGATGCACGCCGCCACCCGATCGCCCTTCCAGATCGCCAGTCCCGGGACGCCGAGACCGTCGACGCCGAAGCCGTCGGTCAGCACGTACGACGGGCGCTCGTCGAGCCGGAAGAGGGCGCGGCGCAGCGCCTCCACGTTCGCGACGTGCATGCCCAGCCGGTCGCATTCGGCCGCCTCGATCGAAACCACCGACCAGGCCAGCGCGCGCTCGCGGATCTGCTCGTAGCAGCGGTCGCGGGCCTTCGCGGTGAGCAGCTTGGAGTCGGCCAGTTCGGGGATCTGGCCTCGTTTGCCGTCCGGCAGGATCACCGCGGCGGCGACCAGCGGGCCCGCGCACGGTCCGCGGCCCGCCTCGTCGACGCCGGCGATCGGGTCGAGCCCGACCCGGCGCAGGGCACGCTCGTACCCGTACAGCCCGGCGTCCCGCCGAATCGTGCTCCCCCGCGGCAAAGCGCTCATCCGCGCCCCCTCGGACTCTGCTGGGCCAGAAGATCGCAGTACAAGGTGGGGGTGGTCACGGGACCCAGCGGGTTCGGCTCGGTCACGGGGGCTCCGTTACTTGGGCGGTGGGGTGAGGGAGATCGAGGGCTTGTCCGGCGGCGGGGCGGCCGCGGCCGGGATGTCCTTGAAGGTGTCCGGGATCCCGAGTTTGGCGAATCTGTTGGCCGGCCACACCACCAGGATCGCCCGTCCGGTGACCTTGTCCAGCGGGACGAAGGCGGCGTCGCCCGGGGAGCCACCGTCGGGGCCGGTGTCGCTCAGGTGCACCCGGGAGTCGCCGGACTCGGACCGGTGGTCGCCCATCACGAAGACGCGGCCGGCCGGCACGGTGACCTGGAACTCCATCGCCGAGGGCGCGTCACCGGGGTACAGGTAGCTGGTCTCGTCCAGCGGCTTGCCGTTCACCAGCAGCCGGCCCTTGGAGTCGCAGCAGGCGACCTTGTCGCCCGGCATCCCGATCAGGCGCTTGATCAGGTGTCCGTGACTGGAGTCCGGTAGCAGGCCGACGACCTCGAAGAACCGCCCGATCGAGCCGCGCTTCTGGCCGCTCTCCTCCTGGCCCAGCCAGCCGCCCGGATCCTCGAACACGACCACGTCGCCGCGCTGGACGTCGGTCAGCTTCTCGACCACCACCCGGTCGCCGACCAGCAGGGTGTTCTGCATCGACTCGCTCGGAATGATGAACATCTGGCCGACGAAGGCCCGCAGGATCGACGAGACGATGAGAGCACCGACCACGATCAGCACGAACTCGCGGGCAGCTGCCGCGAGCCCGGAGCGGTGGGGTGATTTCTCTTTCGTCGCAGTCGGTGTCTCAGTCACTTCTTCAGCCCCGGCTTCTTGAAGGTTTCCGGAGGACGCAGCATCGTCATCCGGTCAGACGGCCAGATTACGCAACAGGCCCGGCCAACCACGTTTTCGACCGGAACGAATCCTCCACCGGGGCCACCCATATGGGCGCGGGAGTCGGCCGATTCGGCCCGGTTGTCGCCCATCACCCACAGATGGCCGGGCGGGACGACCACGTCGAAGGGCTGCAGGGAGGGCTTGGCACCCTTCAGCAGGTACTCCTGCTCGTCGAGCGGGATCTTGTTCACCATGATCCGGCCGGACCGGTCACAGCAGATCACCCGGTCGCCGCCGACGCCGATCACCCGTTTGACCAGGTGACCCTCGCCGCTGCGCGGCAGGATGCCGACGAACTCGCCGATCTGCCGGATCGTGCCGGGCGGCTTCTGCTCCTCGTTCAGCCAGTGGCCGGGGTCCTTGAAGACGATGATGTCGCCGCGGTCGACGTCGCGATGCAGATAGCTGACCTTCTCGGCCAGGATCCGGTCGTTCGTCGTCAGCGTGTCGTACATCGACTCCGAGGGCACGTAGAAGGCCTCGGCGACGAACAGCCGCAGCACCACCGTGATGACGAGTGCGAGCACCGTCACGGTGGTCATCTCGACGAGCAGGCTCAGCAGCGGATTCCGCTGCTTGAGCCTACGGTGACGTCCCTTGCTGCGACGTGCTCTCCTGGCGACCGGGCGAGCGCGAGTCGCAGTGCTCGGCGCCATACTTGACCGTCGTTACTAGACGATCAGGAGGCCGGGATGTTGTCCCGCTTCTCCTTGATCTTGGCTGCCTTGCCGCGCAGCTCGCGCAGGTAGTACAGCTTGGCGCGACGCACGTCGCCGCGGGTGACGACCTCGACCTTCTCGACGATCGGGGTGTGCAGCGGGAAGGTGCGCTCGACGCCGACGCCGAAGCTGACCTTGCGGACCGTGAAGGTCTCCTGCAGGCCACCACCGTGGCGGCGGATCACGACACCCTTGAACACCTGGACGCGGGACCGGTTACCTTCGACGACCTTCACGTGCACGTTCACCGTGTCACCGGCGCGGAAGGCCGGGATGTCGTCGCGCTTGCTCGCGTTGTCGAGCTCGTTCAGGAGGTTGCTCATCAGGTGTCTCTCTCTCGCGCGTGCCACAGGTCACCCACGAATGCTCGGTGTGAGAAGTCGAAGATGCCGCCGTGCGGTGGTCACCCCCTGTGGCAGGAGCACCGAACGGACAACAGCGACCAAGTTTGCCACACGACCGTGGCCGATCCGAAATCAGCGCCGGCGGCGCCGCTTGGCCAGCAGCACCAGGTCGACCTTCGCCGTCTGTGACTCGGTCCGCACCTCACGGTAACCGGCCTTGCGGTAGAACCGCAGGTTGCGCTCGCTCTTGGCGCCAGTAGTCAGCTCGTACTGCGTGACGTCGGCCGGCGCGGTTTGTTCGGCAACCCGGAGCAGCTTCGTCCCCACGCCTTTGCCCTGCCAGTCAGGAGCGACCATGAGCCGCCCGATGCGCGCCACTGGGCCGTCCACAGCGACATGGACGGCCCCGACGATCCTGGTACCGGCCACGGCCTTCCAGACGCCACCAGCGCTCACCCGCTCTGCCGAGCCCTCCAGCGCCTCCTGCATCGGCGGAATGGTCAGATCGTCATAGGCCTTTGCCTCAGACAGGTACGCCGCTAGCTGCAGCGTGTGGATCTCTCCTGCGTCTGCCGCGGTTGCCGGGAGCACCTGAACAGCGTCGAGCGCCTCCTTCTCTGAGGAGACAGCAGCACCCCAGGCAGCCAAGAGATCCGGCCGGCGCTCAGCAGTACGCCGTACGGACTCTTCGTGGCGCCACTTGGCGACTAGAGCGTGGTTACCCGACAGGAGGACGTCCGGTACGGCGTGACCTCGCCAGGTGGGCGGCTTCGTGTAGACCGGGTACTCCAGCAGGCCGTCGCCCGAGTGGGACTCCTCTGCCAGGGACTCCGGGTTGCCGATCACTCCCGGAAGCAGGCGTGCGACGGCCTCGACCATCACCAGTACGGCGACCTCGCCACCGTTGAGCACGTAGTCGCCGATGGAGACCTCGTCCACCCGCATCCGCTCGGCAGCGTGCGCCGCTACCCGTGCGTCGATCCCCTCGTAGCGCCCGCAGGCGAACGCGAGCCACGGCTCGGCAGCAAGCTCGTAGGCAAGCTCCTGCGTGAAGGGGCGACCCGCAGGCGTCGGCACGATCAGCCGGGGCTGGGCAGGGCCGTCGATCGGAGCGATAGCGTCCAGCGCCTCGCCCCACGGCTCCGGCTTCATCACCATGCCCGCGCCACCGCCGTACGGCGTGTCGTCCACCGTCCGGTGCCGGTCGTACGTCCACTCGCGCAGATCATGCACCCGTACGTCGAGCAGCCCGCTCTTGGCCGCCTTGCCGACCAGACTCAGATCCAGCGCAGCCAGATACTCCGGAAAAATCGAGACAACATCCAGCCTCATCCCCCACTACCCTCCCCAGAACCAGAACCAGAACCAGAACCGGAGTCCGAGGCGTCCCCGGAGCCGGAGCCGTTGTCCGTGCCGGGGGTGTTGGGGACTACTTCGGCGCCTTCGGGGTCGAGGAGGCCTGGGCGGTCGGCGACGAGGACGAAATTGGCGGTGAGGTTGATCTCGGGGACCAGTTCCTCGACCAGGGGGACCAGTACGGCGTTGCCCGCGGGGCGGCGGATCTCGAGGAGGTCCTGGGACGGGAGGTGGATCACGTCGATCACCTCGCCTGCCTCGGCGCCGTCGGTGGTTCGTACGGCGAGACCGATCAGCTCGCGGTCGTAGTACTCGTCCGACTCCTCCGGGCGCTCGTCCTCGCCGATCTCCGCTTGCAGCTCCAGGTTGCGGAGCAGTTCGGCGGCGGTCCGGTCCGGCGCCTCGGCGAACTTCGCCAGCAGTTTGCCGCTGTGCCAGCGGGTGGATTCGACCGTGAGCGTGCGGGGCGGCTTGGTGGTCGTGACGAGCTGCGCCCCGTCGGCGAACCGGCGGTCCGGCTCGTCGGTCCGGACGATGATCCCGACCTCGCCCTTGATCCCGTGCGCCCGGCCGATCCGGCCGACGATCACCAACACCTCGATACCCCTTAACTTTCTGGTTGCTCCGGGCCCAGTCTGGCCGAAGAGATACCGAAGGGCCGCATCCAGTCTCGGATGCGGCCCTTCGGGAAACAGCTGCGAGTCAGCGGCGCGGGCGCCGGTTGAACTCGTCGACGAAGTCGATCCGGACCGAGGACTCGGAGCTGAGCGCCCCGACCACGGTACGGATGGCCGTCGCCGTCCGGCCGTTGCGGCCGATCACCTTGCCGATGTCGTCGGGGTGCACGTGCACCTCGAGGGTGCGGCCGCGGCGCAGGTTGCGCGAGCGGACGCTGACGTCGTCAGGATTGTCCACGATGCCTCGGACCAGGTGCTCGAGCGCCTCGGTCTCCATCATGGTCAGGCCTTGGCGTCGTCGGCCGGCGCGGCCTCGGCGGCGGGGGCCTCGGCAGCGGCCGGGGTCTCCTCGGCGGCCGGAGCAGCCTCGTCGGCCTTCGGCTCGTCCTTCTTCGCCGCGGCCTTCTTGGCGGTGGTCTTCTTGGCCGTGACAGCCTCGGTCTTCAGCGTGCCGTGCGCCTCGGCGAGGGCCTCGTTGAAGATCTCCTGCTTGTCGCGCTTCGGCTCCTTGACCCGCAGCGGCGCCGGGGCCGGCAGGCCCTTGAACAGCTGCCAGTCACCGCTGGCCTTGAAGATCGCCTCGACGGCCTCGGTCGGCTGCGCGCCGACGCCCAGCCAGTACTGCGCCCGGTCCGACTCGACGTGGATGAACGACGGCTCGGCCTTCGGGTTGTACTTGCCGATCTCCTCGATGGCGCGGCCGTCACGCTTGGTGCGGGCGTCCATGACGACGATGCGGTAGTGCGGCGCACGCTTCTTGCCGATGCGCTTCAAACGGATCTTGACTGCCACGTTTGTGTGGTCTCCCTTGGGAATTCATGTCTGGTTGAGTGAGCCACCGGCGTCGTGGGGACAACGGGTGACCACTCGGATGGGCCGACCGGGACGTGGAGTTAGAGGGCTGCACGCGATCCGGACGACACTCAGCCGTCTAGTCTGCCAGATCCGGCGCTCAGGAACCAATCCGGGCCCTCGACGACAAAAGCGCAGGTCAGGGGCGGAAGGGGGCCAGCTCGGGCAGCCGACTGCTGTAGCCGTCCAGGAGTTGGTGGGCGGCCGTTACCGAGTCGATCAGGGGGTGCCAGGCGAAAGCCCGTACTGCGGCCGCCCGCGACCCGGTAGCTGCGGCCTCGATGGTCGAGCGTTCCACTGCCTTCACGGCGCAGACCAGGCCGGCCTGGTGGTCGGTGAACTGGGTGACTGTGAGCGGCCGCGCACCGTTCGCATCGACCGTGCACGGGATCTCGACCACAGCGTCGTCGTCGAGGTGCCGCAGCGTCCCCCGGTTGCGCACATTGAGGATGAGCGAGGCGCGCTCGTTGTGCGCGATCGCCCGCATCAGTGACAGCGCCACCTGCTCATACCCCCCAGCAGACATGTCCCGCTCGTCCCGCTCCCCCGCGTCGGCCACTGCTCGGCTCTCGACCATGTACGTCGACTCCCGCTCCGCCCTTGTCTTCTGCCACAGCTCCAGCGCATCAGCAGGCCGCCGAGCCGTCTCCGCATAGAACGCGGACTGCTGCTCCAACAGGAACGTCCCCCGCGTCTGCTCAACCGCCTGTACTGCGGCCAGCGTCTCCCGCGCGAAGTAGTAGTAGTGCAGGTACTCATTAGGGATCGACCCCAAAGACCGCAACCACTCGACTCCGAACAGCCGCCCCTCCTCGAAAGCGCCAAGCGCATCAGAGTCAGCAAGCAATGCTGGAAGGTGGTCCACCCCACCGGACTGCAGACCACGCAACCAGCCCAAGTGGTTCAGCCCTGCGTAGTCGTAGAACACAGTCGACGCGTCCAGCCCAAGAGCGAGCGCAGCACGACGCCCGAGCCCCGACGGCGAGTCACAGATACCGATCACCCGGTCACCCAGGTACGGAATCATCGCCTCGGTCACCATCCCAGCAGGGTTGGTGAAGTTGATGACCCACGCCTCGGGTGCCAGCTCAGCGATCCGCTGCGCGATCCCCACCGCGACAGGCAGCGTCCGGAGCGCATAGGCGATCCCGCCCGCTCCCACGGTCTCCTGCCCGAGTACGCCGAGGTCCAGCGCGACCCGTTCGTCAATGGTCCGCCCCTCGAGCCCACCGACCCGGATGGCGGAGAAGATGAAGTCCGACCCGCGCAGAGCCTCGTCGAGATCGGTCGTCTCGGTCACCACCGGCGCATCGGAGTACCGGGCAGCCTGCTGGCGTAGTACGGCGCCGATGGAGGACAGCCGGGCCCGGTCGGTGTCGTAGAGCATCACCGACGTGATCCGGCCTGCACCGCGGTCACCGAGCAGCGCCTGGTAGACGAGCGGCACCCGGAACCCACCGCCGCCAAGGATGGTCAGCCTCATGCCAAGATCACCTGTACCCCCGCCTCTGTCAGTTGGGTCCGGGTCGCCTCGTCGGCAGCGGACTCGGTCACTACTACTGAAAGCTCGGTCGGCTCACAGACCTTGGCTACCCCATGGCCGGGGAACTTGGTCGCGTCCGCGAGAAGCACTACCCGGTCGGCGGCCTTGATCATCGCGCGCTTCACCGGTACCTCGATCATCGTGCTGTCCATCACGCCACCGTCCGGACGGACACCACTGGTCCCCAGGAACAGCCAGTCGACATGCACCTGCCGGAGCGACTCCTCGGTCAGGTAGCCGACCAGCGAGCGGTAGCTACGGCGTACGAAGCCGCCCAGGATGATCAGCTCGATCTCCTCGTCGTTCTGCAGCTCCTCCAGTACTGCGAGGTTGCTGGTCACCACGGTCACCGACCGGCCGTGCAGATGCTGCGCCAGCCGGAGCGCCGTAGTACCGATGTCCAGCAGCACGGACTGGCCGTCGCTGATCAGGGAAGCTGCGCGACGAGCGATCCGGTCCTTCTCGTCGACGTTCACCACACTCACGTCGGCGAACGGCTCGTCGCCACCGTCGACAGCCAGCGCACCGCCGTAGACACGGGTCAGCCGGCCCTGCTCGTGCAGCTGCTCCAGGTCGCGGCGGATCGTGGCTTCGCTGACCCCCAGCTGGGCAGCCAGCACCTTCACGCCCCCGGCCCCATCGGCCTTGAGCGCGCGGACGATCTGATCCTGACGCTGCTTTGGCAACACAGAGAGACCGTATCACGCAAACTCCGTCATAGTCAGTCATCTGATTGCACACCTATTGCGTAGTCTGCTCAAAAGATCCACACTGTCTGCACGAGTTTGAGCGACCCTGCAGGAGTGTGCTGGTGATGAGCGAACTGGACGTGGTCGTGTCCGGGCTGGTCTTCCATGACCTGGTGCTCGGGCTGCCCACTCCGCCGCGGCCCGGCACCGAGGTGTGGGCCACCGACTCCGCCGAAAGCCCGGGCGGCATCGCCAACTTCGCGGTCGCCCTCGCGAGACTCGGTCTAAGCACAGGTTTGGCCGCGGTCTTCGGTGACGACGACCTGGGCAACCGCACCTGGCAGCGACTCGAGACCGGCGAGGGCATCGACCTCACCCACTCCCGCAAGATCAGCGGCTGGCACACCCCACTCACGGTGGCCCTTGCCTACGACAACGACCGTGCCCTCGTGACCCGAGGCACTACTCCCCCACTCAGCGCAGACGACTTACTACAGACGCCACCGGCCGCCAGAGCTGTTGCCGCACACATCGGTCCGTGGCCGAACGAGTGGCTGGCCAAGGCAAAAGCAGCAGGCAGCCTGGTGTTCGCAGACGTCGGCTGGGACCCGGCCGAGCAGTGGGACTCCGCAGTACTCGACCAACTCGAACACTGCGACGTCTTCCTCCCCAATGCCGGTGAAGCCATGAGCTACACCCGTACTACGACGCCGGCCGCCGCCCTGCGTCAGCTGGCCGAGCGGGTGCCCGTGGTCGTCGTGTCGGACGGCTCCAACGGCGCACTGGCGATCGACGCCGGCTCCGGCGAGGAAGTCGCAGTACCGGCGTACGCAGTACCGGCTGTTGATACCACCGGAGCGGGCGATGTTTTCGCCGCCGGGTTCATCGCGGCCACCTTGTGGGAGCTGCCGCTGGCCGAGCGCGTGCGGTTCGGCGCGCTCGTCGCCGCGCTCTCGGTCACCCGGCTGGGCGGTGCCGACGCGGCGCCGACCTGGGCCGAGATCGAGGCGTGGCAGAACCGCAATCCATCAGACGGGGCAATCGACGCGCTGATCCGCGCGCACCAAGGAAGGTAGAAACATGGAGCTCTCTCGTCGCACCTTGATCGCCGGGGGCTTCGCCGCCATGCTCGGCGGAACCGTGGTCGGCTGCTCGTCCAGCATGGACGCCGGCACGACCAAGAAGAATGCCACCGGCAACATCTCGTTGTGGTGCTGGCCGGGCGGGCTGGGCAAGTCCGTGCTGGACGACACGATCGCGCACTTCCCCGACCAGCACATCAAGTACTCCGAGGTCGGCGGCGACTTCAAGCAGAAGTTGGTCACCACGTTCAACGGCGGGACGTCGATCCCGGACATCACCGGCATCAAGGGCGAGGACATCGCCTCGATGCTGCCGCAGGCCAACCGGTTCGTGGATCTGAAGACGATCGGCGCCGACTCGATCCTGGGCGACTACCTGGACTGGAAGGTCAAGCAGGCCACCACGCTGGACGGCAAGGTGATCGGCATCCCGATCGACATCGGCCCGACCGCGCTGTTCTACCGCGCGGACGTCTTCGCCGCCGGCGGGCTGCCCAGCGACCCGGCCAAGGTAGCTGAGCAACTGAAGACCTGGGACGACTTCATCGCGGCCGGGGTGGAGCTGAAGAAGTCCAACCCGAAGGCGTTCATCGTCGCCGATGCGACCGACCTGTACGGCACCATCGTCAACCAGGGCACAGCGCGCTACATCGACAAGGACAACAAGTTCATCGGCGACCAGGACCACATCCGCAAGGCCTGGGACACCGCGGTGAAGGCGGTGACGCTCAAGGTCGACGGCAAGACCCTCGGTGGTTCGCCGGACTGGAATGCCGGCCTCGACAAGGGGACGGTGCCCACGGTCACCGGCGCCGCCTGGGTCGCGCTGGACATCAAGGCGGCCTGCAAGACCAGCATCGGCAAGTGGCGGGTCGCCCCGACGCCGAGCGGACCGGCGAACTTCGGTGGTTCGTTCCTCACCATCACCAAGAACGCCGCCGACCCGAAGGCCGCGCTCGAGGTGATCAAGTACATGCTGAGCCCGGACAACGAGGCCAAGGCCTTCGCCGACGCGCAGATCTTCCCGGCCGCGCCCGCGGCGTACGACAAGCCGCAACTCAAGGCGGCCGACCCGTTCTTCGGCGGCCAGGTGCCGATCGAGGTCTTCGGACCTGCGGCCAAGAACATCCCGATCGCCTACGAGGCGCCGCTGGACAGTGCGATCGCGGTCCCGTTCACCGACGGTCTCAAGCTCGTCCAGGCCGGCAAGAAGTCGTCCGACGCGGCCTGGGCGGAGGCCGTCTCGAAGGCGAAGCAGATCGGCAAGCGTCAGGGCGTGCAGTGACCCTGACTGCGACAGCTCCGTCGAGAAGGGCCCGTACTGCGAAGCCGCAGCGCCGCCGGGGCGTCCTGTCGTACTGGCGCTTCTACCTCGCGTTGTCGCCGTTCTACCTGATCTTCCTGGTTTTCGGGCTCTACCCGGTCGCCTCGACGATCCTGCTCGCGTTCCAGAAATGGGACGGGCTCGGACCGCGCAAGATGGTCGGGCTGCAGAACTTCGGCTTCCTGATCGAGGACAGCACGTTCTGGTTGTCACTGTGGAACACGGTGATCCTGTTCGTGATGTCGACGGTGCCGACGCTGGTGATCGCCATGACGCTCGCGGTGATGCTGCACTCCGCCGTACGGTTCAAGGGCATCTACCGGATCGCGTACTTCATCCCGAACATCACCTCACTGGTGGCGGCGGCGATCTTCTTCGCCGCCGTCTTCAGTACCAACTTCGGGCTGATCAACTCCGTACTACGGTCGCTCGGGTTGCCCACCGAGGACTGGCTCCGGCAACCCTGGGGCATCAAGATCGCGATCTCCACGATGATCGTGTGGCAGTGGGCCGGCTACAACACGATCATCTATCTGGCCGGATTGCAGGCGATCCCGACCGAGCAGTACGAGGCGGCCAAGGTCGACGGAGCCGGCCCGTTCCGGACGTTCTTCTTGATCACCCTGCCGCAACTGCGCCCCGTCGTACTGTTCACGGTCATCATGTCGACGATCGGTGGCCTGCAGACCTTCACCGAGCCACAGGTGATGGTCGGCAACAACGGTGGCACCGGGCAGAGCGGCATGACCGTGGTCATGTACTTCTACAACCAGGCCTTCTTCAACAACGACTACGGGTACGCCGGTGCGATTGCCCTGAGCATCTTCATGCTCGTGTTGTTGTTCACGGCAATCAACTGGAAGCTGCTGGGCGGAAGGGGACGCCAGTGAAGTGGCGTGGCGTGCTGATGCATGGGCTGCTGGCCGTTGCCGGGCTGCTGTGCCTGTTCCCGTTCTACTGGACGCTCGTGATGGCGACCAACACGACGTCGGACATCTACCGGTACCCGCCGAAGTTCACCTTCGGGTCGCAGCTCGACGACAACATCCACGCGGTGCTGCAGAACGTGGCGTTCTTCCAGTCGATGGGGAACACGGCTGTGGTGGCTGTCTCCACCACATTGCTCGTGCTGTTCTTCGATTCGCTGGCGGCGTTCACCTTTGCGAAGTTCCGGTTCCCGGGGCGCAATGTGTTGTTCGTGATCCTGCTGGCGACGATGCTTCTTCCTGCGCAACTGGGCGCAGTACCGCAGTTCCAGACGATGGCCGCGTTCGGCTGGGTCGGGTCGTTGAAGGCACTGGTCATTCCGGCGGCTGCTAACGCTTTCGGGATCTTCTGGTTGCGGCAGTACTTCCAGAACTCGATCCATGACGAGTTGGTGGAGGCGGCGACGCTGGACGGCTGTGGCTTCCTCGGGATCTACCGGAACGTGGCCTTGCCGTCGGCGCGGCCGGCGTTGGCGTTCCTCGGGATCTTCACCTTCGTCGGTTCGTGGAACGACTACTTCTGGCCGCTGATCGTGCTGACCAACCCGGATCACCTGACGCTGCAGGTGGCGCTGTCGTCGCTGAACCGCAGCCACGGCGTCGACTACAGCATGGTGATGACCGGCGCGCTGATGGCGATGATCCCGCTGATCGTCATCTTCACCATCTTCGCCCGTCAGTTCATCAAGGGCGCCACCGAAGGAGCAATCCGAGGCTGAGGGTCGTCAGCCTTTCGGCTGCGCGGCGTAGAGCTGATCGGCGCCGGGACCGGTCAGCTCGGTCCGCGCGACCGGGCGGCCGTTGAGCACCCGCAGTACGGTGACGCCACTCGCGTTCACCTGTGCGCCTTCGCCGTACGACCAGTCGTAGTCATCGGCAACCAACCGCAGACCCTGAAGTCGCTTCCGGGCATTCCGACCGACCGAGATCGTCATCGGCCAACGAATGCTGACCGAGAAGTCGGCAACCGGCGCGAACACCTCGGGCGGGATCGTCCGGAGCTTGCCCAGCGGAACCCTGATGTCGAGCGAATGGACCACGGTGTCCACCAGCGCAGCGATCTCCGGTACGCCGGCGGGCTTTGCGCCTGCGGCGGCGTTGGTCCGCAACTGCTGGATGATCTCGGCCGGACCACGCTGGGCCCATTTCTTGGACACCTCCGCGCTGGCCTTGTTGACCCGGAACCCGTACCTGAGCAGGCCTCCGAGCATTTCGCCCCGCGGGACCACCGGCGCGAAGGTGAGATGCGCTGCCACGTCTTGCACGCGCCACTCTCCGCACAGCGAAGGGGTAGCCCACTCATCCGGAGTCAGCGTCTCCAGGAAGTCGGCCAGCACCAACCGCTCGCTTCTGATCAGCTCAGTCAGCTCCCCCATGAGCAGAGTGTTGCACTCGCCGAAGGCTCAGGACCAGAGCTGCGTCACCTTCGCCCCGTAGTTCGTCAGGGGCGCGGCCGAAGGGGCGATCCGGGGCTGATCAAGAGACTGCCGAGTACTCCCAGCACCACCAGACCGTTGGCGAGCCAGCTGGTGAGCAGCACGGAACTCGACCCGCCGATGGTGAGCGCGGGAACGACGGCGATGGCAGAGAACATCGCGTACGTCGTTGTTGCCGCGCTGAGCCAGACTTTGGTAGTCGCGTCCACGGCTGCCAGGGCGAACCACGCCAGGGCGACCAGGACGATCGGGTCCAGCGCGGCCAGCTTTGTGACGGTCAAGAAGGAGTAGCCATCGGACTCCTTGATCCCTGCGCTGATGAGGAGCAGGAGGCCGCCGGTGATGACGAGGGCGGCGGCCGGCAGTGGTACTGGCCAGAGTCGCGTCAGCTTCGGTTTGATCAATGCGATGAGTCCGACTGCCATGGCACCGGCGATCGCTGTGGTGGCGAGCCACTCGTTGACTTCATCCACGGCGATGCCGCTGCCGAGGATCAGGAAGCCGTCCTCGATGAGGGCGAAGACGCAGCCGGCTACGACGCCGAGCGTGAGCGCGGCCCAACGTCTCGACAACCTGATCGCAAGACTTGCCACCAGCGCGAGGAGCGAGGCGAGGATCTCCGGATCACTCCAACTCCGGTAGACATGCCACCCGGTATCCGAGTCATACCAAACCTTGTACGTCTCCGGCGGTCCCGGCCAGTTGATCAGGACCAGGAGCAACGCACCTACAGCCAGCCCCGCAACCACCCACCAAGAAGCAACAGTTGTCTCAGGCAACTGCGCGAAAGACTGAGGTGAACCAGCCGGCTGAGGTTCAGGCGCAGCAGCGCGCGGGACCACGGCAGGCTGGGGCGAGGCGGGCGGCCGGCCAGCCGAAGCGGGCTGGCCTTCAGGCGGAGTACGCGACTGGATTCCCGACGCGAGATCCGGCGGCTCCGCCGCGATGGGCTGAGGTTCAGCTGGAGTCACGCGCGAGGCGCCTGCGGGCTCGCGCTCAGGCTGCGCCTTCGCCCTCATCGGGGTGCTAGGAGGAGGGGACGCCGGTTCTGGGCGCGGTGCGGTGGGTGCTGGGGGTGGTTCGGGGACTTGTAGGTGGAGGGGGATTGTCCGGGTGCCGGTGGGGGCGGTGAGGAGGAGGATGGCTTCGTGGGGGCCTGGGGGTTGGGGGGTTGTGGTCAGGCGGATCTGGGTGGTGATTTGTTCTATCTGGAGCCACGGGGTGGGGGTGGTGGCTACTGCGGTCTGGGCCAGTGGGGGGCCGGTCAGTTGGAGGGTGGTGGGGGTGGTGGGATCGAGCGTGAGGTCGGCCGGAGTGGTTTGCGGGATGGCTGCGGCGACGGCGTGGCGGGCGGCTTCGGAGACCTTGCGGCTGTCGTCTTCGGTGAGGTGCTGGAGCGCCTGCCAGGCGGCGTACGCCTGACCTAGATCCGCGCCGAGTACTTGTTCGCGGAGGTAGTCGACGACGCCGAATCTGGTGGCCGTCAAAGGGCTGTCCATGGCTTCGAGCAGCTCCTGAGCAAGCGGCGTCGGGGTGATCCGGCGTACTCGGCTGCGGGCGATCAGCAACTCGCCTTGGGATCCGAAGGTCCACATCTGCGGGTTCTGGTTGGGCGTCACCCGGTGGACCCGATCGGTGACGAAGCCGACCAGTTCGGTGAGACCCACCCACCCGTCACCGTCGCGATCAGCTTCGCCGGTGGTCAGACCGTCGACCACGGCACCCGTGAAGACCGAAGGCCGGGGCTTGGTTGCGTCGGTCGCGAGCTGCCCACCCTCGAACGCGTATTCCATCGCGCTGGAAGCCGTCACGATCACCCGGCCGCGCCCACCACCAACACCTTCCTGCCCAGCAAAGGCATCCCGCACCTGAGCCTCACCAGTCGCTCGCACGACCATGCCGCGCGGGAATGCGCCGCCGTAGCAACAATCGAGGAACAGCGCGATCCGCTGCGCCCGGCTGTCCGCCATCTGCCGGTTGACGAAGTCGGCCGCCACCGCCGTGGACGCGAGCCGAGTCGGCTTGGTGTCGGCGACCGCAAGGAACAGTTCGCCGGCCGCGTTCTTCAAACCGTGGCAGGAGAAGTGCAGCAACAGCAGGTCTTCCGGCGCCCGGTCGGCGAAGAAGTCTTCGACGGCGTACCGGATCTCCTGCGCCGACTCGTTCTGCAGCACGGTGACCTCGAAGCCGCCGACCGACGGATCCCCGAGCGCCTCCGCCAGCGCGGCCGCGTCCTGCGCCGGTGCCACCAGCCGGCGCAACCCCGGATCGCTGTACTCGTCGTTCGCTATGACCAGAGCGACTCGCGTGCCGTCCATGTCATCCGCCGTGCTTCTTCACCCAGGCGTCGACCAGCCGCTGCTGTACGTCGTCACTGGCGCCGGTCAGCTCGATCACGTCCCCGTCGATCGCGATCTTCACCGTCCGCCCGCTGTCCGATCTCCGCAGCCAGTCGCGGACCACGGCAACGACCGCACCCATCACCTGCAGCCCGGGCTGCAGCGAAACCGTCAGTACGCCGGCGATCGCCGCCAGCGCGGATCGCGATCCGTCGGGCGCCTCGCCCTCGGCGTACGGCTCGACCGATCGCACGTTGAGCGCCAGCAGTTCCTGCCGCAGCATCAACGCGAGCTCTTCCAGCCGCGCGTCGTCGGACCCCGCTTCGACCACGCCGAGCCGAACCTCTGCGCCCATCGCTTCTCCCCCAACCCCCAGGCCGCAAAGCTCTGTTCCAACCATGCGCCCGCACCGCGCCGATCACAAGGCGTGACGCAGGGACACTAGGCTGCAGGAACGGAAGTGGTTGATGCTGCGTCGGAGGGGGCGTCATGGTCGGGAAGCGGGGACGCGTGATCGGGCGGGTCGGGCCGGGGATCGTCGGCGAAGTGATGTTGCCGGTCCGTGGTGCCACCGAAGCCTTCTACGCTTACCCGGCAACCGACGAGGTGATCGAGGTCGGTACGCCGGTCGTCGTGGTGGAGTTCGATCCGCCGCGCACGGTCTACGTCGCTCGGGCCATCTGAACCATTGTTCCGTTCCCTGGAGGGGAAATGCTCTGGACGTACCTGATCGCCGGCGCCGTCGCGCTGGTGATCCTGCTGATCCTGTTCCGGATGGTCTGGCGGGTGGCGGAGCCGAACGAGGCGCTGATCATCTCCGGCCTCGGCGCGCACGCGACCACCGAACAGGCCAACGACACCCTGGCCTTCAAGATCGTGGTCGGCCGCGGTACCGCCGTGCTGCCCGGCTTCCAGACCGTACGCCGGCTGCCGCTCGACATCCGCGCGACGCCGTTGACCGTCACCTGCGTGTCCAGCCAGGGCATCCCGCTGCACATCAAGGGCGTCACGGCGTACAAGGTCGGTGACGACTTCGGCTCGATCGCCAACGCGGCCCGGCGGTTCCTGGACCAGAGCGACGAGCAGGTGATGAGCACGATCCACGAGCTGTTCGCGGGTCACCTGCGCGCGATCGTCGGTTCCACCACGGTCGAGGAGATGTTGCACGACCGGGAGACGCTGACCACCAACATCCGCGGCTCGCTGGCCGGCGACATGGAGAAGCTCGGCCTGGTGGTCGACTCGCTGCAGATCCAGGAGATCGACGACGAGTCCGGCTACATCCGCAACCTGGGCCGCCCGCAGGCCGCGGCCGTCGAGGCGCAGGCCCGGATCGCCCAGGCCGAGCGGGACCAGGAGGCGACCGAGCGCGAGCAGGTCGCCGCCGCGGCGAAGGCCGCCGCAGTACGGCAGAGCTCGATCGCCCAGGCCGGTTACCAGGCCGAGGTCGACCAGGCGAACTCGAAGGCGTCGCAGTCCGGGCCGCTGGCCGAAGCCCTGGCCCGCCAGGAAGTTGTGGTCGCCGAGACCGAGACCGCGAAGCTGAACGCGTCGCTGGCCGAGAAGCAACTGGAGTCGTCGGTGCTGAAGCCGGCCGACGCCGAGGCGTACCGGCAGCGCACGCTGGCCCAGGCCGCCCGGGACGCGCAGATCGCCGCCGCCGAGGCGCAGGCCCGCGAGGTCACCCTGCGCGGTGAGGCGCAGGCGAAGGCGACCGAGCTGAACGGTAAGGCCGAGGCGCTCGCCGTCCAGGCCAAGGCGATGGCCGAGGCGGCCGGTATCAAGGCACGTGCCGAGGCGCTGGCCACGAACACCGATGCGGTCGTCGCCCAGCAGCTCGCCGAGGCCTACCCGGAGATCGTCCGGGCCGCCGCGTCGTCCTTCGAGAAGGTCGGCAACATGGTCGTGCTGAACGGCGCTCAGGGCATCGAGGACACCTTGGTGAAGACGATCACGATGGGCGGCTCCGGCTTCGCGCTGGCCAAGCAGCTGATCGAATCGCTCAGCACCAAGCCCGAGCAGCCACCGACGCTGGAGCCGGTCAAGGACGCAACCGCCTGACATTTATTCACCGTCGAAACGGTTGCGCGGTTTGTTGTTCACCCCGACACTGACGAGATGCCGCCCAGAAAACTGCTCGCAGTGATCGCCTCGCTCCTGGTCGGCATCGCCACGCTCGTGGCGGTGCCGACCGAAGCGCTGGCCGCGCCGAACTTCAAGGCCCCGTTTCCGTGTGGCCAACAGTGGACCTACAGCCACCACTCCGGCGAGGTCCGCCGCGCTCTCGACTTCATCCGCTCGGACGGCGGGACGACCAATGGCACACCGGTGCTCGCGTCCGCCGCCGGCACAGCCCACCGCTTCTCCCAGCCCAGTGGCGCCGGCAACTACATCGCCGTCGAACACGGTGGCGGCTGGAAGACCTACTACTTCCACCTGTCGGCGTACTCCGTGGCGGAAGGCGCCCAGGTCTCCCAGGGCCAGCAGATCGGGGTCACCGGTAGCACCGGCAACTCCACCGGCCCGCACATCCACTACGAGCAACTGCTCAACGGTGTCGGCCAGAACATCGTCATCAACGGCAGTGCACTGTCCTATCCCAGCTCGTACGGCTCCGCCTTCCTGACAAGCGACAACGGCTGCGGTAGCCAGCCCGGGAAGCCGTTCATGACCTGGGGTTCCGGCGTACGGGTTCGCTCGGACGCGTACCTGAGCTCGCCGGTTGTCGCCACGCTGCCTGGCCCCACCGCGGTCCGGGTGCTCTGCCAGAAGCAGGGCGACACCGTCAACGCCGAGGGCTACACCAACAACTGGTGGGCCAAGCTCGCCAGCCCGGCCGGCTTCATCAGCAACATCTACATCGACGACCCGAACGCCGTCCTCCCAGGAGTCCCCAACTGCTGAACCCCCGTTACGTCCGAAGAAGCGGAGGGACGTGTCGTCCGCTTCTTCGGACGTAACTACCAGGGTCAGGCGGTGTGCAGCGTCAGCCCGTACGTACTGAGGATCTCGTTGACGGGCTGGAACCAGGTTTCGCCGCCGCTGCTGCAGTTGCCCCAGCCGCCGGACGTGACCCCTTGCGCCTGGTCGCCAGTGATGAACGACCCACCCGAGTCACCGGGCTCCGCGCAAACGCTGGTCTTGGTAGCACCGTAGAACAGCTGACCGTTGCCGTAGTTCACGGTCTCGTTCATGCCGGTCACCTGGCCGCAGTGCCAATGCGAGGTCGACCCGCTGCGACAGACCGACGTACCGATCGGTGCTACCCAGGAGCCGCGGACCAGTGCGTCACTGACCTGTCCCCAGCCGAGCACCACCGGGACAGTCCACCAGCCGCTGTCGATCGCGACCCAGGAGTAGTCGTTGCCAGGGAACGAGGAGCCGCGGAAGACACCTTGCGCCGACCCGTCCCAGCCCCACGTCCTGGCCCCGACACCAGGGGAGCAGTGCCCGGCCGAGACGAACCCGCCGTACACGGAGAAGCCGATCGAGCAGCGGACATTGCCTGTGTAGTAGGGATCTCCACCCACCGTGCCGGCCGCGAAGGTCCGCGGAGCCTGAGCCGCGACCTCCCGGACAGTGACCGGACTGGCCTTGGAGACCTTGGCGACAAACGCGTCGACAGCCGCAGAACGCTTACCTGCTTGGACATTCACCACGACGTTGCCGGTCCGCGGGTCGGCGGACCAGCCACTCACGGCCGCCGGGACAGCCTTGCCGGCAACCTTATCGACCGCTGCTTTGCGCTGATCAAGCTGCTTAGCAGTCAGCGGCACTAGAGCGACGTCAGCACCGGTAGCCCGTACTGCGGCCGCTGCGGCCTCCGATGTCAGGCCCACAACGAGCTTCTGCTTCGCACTGTCGTACCAGACTCCACCGAAGGCGGCTCCGGCAGCACTCTGCGCGGTCGGCACCAGCTTGGTGGCTGCGGCCTCGACCTTGAGCCGGCCCTTGACCTGCTGTTCGGTCAGGCCAAGGTCCTTCTGCATGGCCAGCGCCTGACCTGGCACTGCCAACGGCTTGTCGGGCGCGGCCGCGACGGCCTGACTCGGGACTGCTACCGCGCTCACTACGAGCACGGTGGCGACTAGAAACTTCATACGGACTCTCCTCACCTAGGGGGCGGTTTCGGTGCGGTGAGAGCGCTCTCGCAGATCAGAGTA
Organism: Kribbella sp. NPDC006257; assembly: GCF_040613535.1. Taxonomy (NCBI): domain Bacteria; kingdom Bacillati; phylum Actinomycetota; class Actinomycetes; order Propionibacteriales; family Kribbellaceae; genus Kribbella; species Kribbella sp. NPDC006257. The sequence goes on from NZ_JBEXSJ010000045.1 coordinate 30,398, forward strand.
GCGTCAGAGCCCGAGGTGAGCCAGTACTGCGAGGACCCGGCGGTGACCGGAATCGGTCGGCGGCAGGTCGAGTTTGAGGAAGACGTTCCCGACGTGCTTGTGGACGGCTCCCTCGCTGATCACGAGCTTCTCGGCGATGGCGGAGTTACCCAGCCCCTCGGCCATCAGGGCGAGCACCTCGCGTTCGCGGGGCGTCAGCCGTTCGAGCGGATCGGTCCGCTTCACCATCAGCTGGCTGACCACTTCGGGGTCGAGGACGGTCCCGCCGGCCGCCACCCGGCGTACGGCTTCGAGGAACTCGTCGACCCGGGACACCCGGTCCTTGAGCAAGTACCCGACGCCTTCACTCCCGGCAGCCAGGAGCTCCGCGGCATACACCTCCTCGACGTACTGCGAGAAGACGAGCACCGGCAGACCCGGGCGCACCCGGCGGGCCTCGATCGCAGCCCGCAGGCCCTCGTCGGTGAACGTGGGCGGCAGCCGTACGTCGACCACGGTCATCTGCGGATCGTGCTCGGCGACGGCCTTCGCGAACTCGTCCGCATCTCCGGCGACGGCGACGACCTCGAAGCCTGAGTTGTTGAGCAGCAGGCCGAGGCCCTCGGCCAGGATCGGGTTGTCCTCGAGGATCACTACCCGCACGGGAGAATCACCTCGACCGTCGTCGGGCCGCCGATAGGGCTCTGCAGCTCCATGTGTCCGTCGATCGCTTCCACCCGGTGCACCATGCCATGCAGTCCACTCCCCCGGCCCAGCAGGTCCCGCTCCTTGGTGACGCGCGCACCCCCGATGCCGTCGTCAGTGATCGCCAGGTAGAGCTCTTGTCCGCGCCGCTCGAGCAGTACGTCGACGTGGCCGGCCGCCGAGTGCTTGGTGACGTTGGTCAGTGATTCCGCGACCACGAAGTACGCCGCGGCTTCGACCGGAGCGGGGACGGCGCCGAGCTCACCGAGGCGGAGCTCCACCGGGATCGGGCAGCGGGCGCACAGGGCGGACACGGCGCCGGCCAGACCACGGTCGGCGAGGATCGGCGGGTACATGTTCCGCAGTACGCCGCGCAGCTCGGTCATGGCCTGCTCTGCGCCGTCACGGGCGTCGTCGAGGATTTGAGCGGCCTTCTCGGGGTCGTGAGCCATCGTCTGCTTGGCTACGCCGATCCGCAGCGCCAGGGAGACCAGCTGTGCCTGGGTGCCGTCGTGCAGGTCGCGCTCGATCCGGCGCAGCTCGGCACCGTGCGAGTCGACAGCACCAGCACGAGTCCTGGTCAGCTCCTCGACCCTCTGCGAGAGCCGCACGGTCTCCAGCTCGGCAGCGCTCGGCGCAAGCAGGCGGCGAGTAGCACGGGCATGTCCACGCGCTAGAGCCGGAGCCACCCAGCCCAGCAGGCCGAGCCCGATGAGTATCTGCAGCGGTACCAAGATCAGCGCCTGCCACCAACTGTGGACGGCTACACCCATGATCGTGACGTTGCCCTTGTCCATCGGCCAGATCACCCCTGAGATCACGGCCGACGGCACTGCGGAGATCGACGCGACAGCAACGAAGAGCTCCGGGATCATCACCAAGGGGCCGAGGTAGAGCCACAGGCTGCGCTTGAAGGACTTGTCGCGGGCCAGCGTCACCAGATCACCGGGAGCGCGCTCCGCGGCCGGCGGGAGCTGGACCGACTCGTCCTCGCCCAGGTAGCGGGCGGCTCGGTAGAGCTCACTATTGGCCAGCCGGACGAGCCCAGCGGTAGCTCCCGGGATCATCCACGCCAGCAGCAGACTGATCGGCGTCGCCGCCAACAGCACCAGGAACTTCAGGTATCTGATCACCAGATAACCGCAGGCCGGGCCGCCGCGGGTCAGGATCTTCGAGAGCATGGCCTTTGCCTTTCCGTTGTCGTCAGTATCGATCCTGAAGCAACGGGCAGGTCTCAGTCGGTACAGCAGGCTCTACTCTTCGTCCGGGCATTTACTGGACAGCCTAGTGCTCGGGGGTCTCCACAACGGAGCCCCCCGAGCACCTCAGCCGCTAGCAGACGGGGACGCCGGGGAGCTTGGCGTTCGGGTCCTGGATGTAGATGTTTGTCATGTAGCCGCCCTGGTCACGCAGCTTGGCCCACCAGTTGTTGGTGGTGCCTTCGGCGGTCACCGTGTCGCCCTGCTTCTGGCAGGTGACGAACACCTGTGTCGGGCCGGGCAGCGTGGTGACGATCGAGGCGGTCAGCTTGGCGTCCGACCGGACCCGGACACCGGAGCCATAGGTGGTGAAGTTGTAGGTCGGCGGCGGGTTGCCGTCGTTGACCAGCGACATGTAGTAGTTCCAGTCCCAGTACGGTCCTGGGTCGGTGTGGTCGTTGTTGGGCATCTCGTTGTGGCCCTTGATGTGGGCCCGGTCCTTCGGGATGCCGCGGCGCTCGGCGATGTTCTTGGTCAGCGCGGCCGACGAGCGGTACATCGCGTCGGTGAACCATGACGGCTGGTCCACGAAGCCTTCGTGCTCGATGCCGATCGTGTACGGGTTCTCGGTGCGGACATGCCAGGCGGTGTCCTTCTCGGCCACCATCTGGGTCACCTGCCCGTCGCTGGACCGGATCACGTAGTGCGCGCTCACCTGGGCCGCCGGGTCCTTGAACCAGCTGATCGTGCCGGCGTACGAGCCCTGGGTGACGTGGATGACGATGGTGGTGATTGCCGCGGTCCTACCGACGCGGTAGTTACAGGTGCAGGCCGGGTTCCAGATGGCGCCTGGGTAGTCGGCTGCCTGGAGCGAGGCCGGCGTACGGGTGCCGAGGGGTGCGACCTTCGCGTAGCGGCCGCGGTCCGGGGTGACCTGCTTCGCCGACAGCGAGACGCCGGCGGCACCGACGCCCTGGCCGATGATCTTGTAGACCTCATCGGTGTAGAGCCGTGCGGTCGGGGCGTCAGCGGAATGCGGGTACTGAGCGACGACCTCGTACCACTTGGCCACATCCTTGCGGGCGGCGCCAGCGAGGCCCGCCTTGTCCGCGTACGAGGCCAGGACGGCGGCAGCGCCCTGGACGTTCGCCGCGGGGTCCTTGGCGAGCTTCTCGACCGGCAGGCCGGTCAGCTTGGCCGCCTCGGAAATGGTCGGGTTGGTCGGGTTGCTGGCCAGGTGCATCACACCGAAGCCGTTGTCCTGGCTCGGCTGACCGTCGTGGCTGTCCAGGTGCGATTCGGCGAAGCCGATACCGACGAGGACTTCCCGCGGTACGTCGTACCGCGCGGAGGCGTTCTTGAAGGCCGTCGCCAGGCCACCTGGGACGGCGGAGGCGGTCGGTTCGGGGTAGGGGACGGCGGTGCTCGTTCCGCTGAAGGCGATCGCACCGGCGGCTGCGGTGGCGAGCACCGCGATCAATCTGGGCAGTGGGGCGGTCTTACCCATCGGGAGTTCCTTCCCTTGGCGTCCCACCGAGGGGCGTCGGCGGGTGCCCATCACGCTAAGGCAATATCTTCCGAAAATGCCAGTACTTACGTGAATTTTTCCCCATTTGGCCGTGATCAGCAGATTCTTCCGCGCAGGACAATCATCCGCGGATGATCCAGTACTGCGGGGTTGGCGCGCGGGTCCTCGTCGTACACCACCAGATCGGCCGGATTGCCGGGCTCCAGCGTGCCGGGCACGCCCAGCCACTCGCGAGCGGCCCACGACCCCGCCGCCAGCGCCTGTTCGCCGGACATGCCGATGTCGGTGAGGGCCCGGATCTCCTCGGCGACCAGACCATGACCCAGTACGCCGCCCGCGTCCGTCCCGGCATACACGGGGATCCCGGCTTCGACGGCCGAGCGGAGCGTGTCGAGGCGCCGGTCGTACAGGTCGCGCATGTGAGCGGCGTACGCGGGGAACTTCCCGGCCGCCTGGTCGGCGTACTCGGGGAAGTTCTCGAGCTGGATGAGCGTCGGTACGACGGCGACGCCGGCCGCGGCCATCTGGTCGAGCATGTCCGGGAGCAGCCCGGTGCCGTGCTCGATGCAGTCGATCCCGGCGGCCAGCAGATCGGGCAGGGCGTGCTCACCGAAGACGTGCGCGGTGACCCGGGCGCCGAGCTCGTGGGCGCGGGCGATCGCGGCGTTCAGCGCCTCGGCCGGCCAGCACGGGGTGAGGTCGCCGGCGTCGCGGTCGATCCAGTCGCCGACGAGTTTCACCCAGCCGTCGCTCTTGCGGGCCTCCTGCTCGACGTACGCAACCAGTTCGTCGGGCTCGATCTCCCAGCCGTAGTTGCGGATGTAGCGCTTCGAGCGGGCGATATGCCGGCCGGCCCGGATGATCTTCGGCAGGTCCTCGCGCTCGTCGATCCAGCGGGTGTCCGCGGCCGACCCCGCGTCGCGGACCAGCAGGGCGCCGGCGTCGCGATCGGCGTACGCCTGCCGTTCCTGGACGGTCTCGTCGACGGCACCGCGCTGGTCCAGGCCGATATGGCAGTGCGCGTCGACCAGCCCGGGCACGATCCAGCCGCCCGTCGACACAGTCGTTACTGTGCCCACGCCTCCCCCACCCCACCGCCCCGGTCGGCTAGCAGTGGCGGGCCGGTCGACGACCAGCCCGCCACTGAGGTGGATCTCCTGATGCTCACCGGCCGGCAGGACTACGCCGGTGAGCTTGATGACGTCGGCCATAACGCCGACCGTAACCGGTCAGGCGTCAGCCGTGCGACCCGCTGCCCTGCGTGCAGGGAGTCGGGTTCCCATCGCCCGCGCAGGGCGAGCCGCTGGGCGTCTCGGTCGGCGTCGGGGTCGGGGTGTCGGTCGGCGTCGGGGTCGGCGTCGGGGTGTCCGTCGGCGGATCGGTCGGCGTCGGGGTGTCCGTCGGCGGGTGCGTCGGCCGGGTCGGACGTCCGGTGGGCGTGTCGATCGGGTCCGGGACCGACGGCTTGCCGGTCGGCCTGGTGGTCGGCCTGCTGGTCGGCTTCTGGGTCGGCTGCTTCGGGTCGTCCGGCACGTCCGGCACCTGCCGCGGGTCGACCTTGCGGTCGGCGTTCCCGGTCGCCTTGGGCGTCGACAGGTTGCCCTTGGCGTTCGGGATCAGCACGGCGCTCTTGCTGTAGACCCGCATCCAGCGCAGCACGGTAGCCACGAAGTCCTTGGAGTGCTGGTAGCGCAGCAGGGCCGAGACCAGGTCCATGGGGCGCTTCAGGTCGTCGCCCTCGGAGCACAGGTAGACCGCGACGGTGGTGACCGCGTCGTACACGTTGTTCGGGTTGCGGAAGCCGTCACCGTTGCCGTCGGCGCCGAACTCGCTCCACACCCCCGGGATGATCTGCATCGGGCCGACCGCGCGGTCGAACACCTTGTCGCTGTCGTACCGGCCCTTGTCGGTGTCGAGGATCCGGCCGGTCCCGCCCTTGCCGTTCAGCACCGGGCCGAGGACCTTGCCGCGAGTGGTGCCGGCCACGTCGACCCGGCCGCCGGAGGCGTGGTTCGACTCGACCTTGCCGATGCCGGCCAGCAGCGGCCAGGTGAGGCCACAGTTCGGCCGGACCACGGCGAGATTCGCGGTGGCGCGGCGGTAGGCGGGGAAGACCCCGCGCGGGATGCCGTTGACGGCATCGGGGCGGCCCGGCCGGACGACGGACGAACCGTCGGTCGCACCCTGGACGGGCACGTCGGCACGGGCAGGCTTGTCAGATCCGATCCGGCCGTCCACTCCGGGACGTTGCGGGACGATCATGGTCAATTCATCGAACTCACCGCTGTTCAGCCCGGCCCCAGGCGACGGGGCGACCGGACTGTCCGCCGCGAAGTCGCCGGAGGCACCGGCACCCCCCGAGGCGACGGTCACGATGGCCCCCACCAGGAGGGGGGCCGTGCAGAGTGAAGCGATGATGATTTTGACCCGACGGTTACCACTACGGGTTAGGCGCATAGTTCCCCCAACGACCCAAGCGCCAGAAAGTTACCGAAGATCGACGGAAAGTTACCTGAGTCGATAGCTCTCGGTCAGAAGGCACCCTGTTTCAGGCGTGAAACCCGGTGCAGAGGGGCCGTCGGCAACCGAAATCGCCTTTGCCCGGTCCTTACATTCGGACACCCGCGATCGTAGCCGTCGGCCGACGGCGACGGGCGCTCGCCGGTACCGGACCGGCACGCCTGCGTACGGCGTACCGGTCAGGGGGTGGTGGGCGCCTCGTCCGGGGTGGCGTTGCTGCTCGGGGTCTCGCTGGTCTGGCTCTGCGGGGCCGGCGTGCAGGTCGGGGTCGGGTCCGGCGTCGCGGGCGGCGTGTCCGTCGGGTCGCACTGCGGCTGCGGCGTGGGCGTGGGGGTGTCCGTCGGCGTCGGAGTCGGGGTCGGCGTGGGGGTCGGCGTCGGCGTGGGAGTCGGCGTCGGGGTCGGTGTCGGCCGCGGGGTCGGCGTGGGCGTCCACGGCGGCGTCGTCGAGGTCGGCGGGCTGGTCGGCAGCGTCTTGGTCGGCGTCGTCGTCGGCGTGGTCGAGTGCGTCGGCGTGGTCGGGACCGTCGTCGGGTGCGTGCCGGCCGTACTGTGGGCCGAGGTCGGCGCCGACGTCGGCGCCGAGGTCGGGTGCGTCGTCGTCGGGTCGGTCGGCACGTGGGTCGGGTCGGAGTCCCGCTGCACGTTGCCGTTGTCGTCGATCGTCGGGTCGATCACCCCGGTGCCGTCAGGGAGGGTCGTCGTGGACTTGCTGTACGACTGCATCCAGCGCAGGACGGTGTTCACATAGTCCATCGAGTGGTTGTACCGGAGTACCGCCTGGACCAGGCCCTGCGGCGTGCTCAGGTCCGAACCGCCGGAGCAGAGGTAGCCGGCCGCCGCCCGGGAAGCGTCGAAGACGTTGTGCGGGTCCTTCACGCCGTCCCCGTTGCCGTCGGCGCCGAACGCGGTCCAGCTGCCGGGGATGAACTGCATCGGGCCGACCGCGCGGTCCCATTTCGTGTTGCCGTCGTACTTGCCCTGGTCGGTGTCGGCGATCGCGGCCATCCCGGGACCGCCATCGAGGACCGGGCCGAGGATCTTGCCGCGGGTGTTACCTGCCGTGTCGACCAGGCCGCCGCTGGCGTGCGAGGACTCGACCTTGCCGATACCGGCCAGCAACGGCCAGGTGATGTGGCAGTTGGGCTGGGCGAGCGCGAGGTCGTTGGCCGCCTTCTGGTACGCCGCGAGCACGGTGCCCGGGATGCCCGAGGTGTCGCCGACCAGACCGGGGATGATCGGCTGCTTGTTGTCGACGGCGCCGGTGACCGGGACGTCGATCGAGGACCGCTTCTCGGTGCCCACACTGCCGTCCGCACCGGGCTGGGCCGGGACGTCGCTGATCAGGTCGTCGAAGACCGAGTCGGTCCGGGGCGCGCCGAGCGCGTGCGAGTCGACCACGAACTGGTTCGACGGCAGGCCGCCGGCGACGAACACGACGACCATCGCGGCAGGTGGGGCAAGCGTGATCCACGTGGCGGTCAACTTGCCCCGCCACGTGTCCAGGTTCTTGAACTGCTGCCTCATCCGAACCGTCCCCCAGCGTTTCCGCAGTGTCTCGTTGCTTCGGGCGTAGCCACGATCTTAGCCGTCGGGCAGGTTCCGGCAACCGTCCACGACCGGACGTGAGTTCATGACCGAGCGAGGACTTGTCACCGGGGCACGATCCGTGATAGCGGCCTCAGCCGGCCACGGAACGTGGTACCGCGCGGCTATTTCCCGCCCAGCATGTTCTTCAGCTCGTCCGGCAACTCGAAGCCGTCCGCGCCGGCGCCGCCGCCGAAGGCCGCCGGGAGCTGACCGGGCTGCGGAGCGGCCGGCTCGACCTGGTTCGCGCGCTTGGCCGGGTTGCCCGAGCCGCGCTTCGCCTTGGTCTTCTTCGCCTGCTGCTTGGCCTTCTTACCGCCGGTCCCCGGCATGCCGGGCATGCCCGGCATCCCCGGCAGGCCCTTGCCGGACGCCATCGCCGACATCATCTTGCGCGCCTCGAAGAACCGCTCGACCAGCCCGCTGACGGTCGCGACCTCGGTCCCGGACCCCTTCGCGATCCGGGCCCGGCGGGAACCGTTGATGATGTTCGGGTCGTTGCGCTCGGCCGGCGTCATCGAGTGGATGACCGCCTCGATCCGGTCGATCTCGCGCTCGTCGAAGTTCTCCAGCTGGTCCTTGAACTGCGACGCGCCGGGCAGCATGCCGAAGATCTTGGTCAGCGGGCCCATCTTGCGCACCGACTGCATCTGGGCGAGGAAGTCGTCCAGGGTGAAGTCCTTGCCGCCCCGCTTCTGCAGCTTGGCGGCCGTCTTCGCGGCCTCCTCGGCGTCGAACGACTTCTCCGCCTGCTCGATCAGGCTCATCACGTCGCCCATGCCGAGGATGCGCGACGCCATCCGGTCGGGGTGGAAGACGTCGAAGTCCTCGAGCTTCTCGCCGTTGCTGGCGAACATCACCTGCCGGCCGGTGACCTGCGCGATCGACAGCGCCGCACCACCACGGGCGTCACCGTCCAGCTTGGACAGCACCACGCCGTCGAAGCCGACGCCGTCGAGGAAGGCCTGCGCGGTGGTGACCGCGTCCTGGCCGATCATCGCGTCGACGACGAACAGGATCTCGTCCGGCGTGACCGCGTCGCGGATGTCGGCGGCCTGCTTCATCAGCTCTTCGTCGACACCGAGCCGGCCGGCCGTGTCGACGATGACCACCGAGTACTGCTTGCTCTTCGCCTCATCCATCGCCAGCCGGGCGACCTGGACCGGGTCACCGACTCCGTTGCCAGGCTCGGGCGCATACACCGGTACGCCGGCGCGCTCGCCGACCACCTGCAGCTGGGTCACCGCGTTCGGGCGCTGCAGGTCGGCCGCGACCAGCATCGGAGTCTGGTGCTTGGTCTCCTTCAGCCACTTCGCGAGCTTGCCGGCCAGCGTCGTCTTACCGGCACCCTGCAGACCGGCGAGCATGATCACCGTCGGCGGCCGCTTGGCCATCCGCAGCTCACGGGTCGCGCCACCGAGGATGGTGACGAGCTCCTCGTTGACGATCTTGATCACCTGCTGCGCCGGGTTCAGCCCGCCGCGCACGTCGGCCCCGCTGGCCCGCTCCTTCACCGCCGCGATGAAGTCCTTCACCACCGGCAGCGCGACATCGGCCTCCAGCAGCGCGATCCGGATCTCCCGCGCGGTCGCGTCGATATCGGCATCGGTCAGCTTGCCCTTGCCGCGCAGGTTCTTGAACGCGGCAGACAGGCGATCAGAAAGCGTGTCGAACACGAGACCACAATCCGTTTCATCAGGTGGAGCAGACCGTCACTCCCACATCCCCAGAGCAACTCGACGAGTCTACCGGCCGCCCCGACCCGTGGATGTTGACAGGGTGGGTCGGGGGTCGGGAGGATCTAACCAATTGTCGCGCAATTAGCGGTTAGGGGTGGGTGGGTGAAGAGTCGGGTCGTGGTGGACGGACCGTCCAACCTGGGGTTGCGGCCGCCGGTGGTGGGGACGGTGCCGGGGTGCTACAAGCTGGCGGGGGCGTTGCGGGATCTGGGGTTCGTGCGCCGGATCGGAGCGGAGGACGCCGGCTGCGTGACACCGCCTCGGTACGACCGGGGCGACTGGAAGCCCGGCGACGGTGTGTTCAATGCTGAGGCGATGGCCACCTACACCGTGCGTTTGGCCGACCGGATCGGGAAGCTGCTCGACGACGAGAAGTTCGTCGTGTTGCTGGGTGGTGAGTGCAGTAACTTGCTGGGTCCGGCGTTGGCGTTGAAGAGGCGTGGCCGCTACGGAGTGGTCTACCTCGACGGGCATTCGGATCTACGCACGGTGGACAACGACGAGTACGTCGGGGCGGCCGGCGGCGAGGCGCTCGCGCTGGTGACCGGGCGTGGGCAGAAGGATCTGACCGACCTCGAGCAGCTCTCGCCGTACTTCCAGGACGAGGACGCCGCCATGCTCGGCTACCGCGAGGACGAGGCGTACCTCGAAACCCTCCAAGAAGCAGGGATTCTGCACCGGTCGGCACTCGACATCATGAAAGACCCGGCCGGAGCAGCAGCCGACGTACTGCGCCAGCAAGAACGACCCGAGCTGGACGGGTTCTGGGTGCATCTCGATGTGGACATCCTCGACGCCGAGGTGATGCCGGCCGTCGACAGCCCCGATCCGGGCGGCCTGCAGCACGAGCACCTGCACGAACTACTCCGCGAACTCCTGGCATCACCGAAGTGCGTCGGCCTCGACATCGGCATCTTCGACCCGGATCTCGATCCCGACGGCCGGTACGCCGCGGAGCTCACCGACACCCTCGTCGCAGCCCTTACTCCCACACCGTAGGCAGCCCATGCGGTGAGCCGTGCCCGAGCACGCGCGTCTCACCAGCAGGCCAGACCTGCAACACGATCGGGAACTCGAGAGCCGAGTCGTCTTGTTCCAGCGTGAGCCGCGCCAGCGGAGCAGAGGCGGTCGCCCGTGCACCCAGCGCAGCGATCGCCTCATCAGCCGCCGCCTGCTCATCAGCCGAGAGGTAGTACCACATCACCGAATGCCAGACGACGGTCATGTGGCCCTCCGACAACTCCAGGCCGCGCAGGAACGACACGGCATCCTGACGCCGTACGTCGGCCGGCACCGACCGCGCAATCTCGATCGCACCACGGAGCCGCTCCAGCCGCCCCGCCATGTCAGCCCAGATGTACGACGTCAGCAGCAACTCGCCTTCGGCGCTCAACGGGTTCACCGGCGAGATGTCGCTCCCGACCCGCTCCGCGATCCGCAACCCCGGCTGCGGCGTCAGAGCCCGCCCGGACCAAGCTGACGGAATCTGCACCGGACTCGATGCAGGCCCGAACCCGGTCCCGTCATCCAGGTTGAACCGGAAGTGGTCAGCTCGCAGATTCAGTCCACCACTCGACCCGATCTCAAACAGTCGCACCGGCAGCGGAACGGCTTCGAAGAGCTGCAGCAACCCGCCGTACAAAGCAGTAGACCGTGCTACCTCATTAGTCTGGGGCTGCTGCGCCAGCAGCGACCGCAGCTCTCCACCGCGCGACTGGAGAACTTGCTCGAAAGCTTCCCAGCCCAGCACCGGGTCCCATTCACCGCCGACGCTCGGATAGAACGGCGCCAGCTCCGGCACCTCTCCACCAAGCACTAGCCGATGCACTGCGCCCAACAGCGGAAGCCCTAGGGCATACCGCTCTGGAAACCCGTCCAGCACCTTCGCCGACACACCACCGAGCTCATAGTCGTCCACGATCAGCCGCAGCAACTCGGCGTACATAGGAGAGCCCAGCTCTTCGCACTCCCCCGCCTGCTCCTGCAGTGCCTCTACGACAGTCATGCCGAAACATTACTCAGAAGGTCAGGCGATCCAGCACGGACTTGGCCGTCGTCTCCGCGTCCTCCTCTTCCAGCGGTGCACCGGTGCTGTCGGTCAGATAGAAGACGTCGACACACTCGGCCCCGAGCGTGCTCACATGCGCCGACCGGATGTCCGCTCCGGTCGATGCGATCGCCGCCGTCACGTCGTACAGCAGGCCCGGCCGGTCATGCGCCCGCACCTGCAGCACGGTCGCCGTTTCCGATGCCTCAGGCAACAAATCGACCTTGCTGGCCACCACCTTGCGGACAGCCGACGAGTCCCGCGCCGACAACCGGCGTACGAGATCCGTGTCATCGCGGAGCGCGACAGCAAGCCGGTCCCGCAACCGCACCGGATCAGGGACCGACCCGGCGACCGACCACTGCGAGATGCCGAGCCCGTCAACAGAAGTGATAACAGCAGACCGTACGGCGAGGCGCTCGACCGCCAGTACGCCGGCAACCGTCGCCAGCGTCCCCACCTGGTCAGGCACGGCCACGTTGACGCGCAGGTCGCCCGCATGCTCCGACACGGTCACACCGATCCGCCCGATGCCGACCACCTGGTGCAGCGCGGGAACCGGGACGGGCGGGGCTTCGGTCCACAGCCCAGCACCTCCTCCGGACAGTTCTCCTCGCACCCGGCGGGACAGCTCCCCCACCAGCCGCATCCGCCACGGCGACGACGCGGCCGGCCCAGCAGCACGCGCATCGGCGTACGTGAGTGCCTCCAGCAGATCCAGCGTGTCCGTGTCGCCGACGATCCCTGCCATCAGGTCCACAGTCATCGGATCGTCCAGGTCCCGCCGGGTAGCCACCTGGGCGAGCACCAGGTGCTGCCGGACCAGCAGCGTGATCGTGGCAACGTCAGCCGGCGAGAAGCCCAGTCGCTCAGCCACAGCAGTAGCAATGACGGCACCTGTGACGCTGTGGTCACCTTCAACCGCCTTGCCCAGGTCATGCACCAACGCAGCGATCAGGAGCAGGTCCGGACGGCGTACGTCGCGCACCATCTTCGAAGCCTCGACACAGGTCTCCAGCAGATGCCGGTCGACCGTGTAGCGGTGCACAGCCGACTGCGGTGGCCGGAAGCGCACGGTGTCCCACTCAGGCAGCAAGTGCGACACGTAGCCCGCCTGGTCCATCGCCTCCCACACCTCAAGCAGCCCAGACCCAGCACCGAGCAACGCGCATAGTAGTCGCCGAGCCTCACCCGGCCACGGCGTAGGCATCGCGGCAGCCGTCGTAGCCAGTCGGCCACAGACAGCAGGAGACAGCACCAGCGAGCGATCAGCAGCAACCGCAGCAGCTCGCAGTCCAAGCACTGGATCACGCTCTGGCCGAGCATCAGGCATCAGGACGACTTCACCCTCGTGCTGCCCGACTCCCTCGTCCAGGGCCAACAGCAACGGTCCACCAACCCGTCCACGTCGCCGCGACCGAGGCGGACGCGCTACCAGGCTCTCAACACGGCGCCAGGAGACGTCACACACATGCGCAAGAGTCCGACCGGTCGAGTACACGTGCCTCAACAACTCATCGCGGTCCGCCATCCCTAGCCCAGCAGCAACCTCGCCAGCGACGTCGGCAACCAGCCGGTCGGTAGCGCGGCCAGCAACCGAGTGCAGCTCATCGCGAATGTTCAGCAGATCCAGACGCGCCCGCTCCACCACAGGGTGCGGTACGTCGATCAGCCAGGAGGCGACGAGCGCCCGCAGTACGACGGCATCTCTAAGGCCTCCGTACGCCTCCTTCAGGTCCGGCTCGGCCAGGTGTGCCAGCTCGCCGACCGTGTTGGCGCGGTCCCGGCAGGCCTCGGCGAGCGCGGGTAGCCGCGTCTTCGCCGTACGGCGCCAGTCGGCCATCAGCACCGACCGCAACTGCAATGTGAGATGCGAGTCGCCCGCTACATGCCGTGCGTCCAGCAAGCCCAGTGCTACCCGTACGTCGTCCGCAGCGGCGCCCTGCGCCTCCACCACGGTCCGGACGCTGTGGTCCAGCTTCGTCCGTGAGTCCCAGAGCGGATACCAGATCTGCGCGGCGAGCTCGTCGATCCGTGGGTAGTCCGGAGCGTGCAGCAGCATCACGTCGAGATCGCTGTACGGGGAGAGCTCCTCCCGGCCGTAGCCACCGACGGCTACCAAGGCGACGCCCTCGGCTGACTGGCCGAGGGCGTCACAGGCTTTCGAGAGGAGCAGGTGCAGCAGCGCGTCCGCCTCTTGCGCCCGAACGCGCCGCTGCTCTGCTCGGTTCACCATCTAGAGGGCGTCTCCGTCGGTTTCGCCGGTACGGACCCGGACGACCGTCTCGACCGGGGTCACCCAGACCTTGCCGTCGCCGATCTTGCCGGTCTGCGCGGCCTTGACGATGACATCCACCACGTCGGCGCCGTCACCGTCCTCGACGACGACCTCGAGCCGGACCTTCGGGACCAGGTCCACCTCGTACTCCGCACCGCGGTAGACCTCGGTGTGGCCCTTCTGCCGGCCGTAGCCGCTGGCCTCGGTGACCGTCATACCGGTCACTCCGAACGTCTCCAGCGCGGCCCGGACGTCTTCCAGCTTGTGCGGCTTGACCACCGCGGTGATCAGCTTCATGCGTTCGCACCTTCCTTCGTGTCAGCGGGTGCATCCTCGACCGGGGCCGGGACCGACGGACGCGCCAGCGGGTTGTGGCCCCGCAGTCCGGAGGCGCCCAGGAAGTCGTACGCCGTCTCGGCGTGCTCGACCTGGTCGACACCGGTGACCTCGTCGTCTTCGGGAAGCCGGAAGCCGATCGTCTTGTCGATCAGCTTGCCGAGACCGAAGGCGACCACGAACGAGTACACGCCGACGGCAACGTTGGCCAGGGCCTGCCGGCCGAGCTGACCGGCACCGCCACCGTAGAACAGGCCGTCCACCGCCGACGGAGCGGCCGCCGAGCCGAGGAAGCCGATCGCCAGCGAGCCGAACAGACCGCCGACCAGGTGCACGCCGACCACGTCGAGGGAGTCGTCGAAGCCGAGCTTGTACTTCAGCGAGACCGCGAAGGCGCAGATCGCACCGGCCAGCACGCCGAGGATGATCGCGCCGACCGGCGTGACCGCACCACACGAGGGGGTGATCGCGACCAGACCTGCCACCGCGCCCGACGCCATCCCCAGAGTGGTCGCCTTGCCGTGCCGGATCCGTTCCACGATCAGCCAGCCGATCACCGCCGCGGCGGTGGCCACCTGGGTGTTCACGAACGTCACTGCCGCCGTGGTGCCGGCGCTCAGCGCCGAGCCCGCGTTGAAGCCGAACCAGCCGAACCACAGCAGGCCGGCGCCGAGGATGACCAGCGGCAGGCTGTGCGGCCGCATCGGGTCCTTGCGCCAGCCCACCCGGCGGCCGAGCACCAGGGCGAGTGCCAGGGCGGCCGCACCGGCGTTCACGTGCACCGCCGTACCACCCGCGAAGTCGATCGCCTTCAGTTTGTCGCCGATCCAGCCACCGTTGCCGTCGTCCAGGAACCACACCGAGTGCGCGACCGGGAAGTACACCAGGCACGTCCAGCCCGCCACGAACGCGATCCAGCCCCGGAAGGTGGCGCGGTCGGCGATGGCACCCGAGATCAGCGCCGGGGTGATGATCGCGAACATCAACTGGAAGGCGACGAAGGCGAGGGTGGGAATCGTGCCGCTGACCGCGTCCGGCGCGATCAGGCCCTTCAGCCCGGCCGCCGAGAAGTCACCGATCACGTGCCCGTTGTCACCGGTGAAGGTCAGCGAGAAGCCGACCACCACCCAAAGAATGGTGACCACGGCGATGGTGATGGCACTCATCATCATCATGTTCAGCACGCTCTTCACACGTACCATGCCGCCGTAGAAGAAAGCCAGTCCAGGTGTCATCAAGAACACCAGGGCGGCACTTGCCAAGACCCAGGCGGTATCGCCGGCGTTGATCTCCATCAACGTCATCCCTTCCATCGATCTGGGGGGTGGCCCGCGTCCTCATCAGGGGGAGCTCCACAACGCCGGGAAGCCCGCGCACGGCCACACCGCACACGGTGTCGGCGCGCCGTTTCAGCCGATCGGTCGAGATGTTTCAGGCATGTGACAAAGCGGCTTCTTAAGTGACATCGGCGTGACATCGGCCGACCTGTGGCACTCTGGCCTGACCACACAGGGCCGCAGCCGCGCCACTGCGCCTGTCCTAACCGGGGAATACAGAAATGGGGACCACTAGCGGGGAAAGGCCGCGCCGCGGCAGGCCGCGCGATCCGGAGGCTGAGCCGAGGATCCGCCGGTACGCCGTCCAGCTACTGCTGGAGCGCGGGTTCGACGGGATGACGGTGGACGACGTCGCGGAGGCGGCAGGCGTCGGTAAAGCCACGATCTACCGCCGCTGGGCCAGTAAAGAGGAACTGGCCAACGACGCCCTGACCGAGCTGTTCGACGTCGAGATCCCGGACGCGGACACCGGCTCGATCGAGGGCGATCTCCAGCACGTCTATCGCGATGCCTTGCTGTTCGTGAACACCAAGGAGGGGATCGCGTGGATCCGGCTGGCGATCACCGAGATGAACCGCGACGAACGGTTCGCCACCCTCTACCGGGCCTTCCTCGGCCGGCGGATCGCGTTGACGGCCGCCGCACTGGACCGGGCCCGGCGCCGCGGCGAACCGATCCGGGCGAACGCCGACCCGGTGATGATGGTGCACTGGCTGGCCGGCGTACTGATCCTGAGGGCACTCACCGGCGACCAGATGCCGGCCCCGGAGGATGCCGGCCACCTGGCCGCCATCACGATGCGCTCGATCACGGAGCAGGACCGGTAAGTCAGCCGCGGACACCGGGCCCGAGGGCGAGACCGCTCACCTCGAGCTCGGTGACCCGGCGTACGTGCCCGGACTGGACGTTCCAGGCGATCACCCAGCCCTGCACCTGGATCAGCACGGTGTTCTCGTCGTACCAGCCGAGCACCAGGCAGCAGCCGACCGGTCTGGCGACTGCCGCCGCGAGCGTTCCTGCCGTTGGTGGTGGCGAGGGGCCGAGCACGAGCAGGCGGTTCGGCAACGAGCGCTGCGCGGAGATGGCGGCCACAATCTGTGGCTGCAGCTCTGCGTTGGGCACCTGCGGACTATTGCTTGCGACGAAGAGCCTTGCAGCTACAGAGCTGCTACCGAAGGTCTGTCCCACCCAGGACTGCACCGGGAGGTCTGCTGCGCCGCTCACAGTCCAGCCGTTGCTCGCGGAGTACCGCGACAGCGCCACCTGCCCAGAGCGGTCGTCCAGCCGGTACGGCGCGGTTGCGGCGTCCGGGTCGATGCTTGGCTCAACTACCGTGACAGCCCGCTCGCCGAAACCACCGCCGCTGATCAGGATGCGATAGGCGGCATTGGGGCCGCTGATCAGGACGCGATGGCTGTCCGGGAGCCAGCTGACACTGCGCAGGTCCTGGTTGGGCACGTTGAACCGCTGGATTCCGGCGTTGGTTGCATCGAGCACCAAGAGTGCGCCTGGCTGTGGGAAGGCCACCAGCTTCCCGTTCGGTGCGACAGCTCCTGTGCTGAGCGGGGCACCGGTGCCGATCGCGCTCAGCCGTACGTCGGCGCGGGCCCACTTCCCGTCACTGCCGAGCAGCAGCGGGTCGTAGGAACCGCTGCGACTCGTGAGCACTACCGCTGCGATCCGGTCCACCGGCGACTCACTGAGGTTCGCGGGCGAATCCGGGAACCTCAGTGAGTCCCCCATCGGGGTCTCGAGGTGATCGAGGTACCGCTCACTGGCGGCCTGCGGCGCGATCCAGTAGTCCGCTCCGGCGATCGTCCCGGCCGGCGGCACGACCGCTGCCGGTGCGGACGGCAGCGTGGTCGGAGGCGTGATCCCCGCCTTGCCTCCGCTCAGGCCGGCGATCAGTCCGGCCACCGCAGCGATCAGCGCAGTCGCCACCACGACGATGATCACGCTGCGCCGCCGCCGGCGCCGGATGGCCACCGCGGCGGCCCACGAATCGTCGGCGAGATCCGGCTCGAACATCGCGTCGACCGCCTGGACCAGCAGCGGGTGGACGTCTTCGCGCTTCATCGCCAGTCCCGGCGGCGGGTGTCCCGCTGGTCACCGGCGCCGAGTGCCGAGCGGAAGTGCGTCATCGCGCTCATCGCATGCCCGTGCACGGTGGCATGCGAGAGATTGAGTACGTCGGCAATCTCGTACTCCGTGAGCTCCTCGAGGTGCAGCAACACGAACACGGCACGCTGGACCGGACTGAGCCCGGCGAGTGCCGAGGTGACCGGGTCGTCCTCGTCCACCAGCGGCTGCTTGGTCCGGGAGAAGCGGGACAGCGCCGCGTCGTACAGGATCCGCTGGACGAAGACGTCCGGGTCGTCGACCTTTCCCCAGCGCAATGCCAGCCGGGTGAAGGCATGCCGAAGCTGCTCCTCAGCCCGATCCAGGTCGCCGTACACCAGGTACGCCGTCCGGAGCCATTTCCCTTGCCGCGCATCGACGTA
Source organism: Kribbella sp. NPDC006257 (assembly GCF_040613535.1). Lineage (NCBI taxonomy): Bacteria > Bacillati > Actinomycetota > Actinomycetes > Propionibacteriales > Kribbellaceae > Kribbella > Kribbella sp. NPDC006257. Next base: position 48,153 of record NZ_JBEXSJ010000045.1, read on the forward strand.
CGAGGCGAATTCTGGGTCGACAGTGTCGCGCATCCACCCTCCCGCGCCTATTCAACTCCTCAACTACTCCGCGCGGCCACTGCCAATCGGGTGTCTTCTTCGATCAGGTCGAAATTGATAGCTGCGCCGGCAGTCAGCCCAGCGGCAGCAGCGGCAATCACCTGAGCCGTCGGGGCAGTCACGTTGCCTGCTACCCACACTCCCGGCACAGAGGTGCTGCCTGCGGGATCAGCCTGCACAGCTGTGCCTATGGAGACACCGTTGATCTCCAGCTCGGCAGCCTTGAGTCCCAGACCGTCCAGGAAGCCCGCACGTGCCTTGGCACGTGGCTGCACCACCAGCGCCTCGCACGGGACCACTCTGCCGGCCTCCAGCCGTACGCCGGACAGCTTGTCGTCGGTGACTTCAACCGCCTCGACCTTGCCTAGTACTACGGAGATCCCGCGTGCAGCCAGCTGCTCCCACTGCTCCTCGGTCGGCTCCGGACCGCCGTTCAGGAACAGGGTGACGTCGTCGCTCAACTGCGAGAACAGCAACGCTTGGTGAATCGCCATCACGCTGGTGGCGAGCACGCCGATCACCTGGTCGCGCACCTCCCAACCGTGGCAGTACGGGCAGTGCAGCACGTCCCGACCGAACCGCTCACCCAACCCCGGTACGCCGGGCAGCTCATCGGTCAAGCCAGTAGTCACCAACACCCGCCGAGCCCCCACCCTGCTCCCGTCCGACATCTCCACCTCAAACCCGCCGGGCGCCCCGGCCCGGCCGGAGGCGCCGGACCAGGCGGACTCCCCGGAGCCGCCGGACTCCCCGGACGCCCCGGACCCGCCGGACCCGCCGGATCGCGGCGTCACCGCGGTGACTGTGCCGGTGCGGACCTCGGCGCCGTAGCTGATCACCTCGGCGCGGCCGAGCGCGTAGAGCTCTGCGGGCGGCACCCCGTCGCGTGTCAGGAAGTTGTGCACGTGCGCCGCCGGTGCATTGCGAGGCGTGCCTTCATCGATCACCAGCACCGACCGCCGCGACCGCGCCAACGCCAACGCCCCGTTCAGCCCAGCGGCTCCCCCGCCGACCACCACCACGTCGTACTCGTCCATCGTCTTGCTCCTTCTCGTCGGCCTCTGACCCGAGAATCTGCCCCGTTCGCCAAAACGACAAGAAAGTTTGCCAAGATAGCAACATGGAAGACTTCGAAACCGTTCTCGAAGGCGTCGGCCCGCGCCTGCGGATGCTCCGCCAGGAACGCGGTACGACGCTCGCCGAGCTCGCCGCCGCCACCGGGATCTCCTTGAGCACCCTGTCGCGACTGGAGTCCGGCCAGCGTCGGCCAACCCTGGAGTTGCTGTTGCCGCTGGCCCGCGCCCACCAGGTGCAACTGGACGAACTGGTGGACGCCCCACCCACCGGTGATCCGCGAATCCATGCCCGCCCGATCAAGCGCAAGGACGGCGCGATCATGATCCCGCTGACCCGGCGACCAGGTGGGCTGCAGGCGTACAAGCAGATCGTTCCGCCCGGCTGGCCAGGCGGCGAACCCAACCAGAAGACCCACGAGGGCTACGACTGGCTCTACCTGCTGTCCGGGCGGATCCGCTTACTGCTGGGCGACAAGGAGATCCTGCTGGCCGAAGGTGAGGTGGTGGAGTTCGACACCCGCGTCCCGCACTGGTTCAGCAACCCCGGTCCAGGTCCCGCCGAGATGCTGTGCCTCTTCGGCCCGCAAGGTGAACGACTACACGTGCGAGCCCGAACCACCTAGTGCCATGAGTCGGAGGTTCGCGCACATCTCCGGCGCCCAGGCACGCGCTTCGCGGCACCCGGGCAGTAGTCTTCCCGGGCTTGTCACCGAACGAGAGGACTTGCCCGTGAGCGTCGCACTGTTCACCCTCGGCGGCACGATTGGTATGGCCGGCCCCAACAAGAACCGGTTGACCGGAGCCGAGCTGACCGCCGCAGTACCAGGGCTTGCCGAGCTAGGGCGTCCGGTGGAGGTGCAGGACATCCAGGCAGTGCCAAGCGCGGACCTGACGCTGGCCAAGATGCTCGACGTGGTGGACGCCGCCTCCAAGGCGATCAGCAACGGCGCGACCGGCATCGTTGTCCTGCAGGGCTCTGACACGCTTGAAGAAACCGCCTTCGTGGTCGACCAGGTGTGGCCGCATTCCAACCCGTTCGTCCTGACCGGTGCCATGCGGAACCCAACGCTGGCAGGCCCCGACGGCCCGGCCAACCTCCTGGCCGCAGCACGAGTCGCCTGCTCTCCCACTGCTCGCGACCTGGGTGCACTGGTGGTCTTCAACGATCAGATCCACGCAGCTCGCTGGGTACGCAAGACCCACAGCACCAGTACTGCGGCCTTCGCGTCCCCGAACGCGGGGCCGATCGGTCACCTGGTGGAGGAGCAGGTGCGGATCCTGACCCGCCCTGCGCGACAGGACGGCGTACAGGGTCGTGCTGAGCCGGAAGACCTGGATGCGAACAAGGTGGCGCTGTACACCGTCACGCTGGACGACGACGGTCAACTGCTCGAAGGACTGGCCGACAAGTACCAAGGTCTGGTTGTCGCGGGCTACGGCGTCGGGCACGTGCCGTCCGCACTCGCCCCTGTGCTCGGCGAGATCGCTCAGCGCATCCCCGTCGTCTTGACGTCCCGCACCGGCGGCGGCTCAATTCTCCGCAACACCTACAGCTCAGTCGGCTCCGAGTCCGACCTCCTCCGACGCGGCCTCATCGACGGCGGCTTCCTAGACCCCTACAAAGCCCGCATCCTCCTACGCCTACTCCTAGCAACCAACGAACCCCCCGAAGACATCAACGCCGCCTTCGCCCAACACCACTAGCCCGTTCATCGGTCCCTTGATCCCCGGCGTGCCGCGGTTCATCGGTCCGTTGATCCCCGGCGTGTGGCGGTTCATCGGTCCGTTGATCCCCGGCGTGTGGCGGTTCATCGGTCCGTCGGGGTCAGTCGAGGAGCGCGTCGACGAACTGTTCGGCGTCGAACGGGGCCAGGTCGTCGGCGCCTTCGCCGAGCCCGACGAGCTTCACCGGTACGCCGAGTTCGCGCTGGACGGCGATCACGATGCCGCCCTTCGCCGTACCGTCCAGCTTGGTCAGCACCAGGCCGGTCACGTTGATCACTTCGGCGAACACCCGCGCTTGGGTCAGCCCGTTCTGGCCGGTCGTGGCATCGATGACGAGCAGCACCTCGTCGACCTCGGCGGCCTTCTCGATCACCCGCTTCACCTTGCCGAGCTCGTCCATCAACCCGGTCTTGGTGTGCAGCCGGCCGGCCGTGTCGATCAGCACGACGTCGGCGTGCTCCTCGATGCCCTGCTTGACCGCGTCGAACGCGATGCTGGCCGGGTCGCCGCCCTCGGGTCCGCGAACCGTCCGTGCTCCGACCCGCTCACCCCAGGTCTGCAGCTGGTCGGCAGCCGCGGCGCGGAAGGTGTCGGCCGCGCCGAGTACGACGTGCTTGTCCTCCGCGATCAGCACCCGGGCGAGCCGGCCGACCGTGGTGGTCTTGCCGGTACCGTTCACGCCGACCATCAGGACGACGGCAGGCTGGTCGTCCTTGCGGTCGACGTTCAGCGAGCGGTCCAGGCTCGGGTCGACCAGCGCGATGAGCTCCTCCCGCAGGATGGTCCGCGCCTGGTCGCCGGAGACGCCTTCGACGCGGACCCGGGTCCGCAGCTTCTCGACCAGTTCCTGGGTCGGGGCGACGCCGACGTCGGCGGTGATCAGGGTGGTCTCGATGTCTTCCCACGCCTCGTCGTCGAGGGTGTCGCGCGACAGCAGCGCGAGCAGTCCCTTGCCCAGCGAACCCTGCGAGCGGGCCAGCCGTGCCCGCAGCCGGACCAGCCGGCCCTGCGCGGACTCGGGCTTCTCGAGCGTCGCCGTCGTACCCGGTTCGGGCAGCTCCGCGTCCTCGAGCGTCCGGGTCGGTTTGTCCCGCGGCTCCTCCGCGTCGTCGCCGACCTTCGGCTCGGTGAGCTCGGGCGCCGGCTTCGCGGCCGGCAGCTCTGCCTTCCGGCGCCGGGAGATGACCAGACCGGTGGTACCACCGACCAGCAGGACGGCAACCACCACGATGACGGCGATCAGCGCCTGGTCCGTGAGCAGAGTGACTAGCTGAGGGTTCGACACTCCCCCATCCTTACAGACCCCCCGGCCCACCCCCGGCCCCCACCTCACCCGCTGCCCGGCTGAGCCGCTGGCGCACTTTAAGGAACTCTGAACAGGCCCGACCAGGATGGCTCCAGGAACTGGCCGATCCACCGGCCATCGACAGGGGGATGTCATGACGCACATCAGGAACAGGGCGACAGCGATCGCCGCCACCGCGGTCATCCTGACCGCCGCCGGGGCCGTCGCGTACGCCGCGATCCCGGATTCCAGCGGCCGGGTCAACGGCTGCTACACGACCAACAGCTCGCTCCTCGGTCCGGTGAAGGGATCGCTGCGAGTGGTCGACACGAACGAGAGCTGTCGCCCGGGGGAGACACCGATCGCCTGGAGCCAGACCGGCCCGATGGGTCCCGTCGGCGCCACCGGTGCCGCCGGTCCGGTTGGTCCAGCTGGTCCGGTGGGCCCGGTTGGCCCGACCGGCGCGACTGGGGCGACCGGGGCGGTGGGACCGGCCGGGCCGGTGGGACCGGCTGGTGCTGACGGTTCACCGCTCTGGGCCGTGATCGACGACGGTTTCGACGGGCACGGGCCAACGGTCCGGGTGGCCAGCGGAAACCACGCGACCGGTGCGGAGTTCACCTCGAATGGCACCAGCCTGGTCACGTTCGACCGGGACGTCAGCCGGTGCGCGATCCAGGTGACGGGACAGGTCGGCCACGTGGGGATCAGCGCCCGACCATCAGACACCGATGTGCACAAGGTGCAGGTCGGCCTGTTCGAGAACGACGTCATCGTCAACCGCTCCTACTCGATCACCGTCTTCTGCTGAGCCGATCACTGTCTTCTGCTGAACCGAGTGCTCGCTTCTGCCGAGCTGCGTGCTTGCGTCCGAACACGTCCGACGTCTTCGGACGCAAGCAAGGCCGTGGTCCGTCAGTGAACGGAAAGTGCGAGAGTCCGGGTCGCGGACGGCGCTTGGGCGGGATTGTGGGTCAGTAGCACCACCGAGCGGTTGCCGGCCGCGGCGTACAGGTCAGCCAGCAGCGCCCGCGCTGTCTCCTCGTCCAGGTGCTCGGTCGGCTCGTCCAGCACCAGTACGTCGTGGTCTGCGAGCAGCAGGCGGGCAAAGGCGAGCCGCTGTCGCTCTCCACCCGACAGGCGAGCGCCGTGCTCCCCGACCATCGTGTCCAGCCCATCCGGCAAACTCTCGACGAACTCGCCGAGCCGAGCGCGATAGAGCGCCTTCCACAACCTCAAGTCGCTTGAACCAGGGCGAGCGAGCAGCAGATTCTCCCGGATGCTCGTGTCGAACACATGGCTCTCCTGAGTCAGCAATCCGACCACCGACCGCACCTGATCCCCTTGCAGCTCGCGCAGGTCGACTCCGCCCAGCTGCAACTCGCCGCCACGCGGTTCCAGGAAGCGCAGCAGTACTGCGGCCAGCGTGCTCTTTCCAGAACCACTCGGCCCTGTCACGACCAGCCGACTCCCCGCCGGCAACTCCAGATCCACCCCACTCAGCACGTCTCTACCGTCATAACCGGCTCGCAGCCCACGAACCCTCAGGTCCCTCCCGGTCGGCAGCTCAGCAGGGGCAGCCGGTTCCGTCACCGGCACCGGCGCCTCCATCACCTCCCGCAGCCGCCCGAGCGAAGCCCGCACCCGAATCCCGAGCTGAGCCGCGAGCGGGATCCCACCCAGCACGTCGGCTAGTGCCAGTGGAGTGAGCACGAGTACCGCGAAGACCGGCCCGGAGATGTCAGCTTGGCTCCCGAGCACCAATCCCGCCACGCTTGCCCCGCCAACACACAGCACAAGCAATGCGTTCCCGAGACCGGTACTCCACGCCGACCGACGCTCTGCAGCAGCGAGCCGCGCATCGCCACCAGCAAATTCCGCCAGCACGTTGTCGACTGCGTTGAAAGCAACGACATCCGCCGCAGTCAGCAATGCCTCGGTAGCGCCAGCAGCAACAGCTCCCCGGGCTCCGGCGATCGCCTGCTCAGCTCGTCGCGCTGCAGTTGCCGTCACCCAAGGCACAACCGTGCAACCAACCACTACAGCCAGGGCAGCCGCCCCACCCGCAACCGGCAGCAGGATCACCAGCAGTGCCACCGTCGCCGTAGCGGTCACAGCAGCAACCACCACCGGCAACAACACTCGCAGCCAGAGATCAAGCACCGCATCGACGTCCAGCACGAGTCGAGTCAGCAGATCACCGCTCCGCAACGACACCCCAGCCGGCGCCAGCTCCTCCAGCCGTCCCACCACCCGCGACCGCACCCCACCCAGCACCCGGTACGCCGCGTCGTGTCCCGCGAGCCGCTCGACATACCGGAACACCCCGCGCCCGACCCCGAACGCCCGCACCGCCACGATCGCCACCATCAACGTCAACACCGGCGGCTGTGCCGCGGCAGTGGTGATCAACCAAGCCGAAGTAGCCAGCAACGCCACCGCCGACCCGGAAGCCAACACCCCCGCCCCCACCGCCACCCCCAACCACCCAACGACCCGCCGATCCATCGCAACCCCACCCACCCTCAGGTCGCCTTCCACCGCGGTAGCTCCAGCCGTCCGCGGATCGCCAGCCGCCTGTGCTCGGCGGTCGCGCCCGGCAACGATGGCGTTCACGCCCTCACCAACTCTTTCTCCCCTACGTGGACTGCCCGGTCGGCTGCGGTGATCAGGGCTGGGCGGTGGGCTACCAGGAGGACGGTTCGACCAGTTGCGCGGAGGTTCGCGACGACTGCGGCTTCGGCGTCGGCATCCAGACCTGCTGTCGGCTCGTCGAGGAGCAGCACGGGTGCCTCGGTGACGAGTGCCCGAGCCAGCGCAACCCGCCGGCGCTGTCCACCCGACAACAGTTTCCCCTGCTCCCCGACCGCAGTCCCGAGCTCCAACTCGGCAGCCCCGGCCGCATCGAGCGCATGGCGTACGTCGTCGTCGGAAGCCGAGGCCCGACCGAGCCGCACGTTGTCCGCAATGCTTCCCGCCAGCAAACCCGGCCGCTGCGGCACCCAGGCGAACTGTCGCCGCCACAGCGCCGGGTCGAACTCATCCGCCGCACTCCCAGCCGCCACGATCACCCCCTGCTCCGGCACGACGAACCCGAGCAGCGCAGCCAGCACGGTCGACTTACCCGCCCCACTAGGCCCGGTCAGAGCGACCACATCCCCCGGCCACAGGTCCAGGTCGAATCCCTCCAGCGCCGGCGTCGACCGCCCGGCGTACGTCACCGTCACGTCGTGCAGGTGCAGCGAAGTCACCCGCAGATCCGGTACGTCGGTCCGCTCACCCCGCATCGGCAGCGGCGTCTCCAGCACCCGGAACACCTCTTCGCTCGCCGCAACCCCGTCCGCACTCGCATGGAACTGCGCACCGACCTGCCGCAGCGGCAAGTACGCCTCCGGCGCAAGGATCAGCACCATCAACGCCGTCTCGAGCCCCAGCTTCCCGTCGACCAGCCGCAGCCCGACGCCGACCGCGACCAGCGCCACCGAGATGCTGGCCAGCAGTTCCAGGACGAAGGACGACAGGAAGGCCAGTCGCAGACTCCCCATCGACGCCACCCGATGCCGATCGGTCACCTGTTCGACGGCGATCGCCTGACCCTTCGCGCGACCGAACAACTTGAGCGTGGGCAGCCCGGAGACGACATCCGCGAAGTGATGCGCCAGTACAGCGAGTGCCTGCTGACGACGTCTGCTGTGTGCCTGGGTGACCCAGCCGATCAATGCCATGAAGATCGGGATCAGCGGCAGGGTCACCAGCACGGTCCCCGCCGCCAGCAGGTCACCCGTCGCCATCCAGCCGATCACTCCAGCCGGCACAGTCGACGCCAGCACCAACTGCGGCAGGTATCGCGCGAAGTACGGATCCAGGTCGTCCAACCCTTTGGTCAGCAGAGTCGTGAGCGCACTACTCCGCTCGCCACTCAGCCAGACCGGTCCGAGCTTCAGCGAGTGCTCCAGCACCTGCCGACGCAGCGTCGACTTCACTGCAGCCGCGGCGCGTTGGGCGACGACCTCCTGCAACCACACCAACAGCGCCCTAGCAACGATCACCACCACAAGCGCCCACACGACCGCGACGGGCACCCCACCTCGCAGTACGAAGCCGGCGATGCCGTGGGCCAGCAGGACGGCCTGGACGACAATCAGCGCACCAGTGAGAACGCCGATCAGCACAGACCCGGCCAGAAACAGCCGGGCCGCCTTCGCCCGCCGCAGCAGTCGCGGATCCAGCGGCTTCACGAGGCCACCGCCGGCTCTACCGTGATCCGCTTGCGGAAGACCCAGTAGGTCCAGCCCTGGTAGAGCATCACCAGCGGCGTGAAGATCGCCGCGATCACCGTCAGCAGTTTCAACGTGTACGCCGTTGAGGCCGCGTTCGCAGTTGTCAGACTCCAAGCCGGGTCGAGGCTGGACGGCATCACCGCCGGGAACAGCGCCAGGAACAGCGACGCCACGGCCAGCCCGATCGCCGCCGCTGTTCCGACGAAGGCCCAGCCTTCCCTGCCACGCCCGTTCGCCACCAGCCCACCCAGCAACGCAACCGCAGCCGCACCGGCGACAACTGCAGAGACAGCGTCGCCCCGCAGTCCCTGCGTCCAGCCGAGGAAGCCCACCGCGAGCACAGCGGCAGCCAGCCCACACAGCGAAGCAAGGCGGTTCGCCCGCTGCCGCAGCTCCCCAGTTGTCTTGAGAGCAAGGAAGATCGCGCCGTGCGCCACGAACAACACAGTGACCGTCGCCGCACCGAGCAGCGCGAACGGGTTGAACAGTGAACCCAGACTGCCGACGAATTCGTGCGAAGCGTCCAGCGGCACGCCGCGAACCAGGTTGGCGAAGATGAGCCCCCAGAGCACCGCCGGCAGCACAGAGCCCGCAAAGATCATCCAGTCCATCCGCGATCGCCACACCAGGTCGTCCCGCTTGCCGCGGTACTCCAGTGCCACGCCGCGCACGATCAGCGCGACCAGGATCGCGAACAGTGGCAGATAGAACCCGCTGAACAGCGACGCGTACCACTCCGGGAACGCCGCGAACGTCATCGCGCCGGCCACGATCAGCCAGACCTCGTTCCCGTCCCACACCGGCCCGATCGTGGTGGTCACCGCCCGCCGCTCCGGCTCGTCCCGGCCCAGCACCCGCAGCAGGATCCCGACGCCGAAGTCGAATCCCTCCAGCACGAAGTACCCGATCCACAGGCCGGCGATGACCACGAACCACACTGTCGTCAGTTCCATCCCGATCCCCTCCTCAGTAAGCGAACGACAGCGGCTTGTCCAAGCCCTCGTCCGGTTCATCCGGCGACGGTGCAGGCGACGCACCGGCCAGTCCGCCCCGGATCGTGCGGAACATCAGCTTCGTCTCGACCACAGCCAGTACGCCGTACAGGACCGTGAAGCCGATGATCGAGGTCAGCACCTCGCCCGATGTAGTGCCCGGCGAGACGCCGGCCGAGGTGGGCAGCAGGCCGAACACCAGCCACGGTTGCCGCCCGGTCTCGGTGAAAACCCAGCCGAAGACGTTCGCGAACAGCGGCAGCAACGGGAGCGGCAGCGCCATCCAGACCAGCAACCGATGCGGCGCCCGGCCTTTCCTGGTTGCCCAGAGCAACAACACGGCCAGCCCCGCGGAGGCCATCCCGACACCGATCATCAGCCGGAAGGTCCAGTAGGTGAGCGGGATGTTCGGCTTGTACGAGCCCGGCCCGTACAGCTTCTCGTAGGACTGCTGCAGCGGGTTGATGCCCTGGACCTCACCTTCGAAGTGACCGGTGGCCAGGAAGGACAGCAGATAGGGCACCTTGACCGAGTAGAGCTCGCGCGAACCGTCCAGGGTGCCGACGGTGAAGATCGAGAACGAGGCCGGCTTCTCGGACTCGTAGAGCGCCTCGGCCGCGGCCATCTTCATCGGCTGCACCTCGGTCATCACCTTGCCCTGCTGGTCACCGCTGAGCGCGACACCGGCACCGGCCGCGATGACGATCACGGCGCCCAGGCGCAACGCAGTACGGAACGCGCCGGTGTCGACGCCGGGGCGGCGGACCAGGTGCCAGATCGCGACGCCGGCGACGAACGCGCCGCCGACCATGAAGGCCGCGAAGATCGTGTGCGGGTAGGTGACCAGGACGACCTTGTTGGTGAGCACCGCCCAGATGTCGGTCAGCTCGGCGCGGCCGCGCTCGGCGTTGTAGCGGAAGCCGACCGGGTTCTGCATCCAGGAGTTGGCGGCCAGAATGAAGTACGCCGAGAGCTGGGTGCCGAGCACCACCATCCAGATGCAGGCCAGGTGAATCCGCTTCGGCAACCGGTCCCAGCCGAAGATCCACAGGCCGATGAAGGTGGACTCCAGGAAGAAGGCGAGCAGACCCTCCAGCGCGAGCGGCGCACCGAAGACGTCGCCGACGAACCGCGAGTAGTCACTCCAGTTCATCCCGAACTGGAACTCCTGCACCAGGCCGGTGACGACGCCCATCGCGATGTTGATCAGGAACAACTTGCCGTAGAACTTGGTCAGCCGCAGGTATTTGCCCTTGCCGGTCCGGTACCACGCGGTCTGCAGGCCGGCGGTGATCGCGACCAGCGAGATCGTCACCGGCACGAAGAAGAAGTGGTAGACAGTGGTGATCGCGAACTGCCAACGGGCCAGATCCAGGGTGTCCATCAAGGCCTCCAGGGCCATCTACGACGTTACGTAGTAGATATTACTACGGGATGTAGTAGATCGCATCCTCGATCTACTACAAGCCGTAGTTATACTGGTCACGTGACCTCCGACGAGAAGGCTCCGCGCCCCCTGGGTGACCTGGAACGCTTGGTGATGGAGCAACTCTGGGCAGCCGGCGAACCGCTGACCGTCCGCGAGGTGCACGAACGCCTCGCCGGCACCCGTGAGCTCGCCTACACGACCGTGATGACGGTGCTCGACCGGCTGGCCAAGAAGAAGCTGACCGAACGCGAGCGGGACGGGAAGGCCTGGCGCTACAAGGCCGCCGCTCCCCGCGCGGAGATGGCGGCCGACCTGATGATGGACGCGCTCGACCGGGCCGGCAACCGGCGCGAGGCGCTGGTCCTGTTCGTCGATCAGGTCAGCACCGAGGAGGCGGCCCTGCTGCGGGAGGCGCTGGCCCGGCTGGAGGCCCGGGAGGGGTGATCACCCCGATCCTGCTCGCCGCGCTCGCCCTGGTGCTGACCGGACCGGCACCGGCGCTGCTGGCGCGCTCGAGCTGGCCTTACCGGATCCCGCGCGCCGCGATCGCCTTGTGGCAGGCGGTCGCGCTGGCCGCAGTACTGGCTGCCTTCGGCGCGGGAATCGCGTTGTCGTACTCGACCGCTGGGGAGCCTGGTGAGCCGCGGTTCGATCCCTCGTCATCGCGGGATCTTGCAGCGGCCGCAGTACTGGCCCTGACCGCACTGGTCGGCGTCAGGCTGTTGTGGGCCGTGGGACGCGTGGCTGTCGGGACACGAGCCCGCCGGCGACGGCACCGCGACCTCGTGGATGTCCTGGCGACACCGGACGGGCTGATCCCCGGCCTGCGGGTGCTGGCTGAGCAGACACCACTCGCCTACTGCCTACCTGCACTGCGTGGAGCTCGCGTGGTGGTCTCGGTCGGTGCGCTAGACAGGCTGGACGACGGAGAGCTGCGAGCTGTGCTGGCTCACGAGCAAGCCCACCTGCGAGCACGGCACGACCTGGTTCTCGAAGCGTTCACAGCACTTCACATGGCCTTCCCCAGATGGGTCCGGAGCGACGTAGCGCTGAAACAGACTCAGACACTCGTCGAGCTGCTAGCCGATGACGACGCCCGTCGCCGCAACGGCCCGCTTCCGCTCGCCCGTGCTCTGGTCGCGCTGGCCGGCTCCCCCGCGCCCGAAGCAGCGATGGCCGCAGCCAAGTCCTCGACTGTCCTCCGAGTCCAGCGCCTGAGCGACCCTGAGCCGCGCTATCCCCTGCAGTCCGCTCTCACGTACGCCGCAGCTGTGCTTCTGCTGGTCATCCCGACCTTCACTGTCGCGGCCCCGATCGTGAAGGCCGTCGTCAACGCTGTCAGCTAGCGGCCACCACGCAAATCAGTCGACCCCCGCCCGCTACGGTCCGGGGTATGGGTTTCGACATCGTGCTCGGGCCGCTGGAAGGCATCAACGAGCGCTATGAGGAAAGCTGGCCGTTCTTCGACCACTGCCTGGCGAAGTTCGAGGCCGTCAACCAGCACCTGGCCTCGCTCGGCCTGCCGCCGTACGTCGAACCTCGCCCGCCCGACGACGGATACTCCCTGCTGGGGTCCGGGCGGCAGGTGATCGAGTTCATGCTCGACGTGATCGGGATCAGCGACGAGGTGGAGGAGCGCTTCGATCAGATCGCTATCGCCGGCGTAGGTAGCCTTTTCCTGCCTGTGGCACTGCCCGCGCCGGTGCGCCTCGACCTCCCCGATGGCGACTCCTTCGCCGTCGGCTCCGCGGGCGCGCTGCTGATGCAGTGCCTCTATCTGCTGAAGTTGCAGGACCAGGAGTCGATCTTCATGCTCGACGAAGGACTTCAACGGGCCCGTGAGCAGGGCTACCAGCCGCTGCCGGACATCCCCGGCGATCTACAGAGCGAGCTGGCCGAAGTCGACCTGGGTGGCGCCGACACCCTCTGCGGCGCAGCAGTCGGCTCACTCACGATGGGCTTGTCGATCTATATCTTCTAGCTCGGTTCGTAGCGGAGTAGAACGCCGCCGGTCGCCCACGGCTTCGCTTCGATCAGGCGGAGGCCGAGCGCTGTCCTGGCGGGAAACACCGGCTTCCCCGCACCGAGCAGCACCGGGCAGACCCGTAGCTGGATCTCGTCGACCAGTCCGGCCGCGAGCAGGGAGTGGAACAGCGTGATACTGCCCCACAACACAATGTCCTTGCCGGCTTGCTGTTTGAGCGCGCCGACCGCCGCGACGGCATCGGTGACCACCTCGGCCGCCTCCCAGTCACCCCACGGGGCACTGTCGAGCGTGGTCGAGGCGACCACCTTGCGCAACGCGTTCAGCTTCGGCGCGACGGCCCCATTGGTTGCCGTCGGCCAATGATCGACGAACAACCGGTAGGTGCGCGCACCGAGCACCAAGGTATCGACGCGCTCGAACAGGTCGAGGTTGTCGTCGTCGGGTTGCGGCGCGATCGTCTCGAAGAAATCGAGCTCATCGCCCACCCCGGCGGCATACCCGTCGAGCGTGACGTACTCCTGGAAGACCAGCCGTCTCATCACGCCACTGTACTAACCGAAATTCTTACCTTCACCCCGAGCGACTGCCAGTAGGACGAGTCCTGACAGGACCAGCAGGATGATCATGGTGACCACAAACGTCAACACAGCTTGACTTCTCTCCCCGATTGTTGCCTCACACCTGAACCCCTCGTCAGGTGGACGCCCCTATTCTCCCAGAAGTTCCCCGAACGCTTTACCAACTTCGTCAACGTCCCACTGCAGGGTGTCCGGAGTCACCACCAGTTCGACCCACGACCAGCCGGGCACGTCGGCCGGCTGCCAGCGGTAGCTGATGGATTCCCGAGTCGCCTCCATCCGGCGTACGGCGGCCAGCTCGATCTTGTCCGCTGGCTGCGGCGCGAAGACGCGGAAAGAGTTGCTGTGCGGCGGATCGGGGAAGACCCGGAAGCCCGCGATCTCCAACGCGGCAGCCAGCTCGACGGCCCGCTGGTGGAGGTCGCCCATCAACGGCAGCACGTTGCGCAGCCCGGCCCGCGCCGACACGGCGTACGGGAACAACGTGTACGGCGTACCGCCGAGCCGCCGCTGCCACCGGCGCACCTCCGCGACGATGTCCTCGGGTCCGGCAAGTGCAGCACCACTCAACCCGCCCAGCCCTTTGTAGAAGGACACGTAGACGGTTGAAGCAAGCGCAGCCACCTCAGCAAGACTGTGTTCCAGGTACGGCGTGCTCTCCCACAACCGGGCGCCGTCAAGATGCAGCGGTACGCCGCGCTCCGCGCATGCCTCCGAGAACATCACGAGCTCGTCCCACGTCGGCAGCACGAACCCGGCGTCGCGCAGCGGCAGCTCCAGCGCCACAGCGGCCAGATGACCAGGGATCGCCGTCAGCTCGTCCGGCCGGGGGTGCCGCGGCTCGGATGTCATCCGCTCGATGCGGAGGTGGTGCACCTCTTCCAGGGCGTTCAACTCGTGATGCAGGAAGTGCGACAGGCCGTGCAGCGCGACCCGCTGTGTCCCGGCGCGATCCGCGTAGACCCGGAGCACACTCTGCTGAGCGAGGATCCTAGTCGGTACGAAGACGGCCGCCGGCTTACCTAGCAGGTCGGCGACCTCCTTCTCCAGCAGCTCGACCTCGCCGCCACTGCCGTAGGCGTCCCGCTTGTCCTCGGTCGCCTCGTCGGCTAGCTGCCGCAGTGCGTCGGAGGCGGGAACACGACGGCCAGTCAGCCAGCGGGTGCATCCCTCAGCAGCAGTGGTACGTCGGGCGGAGAGGTCTTCGACAGGATTCACGACTCCATCTTCTCGTCCCCCGCAACCCGAATTAGATCGCGGCAGTCACCACGTGCTGCCCCTGCACGGTCTTGATCTCGACCGAGCGGACCTGGTCGAGCGGCACTACTACACCACCGCCGAAGCGGCTCCCCTCGTTCGCTGCTTTCTCCGAGACGATCCAGCTCCCGGCACTCCAGGTCTTGCCGGACTTGTCGGTGACCCACATCTGGCACTCGGCCCCGGACTTCAGCCCGGCGATGTTGACGGTGACCCAAGTCCAGCCGGCACGTGGTTCGACAGTGGCCGCCATGGTCGCACCGGTGCTCGCGTCGCTCACCATGACCTGTTTGGTCCCAGCCGGTGGCGTGTCGACTGCCACCGGGTAGTTGTCTGCTGTCTGCCGCCCGATCAGTACGCCGCCACCAACAGCCCCGGCGACGACGATCACCGCTGCCGCCACCGCGAGCCACCGCCCACGCTTCTTCGCAACAGCCGGAGCAGCCGGAACGGGCTCCGAAGGAGCAGACACAGCGCGCACCTCACGGAGCGTCCGCTGCAGCATCAGGTCACCATCGGTCGGCGGCCCGTCCAGGAACGCCTCGGGCGGTACCTCGCCGAGGAACTCCTTCATCTCCTCCAGCTCGACCAGCTCGTCCCTGCACTCGGCACAGCCGGCCAGGTGCTCCTCGACCTCGCGGATCTCGTCCGGCTCCAGTCCACCGAGTACGTAGGCACCCAGAGAGGTCTGATCGTGCTCGCTCATCCGGCCACCTCCGCTCCCGGTCCCATCACCGTACGCAGTGCACGGAGGGCGTAATACGATCTCGATTTCACCGTACCGGGCGGGACACCCAATTCCTTCGCCGCCTCGGTCACCGACCGCCCGCGGTAGTACAGCTCGACCAGTACTTCGCGGTGCTCGGGTGACACCTGGTCCAGCGCGTCCAGCACGACCATGGTGTTCACCACGGCCTCGGAGTGATCACGCTCGACCGGCGGCCGGTCCTCGACCTCGGCAACCTCAGCAGGCCGCACGGCTCGCGCCCTGGCCCGGTCGGTGACGATGTTGCGCGCCACGGTCAGCAGCCAGCCGCGCACGGACCCCTTGCCGGTAGTGAGGTCGTCAGCATGCTTCCACGCCCTGACCAGCGTCTCCTGTACGACGTCCTCGGCCGCCGCGCGATCTCCGGTCAGCCTGGTCGCATACGCCAGCAGGCTGCGCCCGTGTTCGGCGTACAGCGAACGGATCAGCGCCTCGGCCGTGTCGGGACGGCGGTCCACGTCACCCACCGCTGTCCTCCCGGGCTCGATCGTCGCGGTCGTTCGTACCCTAGGGGATGCGACGTCGGCTGCACACACTGCAGGGCCCCGAACGGGACCCTGCAAAAGACAACTGGCCGAGTACATGAAGCTCAGTAGCCGGAGTTGCCGCTGTCGGAGTCCTGGATGGTGATCTTCTTACCGTCGGGACCGACGACCCACCACACATTGCCGAAGGCCTGCCCCTTGGCATCGCCGGCCTTGCTGTCCTTCCCGAACTGGTACAGCGGCAGGCCACCCAGTGTGACCTGCTTGCTGCCGTCGGTCCGCGCCACTGTGCCGACCAGTGAGGCGTCCACGCCGTCCACCTGCGGAGCGCCGGCACCGGCGAGCACCGGCGGCCACATGGCAGCGCAGTCACCATCACAGGTGGGCTTACCCGCAGTGTCCTTGTCGAACACGTAGAGCGTGCGACCGGTGCCGTCGACAACTACTTTGCCGAAGTCACCCACGTCGGCAGTGGCGAGCTTGGCGCTGGCCGACTGGGTGCTGCTGGACTGTGGGGCCGCAGGGGTGTCGTCCCCACCACCGCAGGCGGTGAGGGCGGACAGGCCGATGACGGCCGTTCCGGCGATGAGGGCGAAGCTCTTCATGGTGGAACTCCTTGGAGTGGGTGTTCGACTGTTCGACACCACCCACACGGACAATCCGCCGGACTGGTTCAGAGGATTATGGTCACGTTATGACCACACCAGCAGGATTCCCCGCGCCAGTCCAGCGGGCGCTGACCGCCATCGACGAGCAGGACACCGACGCCTTCGTCGCGGCCTTCGCACCGGACGGGTTCGTCGACGACTGGGGCCGCCAGTTCCGCGGCCCGGACGCGATCCGCTCCTGGAGCGACAACGAGCTGATCGGCAAGCGGGCCACCTTCACCGGCACCGAGATCGCCACGCCGGGCAATCCGTTGACCATCGTCACCCAGGTCGGTGGCGATGGATTCAACGGCCCGTCCCACTTCACTTTCGACGTCGCCGGCGATCTGATCGCCTCGATGACGATCACCGCCTGACCGGTACTACGGCTGGAACAGCACCTTGCCGGTACGACCCGGCCGGCGAGCGTGCTCGAACGCCTGCAGATAATCCGCGACCTGGTACGACGCCTCGACCTCCGAGCTCACCACGCCCTCGGCCGCTAGCTCCGCGAGTTCACGGAAGGTCTGCTCGAGTTCCTCGCGCGGGGCATTGCCGAGCCAGTTGACGATCCACAACCCGCGCACGCTGAGCTGCCGGTAGATGGTGTCGCCCAGCCCGACCTGCACCGGCTGACCGGTGACGGACGAGTAGCTGACCACGGTCCCGCCGAACTCGGCCGCCTGCGCCAGCGCACCCACGGTTGCGTCCCCCGTACCGTCCAGCACCAGCTTCAGCGACTCCCCGTCGAGCGCCTTCCCGATCCGCTCGCCGAGTTCGTTGCCATCGACAACAACCAGGTCAGCCCCGGCGACCCGTAGCTTCTCGGCCGCCTCCTCCCGGCGTACGACGGCAAGTGTCTTCAAGCCAGCCAGCTTCGCCAGCCCGAGGATGTAATTGCCGACGCCCGAGTTGGCCAGGTTGAACCCGATCCAGTCCCCCGCCTCCAGGTCCACGTACTTCGTCAACGCGAGGTGAGCGGTCAACAGGTTGACGCCCACCATCGCGAGCTGCCGCGGATCTCCGTCCTCGGTGATCGTCACGACGTTCTTCACCGCCACAACGACCCGGTCGGACCAGGTGCCCTGCTCGTAGTTCGGCACGATCAGCACCCGGTGCCCGACCAGGGACTTGTTGCCCCCGGCACCCACCTCGACTACCCGGCCGACACCCTCCGAGCCGAGCCCGAACGGCACCTGCGCCTGGTACCCGTAGGTGCCGGCAGCGAGCATGAAGTCGACCGGGTTGATCGGGGCAGCCTCGATCTCGACCAGCACCTCGTCCGGCCCGACGCTCAGATCCGGATCCTTGACCAGGTCGACGTTCTCGTCGATGCTCCCGATCTGCCGCAGAATCAACTGGCTCATAGCCTGCTACCCCTCTTGAGTGGTTGTCAGTACCATCCGGAACCGCGCCGCGCCGGACATCATCCGCTCGTACGCCGTACCTGCTTCCTCCAGCGCAACGACCTCGACCAGCGGCCGCACGTCGTTCGCCAGGCTGAAGGCGAGGTTCTCCTCGTTCTCACTCGGTGTGCCGGTGAGCGAACCGTGGATGCTGCGGCCGCCGAAGATCAGCGAGCCGGTGGTGACCTCGATCGGGTCGTTCGCGGCGCCGACCACGATCAGCCGGCCGCGCAGTCCGAGCCCGTCGATCAGCGGGCTCATCGAGGCACCGCTCGCCGCCGTCGCCACGATCACCTGTGCCCCACCGAGCTCCTGAAGCGCCTTCGCCGGGTCGACCACCGAGCTGTCGATGTATTCGGAAGCGCCCAGCTGCAACGCCAGTTCGCGCTTCCCTTCACCTCGCGCGATCGCTGCCACCCGGAAGCCGAGCTTGGCGGCGTACTGGATGGCCAGGTGCCCGAGCCCACCGAGGCCCTGGACCGCCACCAGATCGCCCGCTTGAGCGGCACCCTTGCGCAGACCGTTGAACACAGTGATCCCCGCACACAGCAGCGGAGCCGCTTCAGCGGCAGACAGTTCCTCCGGTACTGCGACCAACCCGCTGGCCCACGAACTGGCCGACAGTCCACCCGGTGACGTCCGCGCCGAGCTTGTCGATCCGTCCGACGATCTCGTGACCGGGGACGATCGGCGTACCGGCGGGGCGGCTGCCGAAGAGGTTGTGGACCCCGACGACGTCGCTGTGACAGACCCCGCAGGCCTCCACGGCGATCCTCACCTGGCCTGGTCCGGGGTCGGTGAGCTCTCGCTCGACCAGCTCGAACTTGCCCTCCGCGGTGGCCTGGACGGCGCGTAGGTGGTCATCATGAACTCCTAAGACGGTCGGTCATCTTGAAACGGTCAAGCCTGTGCACCCGCGAAGTGCGGTGGCGCTCAGGCGATGAGGATGGCCTCGAAGGTGAGATCGAAGAAGCTGTCGAAGACGTCGGCGGACTTGAAGGCCCGCGCCTGGATGAGGGTGCCCTCCCAGGCGCTGAGCAGATACCGGGCGGTCTTGCCGGCGTCGAGCTCCTGGCGGATCGCGCCGGCCTGCTGGCCCGCTGCGATCGCCTTGCTCAGCAACTCTGTCCAGACGGTGAATCCATCCCGGACACCGGTGCGGATCGTCTCGCTGTGGTCGATGATCTCGGTCCCGAAGTTGCCGAGCAGGCAGCCTTTGGTCAGCTCGGAGTTGATCACTCCGTCGCGCAGGAACTCGAAGTGCCTGCGGATCCGCGCCACCGGCTCGACCGACTCGTCGGCCAGATCCGTCAGCCGCATTTCCACGCCGTACCGCTCCAGCGCCACCAACGCGAGCGCTTCCTTGCTCTCGAAGTGGTTGTAGAACGACCCCTTCGGCACGCCGGCCCGATCGGTGATGTCCTTCACCGCCGCCGCGTTGAACCCACGCTCATGGAACTGCGCCAGCCCCGCCCCGACAATCTCTTCCCGCATACTCCGCCTCGCCATACCATCAATATGACCGGTCGTCTTAACCCTGTCAACTGGTCGCCGCCTGAACGTGATCGCTCTCCTCCGCGACGTCGACCACAACGCCGACACCATCCACTCAGTCCTCGACGACCTGACTGCCTGCAATCCCTTTCTGCAGAAGGTGCAGAAACACGGCTTGTTATTGAGAGCGCACTGGCGGCGACGCTAACGTTGCCGCCATGGCAAATCACGTGAGGCGATTTTTGACCGGCGCGATCGGCGTAGGCTGTCTATTGAGCACAGCCAGCCTGATTCCCGCAACTGCTGCCGAAACAAGTCCGATCGGGGAGCCGAAGAAGGCCACCTCGGCGAAGTACACATTGCCGCTGGACATCACCGGCGACGCAGCCCTGTCAGAGGCGCGGGACAGCTTCAAGTCCTCGCTCAAGTCGCTGTCGGCGTCCGAGGGAGCAACGATCTGGGACAAGGCTTCGAACACCCTGACCGTGCAATTCACGTCCGATGCCGCCATCAATAAAGCCCAGACGCTGCGGGCCAAATCTGCCACGCCGTTCAAGGTCAAGTATGTCCAGGTGAAATACACCGAGAACGAGCTGAGCACACTTTCCGACAAACTTTTCGATGATCAAAAAAAATGGGCCGGCGCGAGCGGGATCGGCGGCGGTTACGACCCGGTGACAAACCGCGTCCTCTTGCAGGTCGACCCGAAATACAAGGATTCCGCCACCTTGGTCCGGGCGATCAAGGGGCTGAAAGACCCGCGCGTCACCCTTCAGTACGTGCAGGCCACCACCCATACCGGCACCGAGACCCGCGTCGTCGACTTCGCGCCGTGGACGGTCGGAGCCACCATCACGTCCTCGCCGAAGGGCAACGGGTGCACCCTGGGCTGGGCCTGGAGGATGAAGGACACCAATGAGGTGGTGGGATCGACGGCACGGCACTGTGCCGATCTCGACTGGTACAACAACGGGCACAAGGTCGGGACGGTCTTCAAGTCCGCGAAGGCGGTCGACTCCGCTCTGATGCATGGCAGCACCTACTCACCCACCGTTTTCGTCGGCAACCAGACGACCGGCGAGGTCCGCCCTGTCGTCGGGTTCGACGGGGCGTGGTCCGTCGGCGACCAGGTCGCGATGAGTGGTGCGACCACTGGTCTCAACGTCTCGAGTGTCAAGGTGCCGAGCTACACCCTGCCCTCGTGCGCCGGGGAGTACGCGGGTCTGAAGGGTGTGCTGATGGCGACCCACCCCACCGCCGGTGGTGATTCAGGTGGCCCGTGGCTGACCACCCAAAAGGGGACCGGAAGCGCGATCGCTCACGGCCAGCACTGGGGCTACGGGTGTGCCTCCGGCTACACCGGGTCCTTCTTCATCAAGCTCAACGACATCGCCGGCGCCCAGAATGCCGGCCTGCTGATCCAGTAACACCAAAGCACCCCGAGACCACGGTCTGGCTGACTCCCCCGACGTCAGCCGGACCGTGGAGCGGCTGGAGGAGGCGCCTGCAGGTGGTGACCGGGCGGCTGGTTCAGGCGGGTTCGGGTTCTCGGATTCTTTGGGAGATTACTGCGGAGACGCCGTCGCCGCGCATGGTGACGCCGTACAGGGCGTCGGCTACCTCCATGGTGCGCTTCTGGTGGGTGATGACCAGGAGCTGGCTGTTCTCGCGGAGTTCTTCGTAGATCTCCAGGAGGCGGCCGAGGTTGGTGTCGTCCAGCGCGGCCTCGACCTCGTCGAGGATGTAGAAGGGCGACGGACGCGCCTTGAACAGCGCGACCAGGAACGCGACCGCGACCAGCGAGCGCTCACCACCGGAGAGCAGCGACAGCCGCTTGACCTTCTTGCCGGGTGGGCGGGCCTCGACGTCGATGCCGGTGCTCAGCATGTCGCTCGGGTCGGTCAGCACGAGCCGGCCTTCGCCACCGGGGAACAAGCGGCTGAAGACGTGTTCGAAGGCGACCTCGACGTCGCGATAAGCCTCGGTGAAGACCTGTTCGACCCGGTCGTCGACCTCCTTGACGATGTCCATCAGGTCTCGCCGGGACTTCTTCAGGTCCTCGAGCTGCTCCGACAGGAACCGGTGCCGCTCCTCCATCGCGTCGAACTCCTCCAGCGCGAGCGGGTTGATCCGCCCCAGCTGGCCGAGCGCGCGTTCCGCCTGCTTCAGCCGCTTCGCCACCTTGGCTCGGTCGAAGGGCTCCCCCTCGACCTCCAGCGACGGCTGGTCGGCGTCGGCATCGGAAGCCGGTAGCGGCGGGACCAACTGATCCGGCCCGTACTCCGCGATCAGCGTCTCCACCTCGGTACCGAGCTCGCTGAGCGCCTTCTCGTACAAAGCTTCCAGCCGCATCTTCTGCTCCGCGCGAGCCAGCGCGTCGCGGTGCACGGTGTTGGTCAGCTGCTCCAGCTCGCTGCTCAGGTTCCGCGTGGCCGAACGCGCCTGCGCCAAACTCTGCTCGCGATCGGCACGCTCAGCCTGGATCGCCGAACGCTCGGCGGCAGCCAGTTGCAGCGAGTTCTCCAGTCGCGCCAGCACATGCCCAGCCGCCAGGTGCACGGCCTGCGCCGCCTCGGACTGACGCGCCCGCCGCGATGCCCGGGCGAT
>NZ_JBEXSJ010000046.1:0-64050 GCF_040613535.1 Kribbella sp. NPDC006257
GGGGGGCGGGGGGGGGGGGGGGGTGGTTGTGGGTGTGTGTGGGCGGGGGGCGGGTGCGGGGTGACGGGGGGGTGGGGGGTGGGGGGGAGGGGGGGGACGGCGACGGCCGGTGCCTCTGAGTGGAGGGCACCGGCCGTCTGCTGGGGGGAGCGGGTTGTTTGCTGGGAAGGATTAGCGGACTGTGAAGCCTGCTTTGCGGAAGGCGTCGGCTAGGGAGCCTTCATCCATGGGGGTTTCGGTTTGCGGCGTGTTCTGGGTGCCGCGTCCGCCGCCGCCCTGCCCACCGCGACCGCCACCGGCGCCACGACCGCCGGAACCACCTTGGCCAGCACCTTGCCCGCGCCCGGCACCGCCCTGACCACCAGGTCCGCGTCCGCCTCCCGAGCCTCCCTGACCACCAGATCCGCGCCCGCCGGAGCCACCCGGTCCACGGCCGCTACCGCCGGAGCCACCTGGTCCACGGCCGCTACCGCCGGAGCCACTCTGCCCGCCGCGGCCGCTGCTTTCGCTGCGGAAGTCGCCGCCTCGGGACTGGCCCGGTTCACCGCGGGAGCCGCCGCGGCCGGCGCCGGAGGTGGGGGCGCCTACTTCGTCGTCCAGGCGGAGGGTGAGGGAGATGCGCTGGCGGGGGATGTCGACCTCGAGGACCTTGACCTTGACGATGTCGCCGGGTTTGACGACCTCGCGGGGGTCCTTGACGAAGTTCTTCGAGAGGGCCGACACGTGCGCCAGCCCGTCCTGGTGGACGCCGATGTCGATGAAGGCGCCGAACGCGGCGACGTTGGTGACCTGGCCTTCCAGGCGCATCCCGGGCTTGAGGTCGCCGATCTTCTCGACACCTTCCGCGAAGGTGGCGGTCTTGAAGGCAGGGCGCGGGTCACGGCCCGGCTTCTCCAACTCGGCCAGGATGTCCGACACCGTCGGCAACCCGAACGTCTCGTCGACGAACTGCGCCGGCTTCAGCGTCTTCAGCACCGGCGACCCGATCAGCGACTTGAGCTCCTGCCCGGTCGCCTCCAGGATCCGCCGGACCACCGGGTACGCCTCCGGGTGCACGCTGGACGTGTCGAGCGGATCGTCACCGCCAGGGATCCGCAGGAACCCAGCAGCCTGCTCGAAAGCCTTCGGTCCGAGGCGCGGCACGTTCTTCAACGCGGTCCGCGACTTGAACGGCCCGTTCTGATCCCGGTGCTGGACGATGTTGTCCGCGAGCCCGGCCGTGATCCCGGAGACCCGGGTCAGCAGCGGTGCCGAGGCGGTGTTCAGATCCACCCCGACTGCGTTCACACAGTCCTCGACCACGGCATCCAGCGACCGCGACAACGAATTCTCCGGCAGGTCGTGCTGGTACTGCCCGACGCCGATCGACTTCGGATCGATCTTCACCAGTTCCGCCAGCGGATCCTGCAGCCGCCGCGCGATCGACACGGCGCCGCGCAGCGACACGTCCATCCCCGGCAGCTCCTGGGAGGCGAAGGCAGAAGCCGAGTACACCGAGGCGCCCGCCTCCGACACCACAGCTTTGGTCAGCTTCAGTTCGGGATGCTTGGCGATCAGCTCAGCCGCCAGCTTGTCCGTCTCGCGCGACGCCGTACCATTGCCAATGGCAATCAAGTCGACCTTGTGCGCGGCCGCCAGCGCGGCCAGCTGCGCGATCGACTTGTCCCACTGGTTCTGCGGAACGTGCGGATAGATCACCCCGGTCGCGGTGACCTTGCCGGTCGCGTCCACGACAGCGACCTTGACGCCGGTCCGGAATCCCGGGTCGAGCCCCATCGTCGCCCGCGTCCCGGCCGGCGCGGCGAGCAGCAGATCGCGCAGGTTCGACGCGAAGACCCGGACCGCCTCGTCCTCGGCCGTCTGCCGCAACCGCATCCGCAGGTCGATCCCCAGATGCACCAGAATCTTGGTCTTCCAGGCCCAGCGCACCGTCTCCACCAGCCACTGGTCGGCCGGGCGTCCCTTGTTCTCCACGCCGAACTTGCGCGCGATGATCGCCTCGTACTCCGTCGGTCCCTCGGCGGCCTCGGCACCGGCCGGCTCGGGCTCGACGGTGATCGTGAGCACGTCCTCCTTCTCGCCGCGGAACAGCGCCAGGATCCGGTGCGACGGCATCTTGGTGAACGGCTCGTCGAAGTCGAAGTAGTCGGAGAACTTCGCCCCGTCGGTCTCCTTGCCCTCGCGCACGGCCGACGCCAGCCGGCCGCGGCTCCACAGCCGCTCGCGCAGCTCGCCGATCAGGTCGGCGTCCTCACCGAACCGCTCGACCAGGATCGACCGGGCACCGTCCAGCGCGGCCTGCGGATCCGGCACCTCGTCGTTCACGAACGCGGCCCCGGCGGCCAGCGGCGGCACCGACGGGTCGGCGAGCAGCCCGTCGGCCAGCGGCTCCAGCCCGGCCTCGCGGGCGATCATCGCCTTGGTCCGGCGCTTCGGCTTGAACGGCAGGTAGATGTCCTCCAGCCGCGACTTGGTCTCCGCGGCGAGGATCGACGCCTTCAGCGCGTCGTCCAGCTTGCCCTGGCTCTCGATCGACTCGAGCACGGTCTGCCGGCGTTCCTCCAGCTCGCGCAGATACCGCAGGCGCTCCTCGAGCGTGCGCAGCTGCGCGTCGTCGAGCTCGCCGGTGACCTCCTTGCGGTACCGCGCGATGAACGGGACCGTCGAGCCCTCGTCCAGCAGGCCGACGGCCGCCCGGACCTGGTGCGCGCCGACTGCCAGCTCCTCGGCGATCTTCTGCTCGATCGACTGCAAAACCACTGTCGCGTTTCCCCTCTACCGTCCAGATGACAGACGAGCATTCTGCCCCGCTCGCCGCAGCACACATCCTTCCCTATCCAGGGG
The DNA here is from genome assembly GCF_040613535.1 of Kribbella sp. NPDC006257. Lineage (NCBI taxonomy): Bacteria > Bacillati > Actinomycetota > Actinomycetes > Propionibacteriales > Kribbellaceae > Kribbella > Kribbella sp. NPDC006257. The sequence goes on from NZ_JBEXSJ010000046.1 coordinate 2,845, forward strand.
ACAGAACAAGACCACCGCTCCCACCCTGTGGACAAACCGGTACGACGCAACGTGGACGACCCGGTACGACGCAAAGTGGACGACCCGGTACGACGGAACGTGGACGACCCGGTACGACGGAACGCGGGGTCCCTCGGCGAGAGGGAGCCCGCGTTCCGTAGTACCGGGAAATCAGGCGGCTGCCAATTCCTCGACCTCGTCCGCCGGAGCAGCGACGGCGACGGTGGAGCGGGCCGGCCGCATCAGCGTGCAGGCGACCACCACGGCGGCGGCGACGATGACGCCGGCGATCGCGAAGGAGAGGTGAAATCCGCTGGTCAGCGCCTCCAGAGCCGGCTTGCCCGCCGCAGCCAAGGAGGAGGTGCGGGTCGCCGACAGCGTGGCCAGGATCGCCAGCCCGAGCGCCGCGCCGACCTCGCCCATCGTCCCGATCAGCCCGGAGGCCAGCCCGGCGTCCTCAGGCTTCACGTCAGCCATCGAGAGCCCCATCAGCGCCGGGAAGCAGATCCCGCCACCCAGACCGAGCAGCGCCAGCACCGGCAGTACGTGGATGAAGTAGTTGCCGTTGACCGGAGCCTGCGTGAACAGCGCCAGCCCGGCGACGATCAGCACCAGTCCGGCGATCATCGGACGACGCGGACCGAACCGCATGACCAGCTTCTCCGAGTAGCGCACCGAGAGCAGGCCCATCAGGGCGGTGGTGGGCAGGAAGGCCAGCCCGATCTCCAGCGCGTTGTAGCCGAGCACCCGCTGCAGGTAGAGCGAGCCGAGGAAGAAGATGCCGAACATGCCCGAGGCGGACAGCGCCTGGATCAGGTTGGCGCCGGTCAGGTTGCGTGACTTGAAGATCCGCAGCGGGACCAGCGGGTTCGCGGCGGTCGCCTCGCGGACGACGAAGCAGGCCAGCAGGGTCAGCGTGAGCAGTCCGAGCGCGATCGTGCGGGGAGCGGTCCAGCCCAGCTCGGCGGCCGGCTTGACGATGGTGAAGACGCCGACCATCAGGGCCGCGGTGATCAGGACTGCACCCGGTACGTCGGTGCCGCGGCCCATCCCGATGCCCTTGTCCTTCTCGATCAGGCGCAGGGCCAGCAGCACGGCGGCGATGCCGATCGGCAGGTTCACGAAGAAGATCCAGTGCCAGTTGATCGCCTGGGTCAGCACACCACCGGCGAGCAGGCCGATCGAGCCACCGGCGGAGGCGACGAAGGCGTAGAAGCCGATCGCCTTCGCCTGCTCACGCGGTTCGGGGAACAGCGTGACGATCATGCCGAGGATGACCGCGGAGGTCAGCGCGCCGCCGACGCCCTGGATGAACCGGGCCGCGACCAGCACCTCCTGCGATTCGGCCAGGCCGCAGAGGACCGAGGCGGCGGTGAAGACGATCAGCCCGCTGACGAAGATGTTCCGCCGGCCGAGCAGGTCGCCGAGCCGGCCGGCCAGCAGGAGCAGGCCGCCGAAGGCGATCAGGTAGGCGTTCACCACCCAGGCGAGGCTGGAGCTGGTGAAGCCGAGGTCGTCCTGGATGGCCGGCAGTGCCACGTTCACGACGGTCACATCGAGAACGATCATCAGCATGCCGGCGCAGAGCACATAAAGAGCGGCCCAGCGCGAGCGGCCGCCCAGCGCGGCCGGCGTCGTCGCCAGGGTATCGGTCGTCGCGTACATCGGGGTTCTCCTTCTGGTCCGGTTGGGCCTTACACCCATACGTCGGACGAGAAGGGCTCAGATTGACACGGTGCCGGAAACTTTTTTGGCCGGGCGGGAGATCCAGTACGCCAGCAGCGCCGGGACCAGGCCGGAGCCGACCACGAAGAGCGTCGGCAGCCGGGACAACAGCGCGAACCAGGTGAACAGGCCGATCACGCCGCCGGCGATGGGCAACGACCGGCGCAGCAGGAACAAGTTGGCCGAGCGGAACAGGCTTTTCGCCGTACTGTCTTCCGGCGCGTCAGGGACTACGGCGAGCGCGCTCAGGTAGAGACCGACGATCATGCCGGTCAGCGGAATCAGGATCGCAAGGGCAACGATTCGCATCGGCCCGCTCGTCGAGGCCCAGAACAGCAGGCCGAACGCGAGCGCGATACTCCCGAAGTACAAGGCGAGACCAGCGAGCCAGAAGCGGCCGAACGCCCAGCGGAACTGTCGCCAGAAGCGCCGCAGCAAGGCCGGATGCTCCTGCGAAAGGGCCTCCGGCAGCACGCGTTGCAGTGCGAAAGCGGCTGGGTACAGCGTGACGATGCCGACGCTGCAGACCAGGAACACCAGTTGCAGCATCAGCAGGTCGCCGATCAGCGACAGCTTCGACAGCACGGCGTTGGTCCGGTTCACTCCACCGGCCTCCGTCACAGAAGCACCTCACTCCTTCGCATCGGTCAGCACGTCACAACCGCATGATCGTATGATCACAAACAAACACACTCGGACAACAGCCCAGGGGACCGCATGCTTGCACCGGAACGCCACGAGCTGATTCTGCGCAGCCTGCGCCGGCACGGACGGCTCCGGGTGGCGGAGCTGGCCGGCGAGCTCGGCGTCTCCGCGATCACAGTACGCCGGGATCTCGCCGAGCTGGACCAGGCCGGACTGCTCCGCCGGGTGCACGGCGGCGCGGTGGGCACGGTCGGCCCCGCACCGATCTCGGGCGGCCAGAGCTCCCAGCTGACCATCGGCATCGTCGTCCCGAACTCGACCTTCTACTACACCGACGTGATCCGCGGCGCCGAGGCGATGGCCGACCGGTACGGCGCTCGCCTGGTGCTCGGCGTCTCCGGGTACGACGTCGCGGTCGAGGCCGAACGACTCGAGAAGGTGCTCGGGATCGGTGTCGCCGGGCTGCTCCTCAGTACCGCTCTGGGCGACGGCCGCGCCGCCGAACTCGGCGGGTGGCTGGACGACATCGACGTACCGGTGGTGTTGATGGAGCGCGCGTTCGGGTTCCCGGACGTGACGGGCGAGTTCGACCACGTCCGGACGGATCACGCGTACGGCGCGGCGCTCGCCCTTCGGCACCTGGTCTCGCTCGGCCATCGCCGGATCGGGATCAACCTGAGCGCCAGCGTCACGTCGTACTGGCTTCTCAAGGGGATCGAGCAGGCGGCGTCGAGGCTGGGGATCGAGACGTTCGTGTCGCCGGTGCTGTTGCCGGCGCACGGTGAGGATCCGGCGACGCTCGCGCAGCTGGACGCGTTTCTGGCCGAGTGCGAGTCGTTCGGGGCACACGCAGTACTGGTGCATTCGGACGAACCCGCGGCCCGGCTGGTCGAGCGGGCGATGGAGCGCGGGCTGCGGGTGCCGGAGGATCTGGCGGTGATCGCGTACAACGACGAGACCGCGGCGATGGCGGTGGTGCCGCTGACCGCGGTCTCGCCACCGAAGCTGATGCTCGGCGAGATGGCCTGCGAACTGCTGCTCCGCAAGATCCGGGCCGCACCCGGGCGGCCCGCCGCGACGCAACACCTGAACCTGCTGCCGGAGCTGCGGATTCGCGCCTCCTGCGGGGCGCTGGTGACAGGCCAGGCCGGAGTACACGCGGGGTAAATCGGCGCGTTGTGCATGGAACTCTGATCAGTCGAGTTCCATTCGTGATCGAATTTGATCATTCGAGCGCTGAAGTATTGACGGGAAAGCCCTTTCCCCATACTTTCGCTGCACTCGTCAGCGAAGGAGTTCCCCTGTGAGACGTGGCGCCAAGAGTGGACTGGTGGTGCTGGCCGCGGTACTCGGCCTGGCCGCGAGCAGTTGTGGCAACGGGGTGATCGACAAGTCCACGGACGGCGTGCCGCCGGCCGAGGCGACCGGCACGTTGCGGGTGCTGATCCCGTCCTTCCCGCCCAGTACGAAGGGGCGCGCGGAGTTCGACAAGGTCGTCGAGGACTTCAAGAAGACCTATCCGAAGATGAAGGTCGAACCGGACTTCGCGACCTATTCGACGTTGAACGAGAAGATGTCCACCTCGATCGCGGCCGGCATCCCGTACGACGTGATGGTCACCGGCGTCGGCTGGATCCAGCCGTTCGCGTCCAAGCGGATCTTCGCCGACCTGGCGCCGTACGGGGTCACGCCGGAGGTGATCGAGGAGAAGAGCATCGGCGCGCTGGTGCCAGCCGCGACGTACGACGGAAAGCTCTACGCGTACCCGCTGGTCGCCGACGCCCGCGCCGCCGCGCTCCGGATCAGCGCCTTCAAGGAGGCCGGCCTCGACCCAGACAAGCCGCCGGCGAACATCGAGGAGCTGAAGGCCGTCGCGGAGAAGCTGACCGTGCGGAACGCCAAGGGGACCATCACCCGGTCCGGCATGGACCTGGCCGCGCCGACCAGCTTCCGGCAGACGTACACGACGCTGCTCGCGTCCACCGGCACTCCGCTGTACGTGGACGGCCAGCCGAACTACAGCAACGAGAAGGGCCTCGAAACCCTCAATCTGCTGAAGTCCCTGATCAACAACGTCCAGCCGTACGGACAGCAGAACGCCGCGCAGCAACCCCTCGTGCTCACTGGTGAGGCCGCGATGGGCATCGTCGGGGGTGCGGTCGACTGCTCCGACAAGGGCATCGGCAAGAAGAACTGCGACGACCTGAAGTTCTTCCGCTTCAACAGCGGCAAGGAGGTCGAGTTCGTCGGTGGCGACCTGGCCTCGATCGGCTCCCGCAGCCGGCACAAGGAAGCGGCCTGGTCGTTCATCCAGTCGCTCACCAAGCCGAGCTCGCTGGACGCGATCGCCAAGCTGAACAAGAAACTCCCCGCCTACAAGGACGCGGCGAACTCCCCGCAGGCGAAGTCGAACCCGCTGAGCAAGTTCGTCGCCGAAGGCCTGCCGCTGGCCATCTACGAAGGTGGTTCGGCCAACTGGCTGGAGATGCGTGCCAACTTCGACTCCCAGCTCACCCAGGCGGTCCTCGGTCAGAAGGATCCCGCCAAGGTGCTGGCCAACCTGGCAGGACAGTCCCGATGAGCGCAACTCTCGAACGCCCCGCGCCCACAGTCGCCGTACGCCGCAGCGCGCCGGCCAAGGACAGCCGCAAGCTGATCCGCGGTCAGGTCCGGGCCGGCTGGCTGTTCCTCTCACCCGCGCTGCTGCACTCGGCGATCTTCATCGTGATCCCGGTGGTGGCGGCGGTGGTACTCAGCTTCACCGACTACAGCTTCGGTGACTCCTGGTCCTGGGTCGGCTTCGGCAACTACGTCGACCTCTTCAAGGACCAGGACTTCCGGGCCGCCCTGGTGAACACGATCCTGTACGCCGTGGTGGTGATCCCGGTGTCGATGGCGATCTCGCTCGCCGTCGCGACCGGGCTGAACCAGAAGATCAGGGGCCTCGGGTTCTTCCGGACCGCCTTCTACATCCCGACGGTGACCGCGACGGTCGCGGTCGCCACCATCTGGCTGTGGATCTACAACCCGAGCTCGGGGCTGGCGAACGGCTTTTTGAGTCTCTTCGGGTTCGCGCCAGGGCGGTGGTTGTCCGACCCCAACACCGCCTTGCCGTCGTTGATGCTGGTCGGTATCTGGCAGGGATTGGGGACCAAGGTCATCATCTATCTGGCCGCTCTGCAGGGCGTTTCCCGCGACCTGCTCGAATCGGCCGCGTTGGACGGCGCGAACCGGTGGCAGAAGTTCGTCAACGTCACCTGGCCCGCTCTCGGGCCGGTTCAGTTCTTCGTCCTGGTCACCTCGATCGTCGGCACCTTCCAGGTCTTCGACCTGGTCTACGTGATGACGAAGGGCGGCCCCGGTACCGAGACGACGGTGCTGGTGCTGGACATCTATCAGAACGCGTTCCAGGCCCTGCGACTCGGCTTCGCGTCCGCCGAGACGGTGATCATGATGCTGTTGATCGCGATCTTCATCGGGCTGGGACGCCTGCTCCAGAAGGCGGATGTCAATGACTAGCGCAACTGTCACCGGCCCGATCGCCGCACCGTCGGCTCTCCGGCCCGGCCGGATCCTCCTGTACGTCGTACTGTCGGTCGGCGCACTCCTGATGATCACGCCGTTCCTGTGGATGGTGCTGACCGCGTTCAAGAGCGACCTGGAGATCGCGAAGTTCTCCTGGCTGCCGGGCGAACTGCGCTGGCACAACTTCGTCGAGGCGATGCGGACGGCGCCGTTCCTGCGGTATTTCCGCAACAGCCTGTTCATCGCGGTCGGCGAGACCGCCTTCACGCTGGCGGTCTGTACGACGGCCGGCTATGCGCTGGCGAAGCTGCCGATCCGTGGCTCGAAGGCGTTGCTGAACTACTTCATCCTGCTGCTGCTCGTGCCGTTCCAGATCATCCTGGTGCCGCTGTTCCTGATCGTGAAGTCGATCCCGCTGTTCGGCGGGAACAACATCCTCGGCCAGGGCGGCATCGGCTGGCTGAACTCGTGGTGGGGCCTGATCATCCCGCTCGGCGCCGCGCCGTTGTTCACCTTCCTGGCCAGGCAGTTCTACGTTTCGGTGCCGAACGAGCTGGCTCAGGCAGCGCGGGTCGACGGGCTCGGCGAGTTCGGAATCTTCTGGCGGATCATGACGCCGTTGGTGAAGCCCGCGCTGATCACCATCTGCGTCTTCCAGATCGAGGCGGCCTGGAACGGCTTCCTCTGGCCACTGATGATCACCACCACCGACGCGATGCGACCACTGCAGCTGGGATTGGCGATCTTCGCGCAGAACCCGGCCGAGGTGCAGTGGCCTTATCTGATGGCCGGTACGGCGCTCGCGACACTGCCGATGATCGTGATGTTCGTCTTCGCCCAGAAGCGGTTCGTCGAAGGAATGGCCAACGTCGGGATCAAGGGCTGATCAACCGACTGGTGCGGTGCCCCGTCGCAGGTGCTCACCCCGCCCCGGGTGAGCACCTGCTGGGGCCCCCTCCACAATCACCGGTGGTCCCGAAGAAGCACCGGAGCGTCCACTAAGCCCCCCGGCTTGGCCGCTCAACCTTTTATCGTCACAACCTGAGCGCCGTTACACCTTTCGCCCCTTTTTTCTCTCAATCCCCAGAAATTTCCTGCCGAATCACCCATTCACCACGAATTCTGCTACCCGCCGAATCCACCCTCTGACAATCCGTAATCAAGCCCCCTGTTACTCCTCAGGAAACATGCACACGAACGATGCGGGTGATCCAGGGGGTGAGGTCGTTGTCGGGGAGGTTGAGGATGTCGAGGGCGTCGGTGGTGCGGAGGGTGGCGAGGCCGTGGAGGTTGGTCCAGAGGGCGAGGGCGCGCTCGCGGGCGTCGGTCGCGTCGGGGCGGGCCTGCTGGATGAGGGTGGTGACGGTGTCGAAGAGCGGGAGCGAGGTCTGGCGGAGATTTCCGCCGGCGCCGGCGAGGAGGTCGTGGCGGAAGATGAGCTCGAACATCGCCGGCCGCTCGGCCGCGAACGCCAGATAGGCGACCCCGAGCCGAACCAGCCGACCTTCGGGGTCGGTGCCGCCGGCAACAGGGGTGTCGTCGGTGAGGGGCGAGTCGTCCGCCAGCGGCGTGCCGCCGGCGATCGGCGTGGCGAGAGACGCCTCACCGGCGATCGGCGCTAGGCGGCCGGCGAGGTCGGCCAGGCCGGTGGCTGCGATCGCGGCCAGAAGAGCGTTGTGGGTCGGGAAGTACCGGCGGGGGGCGCCGTGCGAAACGCCCGTACGCCGGGTGATCGCGCGCAACGTGAGCGCCGCCAGCCCCTCTTCCTCGAGCAGTTCGACGCCGTCGCGAACCAGGCGATCCCGCAGCGAGGCGCTCTCCATCTAGACATTGTCTACCAAGGAATCCTGTTGGGCTGGACCGGTCGGTGCCCTACGATGTGCGACATGACTGCCGGGTCGGCCTCGTGCCGTGAGTTCGTTGGGTTCCCGGCTGCCTTCTGAGCGCCGGTCGGGCCGCCAGAGGCCCGCCTCTTCTTCTTACTGGTAACGCATTCTCTCCAACCATCCCAGTAAGAAAGCAGCGAAATTCTGAACGACTTCACCGCACAACTCATCACCGAATTCCGTGCCAACTCCGGCCAGGTCGGCGGACCTTTCGAGGGTGCCCGGCTGCTCCTGCTCACCACCACCGGCGCCCGCTCCGGCAAGCCGCACACGACCATCCTCGGCTACTACCCCGACACCGGGCGGGTCCTCGTCGTCGGCTCGGCCGGCGGCAGCCCCAAGCACCCGGACTGGTACCACAACATCCTCGCCAACCCCCGCGTCACCGTCGAGACGGGTCTGTTCAGCTACGAAGCCGACGCCCTCGTACTACGCGACGCCGAGCGCGACGAGATCTTCGCGCGACTGGTCGAGGCGGACCCTGGATGGGGTGAGTACCAGGCCAAGGTGACCCGATCGATCCCGGTCGTCGCGCTCCAGCAGGTCGTCAGCGGTCCGCCCGGCAACGGCGACTCCTTCGCCGACACGCTCCGGCTGATCCACGAGCTGTTCCGTCGCGAGCTCGCGCTGATCCGCAAGGAGTTCGCCGCCGCCGGTCCGTCGCTCGGCGCACAGCTCAGGATCAACTGCCTGACGATGTGCCAAGGACTCCACCATCACCACACCGGCGAATCCACCATGCTCTTCCCGCACCTGCTCGCCCAGCACCCGGAACTAGCCGCCACCATCGAGCAACTCGACGCCGAACACACCAAGATCGCCGAGCTCCTGGAAGAGCTCCAGACCCTCATCTCGACCCCCACCGCCGACCCGGCCGACGCCCTCCCCGAGCTCGACCGCCTGATCGAGTCCCTCACCGCCCACCTCGACTACGAGGAAGCCCAGCTGATCCCCCTCCTCTAACCCACCCCCGGACCGCCAACAATGTCCAGCCCCCACCCGCCACCCCGCCCCAAGCGTGCGCGTCCCAGCCTGAAGGCGATGGAAGGGCTTTGATCACTGTTGGCGGTCCACCTCCCGAAGCAATGCCAGGTCGTGAAGGTCCGTCGGCCGCAGCTCAACCCGGCTCCCGTCCGCAGCAGTCAGCTGAACGGTCACCTGCTCGTACCGCCGATCAGTCACCGCAAAGCCCACCCCAGCCAGCAATTCGACCAGCAGCCCGAGATCAGGCCTGCTGTGGACAGCATTCGGTAGAGGCTGAGGGCTTGGGGGCCTGTCATCTCCTGCATAGCCGAAACGTAGGGGACCGGGGTGGGCTCGCGGCAATGGATTTCTGCAACTCCGTGCAATTTGGGTGGTTGCTACCTGGGGGACACCTATGGTCTAGGGGTGATCGACGATCCATGGAGTGAGCTGACCGCCCGGTGTGTGCGGCCCTTTTACGGGCAGCTGATGGGGGTCAATGCGCTCGAAGCGACACCCTCGGTGCTTGCCGAGGTGGCTACGTTCGTCGACACCGTCCGGGCGGACCAGGTCGTTCACCTCCTCCGCTCCGGCTGGCGGGAACAGGTAGTCGGAGCGTGGCTCTCGGTGGCTCACGAGTACGACGAATCGGTGATCCTCGCCGTCTCCAACGCCCTCGAAACCAGCCAGGTCGGCCGCACCGCACCCGCACTCCTGACCGCCTTGGTCGCGCTCGAAACACCCATCGCCGCCGCCTCGATCACCCGGTACTACGAAGCCGACGTCGCCAACAACTGGGGCGCTGCCGGCCTGGCCCGAGCCGCGGCCGCACGGTTTCCCCAGTCGACGATCCCCAAGGCATCAGCTGCCGATACGGAGACTTTCCTCGCTCTCCTGGTCATCGCGAACTGCCTGAAACCCGCCGCCGACCAAGCCGCGGCCACCGGCGACCCGTAGTACGGAAGGCCGACCGGGTGCGCCACCTGACACACCCGGCCGGGGCGTCTACTGAGCGACCTTGAACAGGTCGTTGAGTTGGCCGTTCAGTTTGGTCAGCGACGAGACCGGTGAACTGCCGATGTAGACCGCGTCGAACCGCGGTGCCATCAAGGCGGCGATATCCGCCGCGTTCGTGGTCACCGGAAACAGGAATGTCGTCTTGTCCGTCACCTGCTGGGTGAACGGCGTGACATCGAGTTTGCGCTCGTTCTTGTTGTACGCGATCGCGAGTTCCGTTCCGGCAGGCCGGGCCGGAAACACCACTCCGGACTGGCCGATGATGTTCTGGCATTCCTCGCCGGACAGGAACTTCACCCATTTTGCCGCGTTCTCGGGTTGCTTCGACAAGGTGGTGACCGAGTCGGCGAGCCCGTTGAACATCGAGGCCCGCTTGCCGCTGGGCCCGATCGGCGTCGGTGCCAGGCCGATGTCGAGTTTCTTGCCGCCGGCATCGGTCAGCTTGCTGAAGGTCGAGATCATCCACGACCCGCTGAGCCCGATCGCCGCCGTACCGGACTGGATCTGCTTGTCCGTGCCGACCGCATTGGCACCGCCGATCTCCTCGTAGCTGGGCATGTATCCCTTACGGACAAGGCCGAAATACCAACTGAGGGTGTCCTGTAGCGCCGGCTGATCGAGGTTGAAGCGGGTTCCCCAGGGGTTCTTGTCGGTGACCTGCCAGCCCGCGCTACCGGCGAAGGCAGACCATTGCGTCTGTCCCCAGCCACCACCGCCGGAGCCTTCCGACGCGAGTCCGTGCGTCTTCACGTGCTCCTTGTCAAAGCCCGCCTCATCACCTCGTCGCCCCTTGGTGTCGATCGTGAGATGGGCGATGAGCTTCTCGAACGTCCCGCCGTCCGTCGGGTTCCAGGTCAGGGTCTGCAGTTCAGCGGGATCCACGCCGGCCGTTTTCAGCGCGGCGTTGTCGTAGAAGATCGCGATCGTGTCCCAGTCCTTCGGAGCGCCGTACCGCTTGCCGTCCTGGCCCTTCCACAACTGCGCCAGCCCTTGCTGGTAGTCACCGTCGGCGATGTCACTGGTCGGACCGAGATCGTCGAGCGGCCGCAGTACCTTCAGGTCGACGTACTGCGCGAACTTCGACAGGTGATCGGTGAAGACATCCGGTGCGGTGTCGGCGATGAACCCGGCGGTGAGCTTGGACCAGTACGCGTCCCAGCCGTACTGCGAGATGTGCACCTTCAACCCGGGATTCTGCTGCTGGAAGGCGTCGGCGCATTTCTGGTAGCCCGGCTGCTGGGCCGAGTCCCACAGCCAATACTCGATCGGGCCGTTCGCACTGCCACCACCTCCACTGCAGGCGGTCAGTGCTGCGACGGCGAGCGCGGCGACCGCGGTGACGGCCTGGATCCGGTGTCTGAGACTGGTCATGACGTCCTCACTTGATCCCGCTGAAACCGATGGAGTTGACGATGCGTTTGGCGAACAGCATGAACAGCACCAGCATCGGCAGTGCGGCGACGAGGGTGGCCGCCATCAGCCCCGACCAGTCCGGGCCGGTCTGCGGAGTCTGCGACTTGAACACGCCGAGCGCGACGGTCAGGACCCGTGACTTGTCCGTGTAGCTGACCATCAGCGCCCAGAAGTACTCGTTCCACGAGGCGATGTAGGTGAGGATCGCCAGCGTGGTGATCGGTGCCACCGACATCGGCAGAATGAGCCGGAAGAACACCCGGACCTTGGAAGCGCCGTCCATCAACGCGGCTTCCTCGACCTCGCGGGAGATCCCAAGGAAGAACTGGCGCAGGAAGAACACCGCGAACGGCGTCATGAACATCGTCGGTAACGCGATCCCGAGCAGCGTGTCCACCAGGCCAAGCTGCTTGATCAGCACGAAGTTCGGCAGCAGGGTGAAGATCGCCGGAATCATCAACCCTGCCAGGAAGAACGCGAAGACCTTCTCCCGGTGCTTCCACTGCAACCGGGCGAACGCGTACGCCGCCATCGCGGAGAAGAACACCTGGCCCGCCGTGATGAGGGTGGACACGACGACGGAGTTGAAGAGGTAGCGCCAGAAGTTGATCGCCTGGCCGGCGCCGCCGGCATCGATGGCCTCTTGCCCGGTCTGCAGCCCGAAGACTCGCTCGAAACCACCAGCCGACGCCTGCACGGGCAGCAGGCTGTGCGATCCGGCGTACAGGGCGTTGTTGCTGGACAAGGCGGTTCGGAGCATCCAGTAGAAGGGGAAGAGGCTGACGAGGATCACCAGGATCATGAATGCCCAGGCGAGCGCGCGGCCGAGGTTGAAGCTGCGTGGCTCCTTCGGGGCGGCCTTCTGCACCTGCGCGGTGGTCTCGATGGTCGCGACCGGCGGAGTGGTGTCGGTAGTCATTGGTCGTCGCCTCTCAGGCCAGGTCGGAGGACTCGGCGCGGGTGAGCCGGTACTGGACGAACGTGATGACCACCAGTACTGCGAGCAGGGCGACCGACATCGCCGACGCATAACCGAACTGGAACCGCCCGAACGCCACGTCATAGATGTAGAACTGCAGCACCCGGGAGGAATCGACGGGCCCACCACGGGTCGCGATCGCCACCGTGTCGAACACCTGGAACGAGCCGACCACGGTGATGATCAACACCAGCGACAAGATCGGCCGCAGCAACGGAATGGTGATGCTGCGGAACATCCGCACTTCGCTCGCCCCGTCGATCTTGCCCGCCTCGTAGACGGTCTCCGGGATCATCTGCAGGCCGGCGAAGATCAGCAGGGCCGTGTAGCCGACGTGCCGCCAGACGTTGACGAAAGCGATCGTCGGGATGACCCAGGTGTCGGAGGACAGGAACGGGATCCGGTCGACGCCGACCGCCGCCAGGATCGTGTTCCCGATGCCGAGCTGATAGTCGAGGATCCAGAGGAACACCATCGCGGCGACGACGTTCGAGACCAGGTACGGCGTGAGCACGATGCCGCGCAACCAGGTTTTCTGGGTGAGCCGCTGCATCATCACGGCGATGACGAGGGCGAGTACGGTCTGCAATCCGATGTTCAGGATCACGTAGTACAAGGTGACTTTGAGGGCGTTCCAGAAGACCGGGTCCTGGACCATCCGGATGTAGTTGTCCAAGCCGTTGAACTTCGGCGGCGTGAGCAGGTTGAACTTGGTGAAGCTCAGGTAGATCCCGCGCAGGGTCGGCCAGACCATGAAGACCAGGAAGCCGAGCAGGGCGGGCAGGATGAAGAGCAGGGCGAGCCGGGTGTCGTCGCGATAGCCGGTGCGGACTTTGCGGCGGCTGGCCTGCTGGGTCGGGGTCGCTGTGGCCATGGGTGTCTCCTTCGCCGGTGTACTGCGGCGCACCGGCACGCTCGAACCGCCTGGACGGGTGGCGCCCGTGAAGTCCCCTGTCGTGCCCCGCACTCAACGGACGCCCGCCGCTTGACGACTGCTCCGCCCATCGGCCGGCGTGAGGTCTCCGGCCCTGAGGTATTTACAGTCAGATTGAAAATAAGCCAGAATGGCCGATGTGACAAGGGTCACTTGTAAACTAAGTGGGTGACAGTGATCAGCAGGCCCGAGCGGTCCGCGCCCGAGCGATCACTGTCGGCCGGCGAGCTCGCCGTGACCCGGCAGCTGCTGATCCACGGCCCCGCGACCCGCGGTGACCTCGGCGAACGGCTCAACCTCTCCTACGCCTCGATGTCACGGGTCGCCCGCGCGCTGATCGGCGGCGGCATCGCCTCGGAGGACCTGGAGCCGGCCACCGCGATCGGGCGGCCCCGGCAGATCCTCACCGCTGTGCCGAGCGCGCGGCACGTCGTCGGGATCAAGCTGACCGGCGATACGGCGTACGGCGTGGTGTGTGATCTGTTCGGCGAGGTGCTCGGGAGTGCGAAGGCGGCCCTGCCCGCGGCTGTGGACGGGGTGGTCCCGGTCACCGGCGTCGTCAAGGTGATCGATCAGCTGGCCACCAAGCTGGCCCGCAAGGTGCCGTCCCTGGACGGCATCGGGATCTCCCTCGGCGGCGTGGTCGCGGACCAATCGATCGTCCGGGAAGGCAGCTTCCTCGGCTGGACCGAGGTCGACCTGGCCGGCCCGGTGCGGGAGCGGACCCGGTTGCCCGTGATCGTCACGAACGACGTCGCGGCGCTGGCGCGCGAGCAGCTGTGGTTCGGTGCCGGGCGGACGCACTCGACCTTCGGCGTGATCACCGTCGGTGCAGGTCTGGGCATCGGCGTGGTTCGCGAAGGGGTTCCGGTCGAACAGACCATCGACAACGGGCATCTGCTCGCCCATGCGCCGATCGACAGCAACGGGCCGTTGTGCGGCCTCGGGCATCGTGGCTGTGTGGCCGCCTATCTCAATCGCGAGGACATCGAGGCGCAGGCTTCGGCGGTGGCCGGCCATCCGGTCACGATGGCCGACCTGATCGCCGCGCGCGCGGCCGGGGATCCGGCGGCCACCGCCCGGCTCGACGCGGCGGCCAGGGCGCTCGGGCATCTGATCGCGACCTTCGCGGGTGGGCTGCAGACCGATTGCATCGTGCTGGCCGGCGAGGATGCAGCCGCGCTGACGGACTCCGCCGGCCTGAACGAGGTCATCGCGGATCGCCTCCGGCCGGGGCCGCGGGAGCTCCAGCTGTGCGAGCTCACGATCCTCACCACGCCGCTGACCTTCACCGACTGGGCCCGCGGAGCCGCCGTGACCGGTACCCAGTACGCACTCGGGACTACCTGATCTATCTCGCCATGAAGGAGCTGAAGGCGGAGAGGAAAGCGGCATTCGTGGGGGTGACGTAGACGTCTCCGGGCGGGCCCATATCGCGGAGCAGCGAACTCGTCGTGTAGTGCAGGATCGCCGGACAGCTCGAGCCGTTGATCTGCGCCGTGCGGCTGGAGATCAACCGGCCGGTCCGTACCTCGTAGACCTTGACCGGCAGCGCGATCTTGTGGAATTTCACCTGGGTCGGGAATTGCGGGAACGTCTTGTTCTCGTACGGGCAGGTTCGCACGGTCGGACCGTTGGAGTCGTCGCCGACGCAGACCACGAAGACGGCCTGTGTGACGTCCTTGGCACGCCAGCCGGACGGGATCTTGCTGCTGTAGTCGGAGTTTCCGTAGACCAGCGAGAGATTCATGCCCTTGTGCGGCGCGGGCGCCGCGCTGTACTTCGCCGGCTTCGAGCAGTACTCCGGTTGGAAGTCGGCCGATCCGCCGTCCAGCAGTCCGCGCACATTCGCGAGTTCGATCGCCAGATTGGCCTTGTCGACGCCGGCCCGGGCTTTCTCCGCGAGCGGACTTTCGCCGTACTGATCGAGCAATTGCTGGTACTGCGTTTTCGCGGCGGTCCATTGGCTCGCGGACACCAGGCCGTTCGCGCAGCCGAGCATCGCCTCGGGTGCGACCTGCTTCACCGTGTCGGCGGACCGGTCGAGCCTGTTGTAGCTGGTCTTCCGCTGCCGGAGCCAGTCGGTGATGGTGACGGTCTTGCAGTTGTCCTTGGTCGGCAGGGCGTTGAGGAAACCGTCAAGCGTCGTGTCGACGGTCTCGTCGTTGCCGGGCTCGGCGAGGACGGCGTTCATGATGTCGTAGCCGTCGGACAGGGCAGTGGTGTCGGCGGTGAGGCCTGTTGTCAGCCGGTCCGCGGCGGTCTGTAGTTGGCGGCAGGTCTCGCGGGCGGTGTCTGCGTTTGTGGTGAGCGGCGCATCGGCGATGCGGTGGCCGAGCCAGATTTTCTCTTGTGCGGAAAGGATTTTTCCGCAATCGCCGGCTTCGCGACCAGCCGTGATGTCGGCGCCGATCCGGCTGGCGTCGTACCGGAGGCCACCTGCTGCCAGCAGGACCGGGATGGTGACTCCGAGAGCTATCAGTCGCTGTGTGCGCGATGCGGTCCGGTGCGGCGTTCGCCGGGCCAGGAACCAGCCGAGGGCGATGCCGGCGATCCACCAGAGGACCAGCAGGATCTCGCACCAGGGCTTGGCGATTGCCGCCGTGAAGGCGATCAGGGCGATCGAGATCAGTGCGGTGAGAACGGCTAGGCGACGCCATCCCAGCAGCCAGTACCCGACTCCGAGCAGCGAACCGTTGCCGAGCGCAACGGCTAACGGGTCTGCGGCCTTGGGTGGCGGAGCCGGCCGGTACTGGGGAGGCATATAGGGAGGGGCGTAGTCCATCTTGGCGTCTCCTGTCGCGAAGGTGGCAGCCACCCCATTCTTCCGGTTGTGACGGCCATCTGCTTCCCGAACGACGCTACTGGAGTCACCGCACCCCCGCCCCCCAATGACCCGAACCTGCCACGGCTCCACCCGGCGCGACGAACAAATCGAGGGCAATCCTGCGGGCGACCGAGGCGATTGCGGTTGCGGGGGCGGCGGGCCGGTTGATTACTTGCGGAGGCGGCGGGCGATTGCTGGGATCACGATTGCGGCGGCGACGACGTGGGTGGACATCAGGAGCGCCTTGGTGGCCGGCGCGGTGTCCGACAGCAGGTCCGGGACGAAGCTCAGCACGGTCAGGGCGATCGTCGTACGGACGAAGGTGCGCTGCGGGGTCTTGGCCCACCGAGCCAGTCCTGCGGCCAGCGCCAGCCCGATCAGGGAGAAGAGTGCCGTCAGGGTACCGAACCCGGCGACCGGGACCGGTTCGCCGGCCATGTCCAGGCTGATCCCGGCAGCGTGGCCGACGGCGGCGACGATCATCGTCGCGGCCGTGGCGACCACCGTTGCGGCGAGGCCGGCCTTGGCCAGCGAGCCGAGAGACGGGGCGGCGGCGCGGGTCGGGGCGGCGGAGCGGGTCGTGTTCAGCGAGGTGCTCATGGAAATCTCCGGGAAGGTCTGCGGACCGGCTCGGTGCCGGTTCTCACCAGTGCGTCGGATGGAACCGGCACCGATCGACACGGTCGCAGAAACTTTTTCCGGGAAGTTTTCCGTTTCCGAGCTGTTTCCGAGCTCTTCGAACAGCTAGTCGAGGATGACGAGCTGTTGGCCCTAGTCGAGGATGACGAGCTGCTGGGTCGCGCGGGTCATCGCGACGTACCGGTCGACGGCTCCTTCGATGCCGGCGCCGAACGACTCCGGGTCGATCAGGACGACCAGGTCGAACTCGAGTCCCTTCGACAATTCCGGCGTCAGGGAGCGCACGCGGTCCGGCGTACGGGCTGTTCCGGCTGCGCTGATGACACAGCCGATGCCGTCGGGGTTCTCGGCCAGCCAGCTGTCGAGGATCTCGTCGAGGTCCGCGGTGGATCCGTGCACGACCGGGACACCGTTGCTGCGGATCGAGGTCGGCACGTTGGCGTCCGGCAGCGCGGCACGGATGACCGGCTCGGCTTCGGCCATCACCTCTTCAGGGGTCCGGTAGTTGATGCTCAGCGAGGCGAGTACGACCCGGTCGAGCCCCACGCGTTCGAGTCGTTCCTGCCAGGACTCGGTGAAGCCGTGCCTGGCCTGGGCACGGTCGCCGACGATGGTGAAGCTTCGCGACGGGCAGCGGAGCAGCAACATCTGCCATTCCGCGTCGGTCAGCTCCTGGGCTTCGTCCACGACGATGTGCGCGAACGGGCCGGCCAGCAAGTCAGGATCCGCGGTCGGCAGCGCAGTCGTGTCGACGAGGGCTTCTTGGATGTCCTTCCCGCGCAGCATCGGCACCCAGCCCTCGTTGTCGTCGTCGGCCTGGATGATGTTGTCGATGACATCGGCCATCCGTTCGCGTTCGACTGCGGCGGCTGCTTGCTGCCGGCGCTTCCGCCGGGAGGCCTCCGGGTCGCCGAGTCGCTGCCGGGCCGCGTCGAGGAGCGGCAGGTCCGAAGTCGTCCAGGCCTGTGGCGCGTCCTTGCGCTGCAGCTTCTTGACCTCATCGGGAGTGAGCCAGGGCGCGCACATCCGCAGGTACGCGGGCACGGACCAGAGGTCGCCGACGAGGTCGGCCGGTTCGATCAGCGGCCAGGCGCCACCGAAGACATCGAGCAGATCCTCGTTCTGCTCAAGGGATTTGCGGACCATCTCGAGCGAGACATCGTCGTCCTCGTACTCCTCCTGATGCTTGTCCAGCAGGATCGTGAGCAGTTCTTCCCAGACCTGGTCGCGGGCCTCGTTGTGCGGCGTACTGGGATCCGCCGAACCGAACGCCTCCGCCCAATCGGCCGCACTCAGCCAGAGGTCGGACCAGTGCGTCTCGACCGTCATCGGCTTGGTCGGCGGCTCCTCGTACAGCTTCACCGCCGGCTCGATCGCCCTGACCATGTCCGCGGTCGCCTTCAGCCGGGCGATCTCCGGGTCCGTCTCGTCCGGTGCCGTGGCGCCCTCGGGCAGGAGCTCGCGCAGGGTGCAGGTCTGGACGCCTTCCTCGCCGAGGCTGGGGAGGACGTCGGAGACGTAGGCGAGGTAAGGCTGGTGCGGACCGATGAACAGTACGCCGCCGCGATGGTGGCCGAGCCGCGGATCGGAGTACAGGAGGTACGCCGTACGGTGCAGCGCCACTACCGTCTTCCCGGTGCCCGGGCCGCCGTCGACGACGAGGGCGCCGCGGGAACTCGCCCGGATGATGGCGTCCTGGTCGGACTGGATGGTGCCGAGCACGTCGCGCATCCGCGACGAACGATTGCTGCCGAGGCTGGCGATGAAGGCGGACTGGTCGTCGAGCGACGCCTTGTGCCCTTCGAAACCGTCGGCGGTGAAGATCTCGTCCCAGTAGTCGCTGATCTTGCCGCGGGTCCAGCGGTACCGGCGACGGCTGGCCAGGCCCATCGGGTTCGCATGGGTCGCACCGAAGAACGGCTCGGCCGCGGGGGAACGCCAGTCGATCAGCAGGCGCCGGCCGGAGCTGTCGGTGAGGCCGAGGCGTCCGACGTACAGGGCCTGGCCGGTGTCCGCGCTGACCATGTGACCGAGGCAGAGGTCGAGCCCGAAGCGCCTGAGCGCCCGCAGTCTGGTGGTCAGACGATGGATCTCCAGGTCACGATCGAGTGCCTCCTGCCCTTCGCCACCCGGTGCCTTCCGGGTCTCGTCGAGCCGGCTCTCCAACTCGACGATGGTCTCCCGAAGGCTGGTCGAGATCGCCGCGAAATGCTCCTCGTCCGCCGCGATCAGCCTCGGCTCGGCCTTGCTTTCCAGATGCTCCGCAAGCTCGAAAGCACTGCCCTCTGCTGGTCCTACCTGCACGCTGCGACTCCCCAATTTCAGCAGATTCCCGTCAACAGCCGACGATTCTCCGCCCCCACCCGGCCCTTGCGGCAAGTCCCCCCATGCGTTATAACTTGGACACGGCAAGGAGATCCTTCTCCTTGCTTTTTGTTTGCCCGCACTCGGCCTGGTGGACTGGTTGCTGCGTAGGGTGCTGGGGTGATTGAGCCTCCGGAGGCGTTTGCGCGGGCTACTGTTGAGCGGGAAGGTGAGCGCGGGGAGGCGTGGCTTGCTGAGGTGCCTGGGATTGTTGCTGGGCTGCTTGGGCGATGGGGGTGTGTGCAGGACGGGGAGGTTCTGCACGGGGGTGTGGGGGTGATTGTTCCCGTACTGCGGGATGCGGGGACCGCTGTGATCAAGGTGTCGTTTCCGCATCCTGGTAATGATTTCGAGCCGGATGCTTTTGCGGCGTGGGGTGGGCGGGGCGCCGTATTGCTGTACGAGCGCGACGATTCGCAGTACGGGATGTTGTTGGAGCGGGTGGAGTCGTCGACGCTGGCCGAGGTTGAGGACAGCGATGAGGTCGCGAGTGTTGCGGGGCGGATCAGCCGGCGGCTGGCAATTCCTGCTGCGGCGGGGTTGCCTCGGCTGAAGGATGAGGCGGGGGCGTGGGAGGAGCAGCTGCTGCGGGATGCCGCGGAATTGGAGCACCCGATGCCGGCGTACGTGGTCGATGCGGCGCTGGCGACGATTCGTGAGCTGGCGACTGTGCAGCCGGAAGTCCTTATTCATGGGGACTTTCATGCGCGGAACATCTTGCGTGCTGAGCGGGAGGATTGGTTAGCCGTTGATCCCAAGGGGTATGTGGGAGATCCGGCGTACGACGCGGGCAACCTGCTCCGGGTGCGCGCGGT
The DNA here is from genome assembly GCF_040613535.1 of Kribbella sp. NPDC006257. Taxonomy (NCBI): domain Bacteria; kingdom Bacillati; phylum Actinomycetota; class Actinomycetes; order Propionibacteriales; family Kribbellaceae; genus Kribbella; species Kribbella sp. NPDC006257. The sequence goes on from NZ_JBEXSJ010000046.1 coordinate 22,577, forward strand.
GCTGAATTTCATCGAGAACGACGATGGGGTGAAGCTCGCCCACCGCTTCCTTGACATCTACACGGAAGCGGCCGAGATCGATCGCGAGCAGGCTCAGCGGTGGTCGCAACTCCTCCTGGTCCAAGGTGCATTCTGGGGCCGGCGTCACGGTTTCCGCCGAGCTCGCAGCGGCTCCTCCTTGGATCGCATCACCGCCTTTGCCGGCGAACTGGCTACATTGCTGTCTTAACGGCCGCGCCAGGTGGCGATACACGCTTCGTTGCCCTCGGCATCGGCTAGCACCCACCATTTTGGTGCGTGTTCATCCGAGACCAGGCGACCTCCCGCGGCGAGAGCCGCAGCGACTCGGGCCTCGGCGAGATCATGCGGTACTGCGATGTCGAGGTGAATCCGATTCCGCTGTGGCCGCGCGCTATCCATTTGCTGCAAGCTGAAACCCGGTCCGCGGCGTAACGGGTCGAACAAGTAATGGTCACCGATTTGGCCATACCCAAGCACTGCGCGCCAGAACGGCAACACGTCTGCGCCGGCCAACGCGTCGAGGCTGATATTGACGACCTGTAGTGCGGCCGGATCGGCGGTTAGCCCCAACTCCTTCGCCACCGCAGAGATCCGCCGCGCCAAGGCAACATCCCGCCGTCCCAGCGACACCGTCACCCCAGCAGCCCGCAGATCAACCGCGAGATACTCCTCACCCTCCCTGGCAACCCGCCCGATCCCATCAACAAACTTCACGCCCTCACCCAGCGACCCGGTCCGAAAATGCGCCGACACCAGGTGGTAAACCGACCGCCAGTCCTCCACCCCATCAGCCGCATGAAACACCCCAGCCGCAATCTGATCCATACCGCGAACCTACCCGAGCCCGCCCTAACCTGAACCGTGCCAAGAAAAACCCTCCTGGCCTTGGACCACTACGGAAAGGCGGCGACCTCCACCAACTACAAGAGCACACCGTCCACTGGTACGGCGGCCCCGACCCATCATCCCGAGCCGCGAGGGTACTGGTCCTGATCTCCCAGTGGTGAGCTTCGCAGCGGAGTACCGGCTCTTTGCCCTCGACAACGAATTCGGTTTGCCCAGAGCTACGCAGCAGGTCCCGAACGGGTGCTGGACGTCGTCTTGCAGGTAGGAGGCTCGCTCCGCCGGATGAGTCAGGTTCTGACTGGGACGGCCACGCGTCTGATCGTTTCGGCCCGTGCGGCGTCCGGAGGTGCGGGTGCGGCATTCAATCGTCCTTGTCGCGGGCTTCGCGACTTTGCTGCAAACAGTGAGGAAGGTGTGGCGAATGACCGAGTTCGTGACTCTCGATGGCGGGCGGATCGCGTACGACGTGATCGGCGAGGGTCCGCTGGTGGTGCTCTCGCATGGGATGGGTGCCTGGCGGCAGGACTACCGGCACCTGGCGCCGTTGCTGGCCGGCGCCGGATTCCGGGTCGTGAACGTGGACATGCGCGGTCACGGCGAATCCAGCCTGAACTGGCCTTCGGTGACCGGAAAAGCCGCCATCAGCCGCACGGATGTCGCCAACGATCTGCTCGGCGTCATCCGGCACTTCGGCGGCCCCGCGGTGATCGTCGGCCAGTCGCTGTCCGGCGGCGCTGCCACCATCGCCGCGGCTCTGGCTCCAGAACTGGTGACCGCCATCGTCGAGATCAACCCCTTCACCCGCGTCGCGAAGCTGAACATCGGCGCGCTGTTCGCCGTACGGCGGTATCGCCGGGGGTTCGCCCGGTTGGTCGGGACGCAGCTGCTGAAGTCGCCCAAGGTGTGGCGCTCGTATCTCGACGTCGCCTACCCCAACAAGCCCGACGACTACCGGCAGTACACCGACGGCCTGATGGAGACCCTGCGACAGCCGGGCCGCTGGGAAGAGTTCATGAAGACCGGCAAGACCACGCCGGCCGACGCGGAGGCCAAGCTGCCGGAACTGAAGCGTCCCCTCCTGGTGATCATGGGCTCCGAGGACCCGGACTTCGTCGACCCGCAGGCCGAAGGCGAGGCAATCGTCGCCGCCGCACCCGACGGCATCGGCCAGGTGGCCGTCGTCGAGGGAGGCGGGCACTACGCGCAGACGGAGTACGCCGATCGAGTCGCTGAGCTGATCATCGGGTTCTTGCAGCTGCACGCCGACGATCCAGCCCGACGGGTCGGGTGATCGACTCTGCGGCCCGAGCGCCTCGAGAGGGTGGAGGATAGAGCCGTGGCCGCACCCCGCACCGTTGTGCTCGTCGTGTACGACGGTATCCAGCTGATCGAACTGGCCGGTCCGATGGACATCTTCGATGCGGCGAACATCGCCATAGGAACACCCGTCTACCGCGTCGTGCTGGCCTCGCCGAGGGCAGGGACGGTCACCGTCAACGGCGGCCTGACGATTCCCGTCGAGCACACCCTGCAGGACATGGCCAACGGCGACGAGGACATCGACACCATGATCGTGATCGGAGGATTCGGCGTCTACGATCCGGCCGCCTCCGCCGAGGTGGTGCCGGAGCTTCCCGCGCTCGCCCGGCGTTCGCGCCGGGTGACCGCGGTCTGCGCCGGCACCCTCTTGCTGGCTGCGGCAGGACTGCTCGACGGGTACCGCGCGACGACGCACTGGGGAGCGACCGAGCAACTCGTCGAACGCTACCCGCGCGTGCGCGTCGAGCCGGACCGGATCTACGTCCGCGACCGCAATCGCTGGACCTCGGCGGGAGTCACCGCGAGCATCGATCTGACCTTGGCCCTGGTCGAGGACGATCATGGCCCGGAGTTGGCGCAGTTGATCGCTCGTGGGTTCGTCGTCTTCACCCGCAGGCCCGGCGGCCAGACCCAGTTCAGCGCCCAGTTGCGGGTGCAGACCGCACGAACGCCAGCCATCCGGGCCGTGCAGAACTGGCTACCCGACCATCTCGCTCAAGATCTCAGCGTGGCCGCGTTGGCGCGGCGGGCAGGGATGAGCGAACGCAATTTCGCCCGCGCTTTCCGCGCCGAAACCGGGAGCACCCCAGCCGCCTTCGTGGAAAGCCTGCGCGTAGAGGCAGCCCGCCGTCTCCTGGAAACAACTGCCCTGACCGTCGCCGCCATCGCAAGAACAGTCGGCTACAAACACGGCGAAACTCTCCACCGCCTCTTCACCCGCCGCCTCGCAACCACCCCAGAACGCTACCGCCAACACTTCTCGGTCACCCTCACCGAATGAGCACACGGCTTGGCCGACACCAGCTCAGGCCATCGACGGTGAGGAGCCGGGCAGCTCGTTCAGTTCGGCGGCGGTGTGGTCCCCGGCTGCACTAGGGTGATCACCGTTTTGGACTGAACTGGATGGGGAACCCCTTGCAAAACTCCCACAGCCCCCTGCCCACAAGGGGTTTGATGCTCGTGGCCGTGACGCTCGTCGGCAGCATGCTGGCGGCCTGCGGTTCGGCCGACAGCTCCCAGCCGGCCGGCGGAGTCTCGCCGGCCGCGAGCACGTCGGCCGCCACGTCGCGGCCTGTCGACGACCCGCCGGCGAAGTTCGCGACGACCGGAGCCCAGATGCCCGACGGGCTGCTCGCGGACATCCTGGACCTCGAGAACAGACTCGTCGGACCGCCCGCGGTCACGCTGTACGGAGGTACGGCCTACGTAGGCGCGTTCGACCACGTGCAGGCCATCGACACCACCAACGGTCACGTCAAGGCGACGATCGAGCCGGCAGGAAAAGCGCTGGTCGACGGCGACGGCACCAAGCACAAGGCCGGAGCACCCGCGATCGTTGCCATCAGCGACAAACCAGCCTTGCTGACACCGTTCCCGGTCGACCAGTCCGGTACGGGAACCCAGGCCTCCCACAAGGCAGTCGAGATCACTGTCAGCGACCCCGACACCGCCAAGGTGCAGTGGCAGGTGACCCTGCGGCTGCCGGAGTGGGCCGACGAACCGAACGTCGAGCTGACCGCGACAGCAGTCGGCGCCAACGGGAGCACCGGCGTGGTGACGGTGTCCAACGACAACTCCCACGCCGTCACCTACGGAATCGACCTGACAGCCCACCGCCAGACCTGGGTCCAGGACGGATTCGCGGCCACAGGAATCGCGGAGGGCATGGCAGTCGGCTGGAGTACGGAGCATTACGAAGTACACGCTGCCGGACACGACGCAGCCAGCGGTGCGCCCCGCTGGCAAGGCCAATCCATGGTCAGCCAGACCGTCTCCGCCCTGGGCCCGCATTTCGTCCTCCTCAAGGGTCGCGCCTGGGGCAGCGAGAAGCCTTACCTCCAGCTCCTCGACCCCACCACCGGCAAGACCAAACAGCAACCGCCCAGTCAGCTCTCCAAGGGCACCTGCGTGTACGACGAGAAGAGCGCCATCGTCTGCGGCGGCACTGGCGCCGGTACGGACACCGCAACCACCTTCGGCTTGGACGCCACCACCGGCAAGACTCTGTGGCAACTACCCGACAAACAGGCCGACCGCATCGCCCCCGAGATCACCACCGCCTGGCACGGTATGGCCTACGGCAAGACCGCGAAGGGACCTCTCGCCCTGGATGCACGCACCGGCCAAGACCTACCCACCAGCCCCCAGATCGCCCCGGTCCTGGTGAACGGCTCAGCGGGCCTCGCGCTGGCAAAGGTGGATGGCGTGAACACCACGCTCCTCGTGTACCCCGCCATCCGCTGAACGCATCAATTGCATCCCTCGAACGACGAAGACCCGGACAGTATGGCTGTCCGGGCCGTCGTTCAGATCGCTGCGACGATCACACACTGGTCAGGTGTCTCGTTTTGAGACTGACAAAGGTGTATCGCCGTGCTTATGATTCTGGGGATGAATACCTTCTCGTACGGATTGGGGGAATCGATCGCGCAAGGTGAGTGCTGATGGCGCTCCAGTTCGCGAACACGATTCCGGCCCGCTTGTTGATGTGGCAGCGCGTGCGTGAGTACGCCGTACCGCTGTCGATGATCGAAACCGCAACCGAACGACGTGCCGTTGGTGACTGGGCAGGAGCCTGCGCCGCCGCCCGCGTCGACGTCGATCTCGATCTGCGTGCCGTGCGCGACCGCTACGGCACCGAGTTCGTGGCTTGTCTTCGTGCGGATCTGCGTCGGTTGGCGCCGGATCTGCTCCGTTGGCACATGCCGCGGATCTTTCCCGACGGACTGCTCCGGCCTGGTCTGACCGTTTCCTTGATCCGCTACCGGACCGGCACCACTCCGTTGGAGCTGGTCGTCCGAACACCGCCGACCTGGGCGAGCGCCGGCCAGCGAATGTCCTTGACTCTCTGGGAAGGCTCGGGCACTCCCTCGATTCATCCACATCCACACCCCAGCAGACGTTTCCGCCTCGACCTCTACCCCCACCTCTGGGACTCCACCCGGTACGCCGAACTGGCAACGCGGTGCGCTCTCGCTGACGCCCCTCAGCTGAATCAGCCGGGTCAGCCGGGTCAGCTGAATCAGCCGGGTCGGTCGATAGTGGACGACGGCTCGTGGGCGTTCGGGCGATGGGCTGTCGAAGCTGAGCTGCTGTTCGAAGCCGAGGGGCTCCCGCAGGGGCCTTTCACCGTGCGGCTCGGTCGGCGACGGTACGCCGTACTCGAGCTCGTAGCGCCCGATGGCAGCCACGCTCCGACGTACCGGCCGCTAAGAGAAGTGCTGCCGCTGCAGCAGATCGCGGCCCTGCCGATGCTGCCAGAGGCTGCAGTCCGAGTCCTTCCAGATCTGGAGCTACTACGCGCCGGCCTGATCCCACCCGACCACCTACATCCACTCGTCGCTCAAGCACTGACCGCATCGGCGAAGGCAACCGACCCGAAGTTGGCTGCCGTCTTGGAGACGGCGTCCCAGCCGAGGCCGGCTGCCGCCCCGGCTCCAGCGGTCGAGCCCGGTTCCCAACTGGGTAGGAGATCGGCGACCGGACCTGGCTTTCACCCCGGCGCGACGGACCTGATCGATCACCTGTCGACCCTGACTGTTGGTCTCAGCTGTGAACTTGGCTCGACCATCCCGGTCGACGGCGGCTTGCAGGTGGGCGATCCGCATTCGGTGGTGTGTCGGGGGGAAGTTCATCGGATTGGGTTGCGGGATGGGGTGTTGGTGGCGGTCGATCACGATGCGGTGGAGGTGCGTCGGGAGGAGTTGCTGGTTGCGCTTGGTGGTCCGGCGCTGCCTTGTTTGCGGGCGATCGACGCGGTGCATCGGGAGCCGGCGGCGTTGCCTTCGGTGCGGGGGCGGATCGATCACGGTGATGTCGCCGGGGCGCTGACGGTGGTTGAGGGACTGCTTGGACCTAGCGCGATCCTGCGTGATGGTCCGCTCCGGGACGAGCTGGAGTTGGCTGCGGCCCGGCGCGTCCATCATGGGCTCTTCCGCTCGGGGCTGGCCGAACTCCCTGCATCTGGCGGTGCGATGGGTGGGTGGAAATCCTCCGATTCGGGGCGGGCGGAACGAGTCCGTCGGCCGCGATCGAACCGGCGTACGCCTGCTGGCATGTACCTCAAGCAGAACAGCCGGCAACGCCCCCGCGTGGTCCTCGCCTGATCAACGGCCGATCTCCTGATCGGCCGCTCTGCTTACGTTTTCCGCGCAGTCCCCTACTCAAGACCCCAGGTGATGCATATGACTTTGACTGACGTCCTTTCCGCTCCGATCCCGACCACCGACACCCGCCTCGCCGTTGCTGACAATCTCTTGGCCCTGCTGCAGACGACCACCACTGAGCCGCGCCCGGACGAGCAGCTCGAGGCGCTCGCCCTGGCTGTCGCGGCCGACTTGCCTGTGCTGCTGTGGGGCGAGCCGGGTATCGGCAAGACCGCGGCTCTGACACAGCTCGCCGCTTCCCTCGACCTGCCGCTGACGACCGTGATCGCCAGCGTTCATGAGCCGACCGACTTCTCCGGGCTGCCCATCGTCGGCGACGATCCGACGGTTCAGGGAGTACCGATGGCGCCGCCGCAATGGGCCGTGGAACTCGTACGGGCCGGGCGCGGATTGCTGTTCCTGGATGAGCTTTCCACCGCCACCCCGGCTGTCCAGGCAGCGCTGCTGCGAGTCGTCCTCGAGCGGAAGGTAGGGGTTTTGCAGCTGCCGCCCGGCGTACGGATCGTAGCTGCTGCCAACCCGCGTGCGTCGGCGGCTGATGGGTGGGAGTTGAGTGCGCCGCTGGCGAACAGATTCGTGCACTTGTACTGGGTGCATGATCGCGAGGTGGTGGTGCGTGGACTTGGCGGGACTTGGCCGCGTGCGGAGCTGCCTGCGTTGGTGCCGGAGCGGCTGCCGGAGGCGGTCGCCTATGCCCGGCGCGCAGTGTGCGGCTTTCTGGAGGCTCGGCCGACGTTGATTCACCGGCTGCCCAGTACCGAGACGCGGCGCGGTGCTGCCTGGCCGTCGCCTCGGAGTTGGGAGGCCGCGTTGATTCTGCTGGCCTTCGGTACTGCGGCCGACGTCTCCCGCGATGTGCTGGCACTCCTGGTGCGCGGGGCGGTGGGCGATGGACCGGGCCTCGAACTCCTTGCCCATCTGGACCGAATGGAGCTGCCGGATCCTGAGGTCCTGCTGGCCGACCCGGCTTCGGCAGAGTTGCCTGAGCGAGGCGATTTGCGGCAGGCGGCGGTGGAGGCGGTAGTGGCGGCAGTAAGAGCACGGCCGCAGCGGGTGCGATGGGAGGCGGGTTGGGCGGTGCTGATCAGGGCGCTTGAGACCGGCGTACCGGATCTGCTTGTCGCTCCGGCGATGGCGTTGGCTGCATTGCGGCGTGATGACTGGGAGGTGCCGGCGGCGGTCGAGCGGCTCACCGGTGTGATCGGGTTGGCTCAGCGGGCGGATCAGTCGGTAGCACGTGGAGGCGAGGCGACACGTCGTACGGGGGTGCGCTGATGACCGCGAAGTATCCGGGGCCGCGGCCTTCGCTGAGGCTCCATTTGGATATGGAGAAGTTGCTGGCCGCTCGGCTGCACGCGGTGAAGGTTCGTCCTTATCTGGCGGCCGCACTTTTTGCCCTGCAGGTGGTGGAGGACCGGTCGGTGCCGACGATGGCTGTCGATGCGCATTGGCGCTGCTATGTCTCGCCTGGATTTGTACTGCGTACTCCGGTGGAAGAGCTGGCCGGTGTGTGGGTACACGAGGTGTCTCATCTGCTGCGGGACCATCACGGGCGGGGTGAGCGGTATGCGCGGGAGCATGAGGAGTACGGACCAGGCGAGCGGCTGAGGCGGAACATCGCGGCCGACTTCGAGATCAACGACGACATCTACGGCTCTGGTCTGCCGCGGCCTACCGGAGCGGTGGTGCCGTCGATGCTGGGGCTTCCCGTCGGCTTGCTGATGGAGGAGTACCTGCGGCGAGCGTCGCTGCTTGGGCTTGCTTCAGAGCTGGCCTGGCTGGACTGCGGCAGTGGGGCCGACGGGCATGTACGGCCGTGGGAACTGGGGCCGGAGGGGGCAAACGGGTTGAGCAGGCAGCAGCGGGACGCCGTACGGTTCCGAGTTGCCGAGGGCATCAAAGGTCGGCCGGGCAACGCTCCGGACGGATGGCGGCGATGGGCGGACGAGGCGTTCCACCCACCGCAGCCATGGCGGCAGTTGCTGGGCGCGGCGATCCGATCCGCGACGAGTGCATCGGGAGGGGGCGACAACCACAGCTTTCGGCGTCCGTCCCGCCGATCGGCGGCCGTTCCCGGAGTCCTGCTGCCGAGCCTCCGCCGTACGCCGCCACGCGTGTGCGTCGTCATCGATACCTCAGGGTCGGTGAGCGACGCCGAGCTGGGCAGCGCGCTGCTCGAGGTGGCCGCGATCTCGCAATCGCTGGGCGGCCGGCGTGACCTGGTGTCGGTGATCTCCTGCGACGCAGCAGCCGGAATCGCCGTCCCGATCTGCCGCGCCGAAAGCATCGAACTCATCGGCGGCGGAGGAACCGACCTCCGCTCCGGCTTCACCCAGGCCCTCCGCTCCTACCCCCGACCCGACGTCATCGTCGCCCTCACAGACGGCCAAACCCCGTGGCCCACCGAACCCCCGTGCCGAACCATCATCGGCCTCTTTCCCCGCCCACCAAGCGAAGACGATCCCGACTACACGCCCGACACGCCACCGCCCTGGGCTCACGTCGTCACCATCACTTGAGGCTGACGGGTGGTAATCTCAGCGTCGCAGGCGCGGGTTCAGACCCGGTCGTAGGGCGCAACGGCACATCAGCCGAAAGGGCAAGGCCCACCTACTTCACGACCGAAGAGGAGCGCCATGCCCAAGCTCGAAACCTACAAGAAGCAGGCGAAACTGCTCGTTCGCTGGCACCGCGAGGGGAACTTCTCGATCGGCGGTCGCATCCGGCAGCTCGCGCGCTATCGCACGTTGTCCGACCGCGAAGCACTCGCGCTGAAGTTTCCGCTCACCGAAGCCCAAGAAATCATCGCCCTCGAAGCGGGCTTCGGAAGCTGGGCGGAACTCAAGGCGAGCACGGAAGCGGGCCCGCCACAGACTCGGGACTCAGCAGTCGCGAGTGCCAAACCGGTGCTGTATGTCGTCGACGTCGATGCCTCGGCCGCGTTCTATCGGGACCAGCTCGGCTTCCGGATCGACTTCGTGCATGGCAGTCCGCCGTTCTACGGATCGGTGTCGCGCGACGGTGCGACCTTGCACCTGAAGTTGGTCCACGAGCCGGTGTTCGCGGCCGGTGTCGCGGAACGACAAGGGCTCATCATGGCGTTCGTCGATGCGCCGAACGTCCGCGAGCTTTACGCGGAATATCTGGCCGCTGACGCCGAGATCGTGCAGAAGCTCACCAAACAAGCGTGGGGCGGCACCGACTTCATCCTGCGCGACCCGGACGGCAACACGATCGCCTTCGCCGGCTGACGCCCGAGGCGACCGTCGCAGGACCGGTTGCGAGCGTTCAACGTTCAACGGAGGTCGGGAAGCCTCTGGAAGCGTAGATTCCGAGGATGCTGCCCGTCAGCGGCGGACGCGGTAGCGGATGTGGGTACATCGCTGATCTCGACGACTTGCTCGTGGGAAGGACGGCGAGTTGCTCCATGACTGGTTTGCTGCCGGCGGGCCTGCCGGGCAGTTCGAAGCCGAGTGGAACGCCGCCGGTGCAGTCCTCGCCGGGCGGCGGACCGCTGAGCTCATGGATCACTGGGGCGGTGACACAACGGCGCGCCGATCGTCGTACCCAGTCACCGGCCGCCCGGTGGAACTACCCGTTGGTGACCTCGTCAAGTGACATCGACATGTCGAGGATGGCCGTAGACACTTCGACCTCCCGTGATCTCGAGTCAACTGGCACCTGGCGCCATCTGCCTAGGCGTCGGACGACGTACCCCGAATTTGACACGCCTCCCAAGGAATCTCCGACCGCTTCTCCTCGGCATTTGTCAGCCGTGTCGGGGTCGATACAGACAGGCAGTCTGCTGTGGACACCGTCAGGTGACGCCGACCGGCCAGTGAAGGAGCGGGTGGAGGAGGACCCGACCGGCGGAGCGGCGGCCGCACTGGTCCCGATCTGGACCAACTGAGACGGAAACTGAGACGGAATGACCGAGGGCGGCTCCCGAGACCGGGAGCCGCCCTTCCATGTGTTCATCCCTCCGATGACCTGAACTGCGCTCTGACCAGCGGAACACCGGTCAATCGGCCTCTCGGAGAGTGGCGGAGGATACGAGATTCGAACTCGTGAGGGGTTGCCCCCAACACGCTTTCCAAGCGTGCGCCCTAGGCCTCTAGGCGAATCCTCCAAGGCGAGAGGATACGCGAGGTGGGGGGTGTTGCTGAAATCGGGGGTTGGGCGGATCGGCAGGACATCGGTAGGGGACTGGCGGACCGGGGTGAGGGGTGGGCTGAGCGAGGGCGGTGGGGCGGATGGGCTGGCGGCTACCTCACAGTGAGCACGGCCCCGCCTAGCGCAGCGAGGAAGGCTCAAGAGGCGGCAGGGCTGAGGCCTCGGGAGCTTCGCATGGATGTTGGCGACGAGGGCTTGCATTCTGGGAGGCCGGTTGTCTGCTTCGTGGCGTGGGAGCGTGCTCGGTGCGAGGCAGCGTGCGGGCGACGGAGCCCGTAGCTGGCGGCTGGGGAGCCGGTCGAACGTAGGAGCCCGGCGGGGGTGGAGTCCGCTGGATGGGGAGGTGGACGGGTGGGGTTTTAGGGTCGGGGGATGGAGATTGAGGGGCCTGATCCTGGGGTGTTGCGGCCGGTGTTGGACGGGCGACGAGTTGGAGGCGGTTGGATGAGGGTCGGGGAAGTGGCGGCCGGTGATGTGGATGCGGTGCAGGAATTGATTGAGTCCGATCCGGGGTATACCGAGCGGATCACCGGGTATCCGCCAGGGGCTGCGGATGCGCAGAGTTTGTTGATGATGCGTCCGGAGGGGCTCGCTGAAGAGGCGAAGGTGGTGCTGGGGGTTTGGGATGGCGATCAGTTGGTCGCGGTGGTTGATCTGCTGCGCGGGTACCCGAACGCGCACACCGGGTTTATCGGGCTGCTTGAAGTGCATGGTGGGCATCAGGGGAAGGGGGTCGGGCGTACGGCGTACGAGCTGACAGAGCAGTACGTCGGGGAGAACTGGCCGGAGATCCGCACCCTGAGGTTGGCGGTCGTGGATACCAATGCAGGGCAGGCGACGAGGTTCTGGGTGCGTCAAGGGTTTGAGGCGACGGGCGAAGTTAAGCCGTATCGCTACGACAAGGTGGAATCGGTGGCGCGACTGTATGAGAAGCAGCTGAGCTAGAGGGCTAGGAGTGTTGGAGCTAGGGCTTGCCACTCGTCGATGGGCTGCGGACCGGTGACGCCGGTGATCACGTTGATCGCTACGTGGTCGGCGCCGGCCTCGTGGAATTCCTGGAGCTTCGCAGCGATCTCGTCCGGCGTACCCCAAGCAGCTAGAGCGTCGACCATCGAGTTCGGTACTACGGAGAGCTCGGTGAACCCCTGACGCTTGAAGGACGCCGCGTATCCGGGGATCGTCGTGAAGAAGCTGATCGTGTCGCGAGCGATCGCACGCGCCCGTGCCGGGTCCGACTCCAGTACGACCAAGTGGTTCACGGCGAGCAGCTTGTCGGGTCCCAGTAGCTTCCGTGCCTCAGCTGCATAGGCAGGAGTGATCAGGAACGGGTAGGCGCCTTCACTGCGGTCCCTGGCGAGCTCCAGCATTCGCGGGCCGAGCGCAGCGAGCACACGTCGCTCTGTCGGTACTGAGTCCAGCTGGTCGAGGTACGCGTTCAGTGTGTCTAGAGGCTTCGCTCCGTGGGCGCCGCCTAGTCCTACGGTGAAGCGGCCGGGGCTGGAGGCTTCCAGTTGCTGGTACGTCGTCGCTACGTCGTCTGCGGCATAGGTGTCCACCGCGAGGATTCCGCTGACGAACTGGACTGTCCTGGTGGCGCCGACCAGGTCGACGATGGTCTGCAGGCCGGGTAGCGGACCACCGGACAGCCAGATGGTGGGGTAGCCGAGGTCCTCGGCAGCAGCCGCAGCGGCGAGGGAGTCGGGCGAGCTGTTCAGGCCGGTGGCGATCCCGATCCGGCCGAGCGCGAGATTGGTCACGGTGCCAGCCTAGGAGCCAAGCCAAAGCACGGCAGGCCGGCGCGTCGGGGGCGGATTCCCGACCTGGCGTCAGGATCCCGTACACTCTTGGCTGGTTCCCCGCGTGGCGGTATCTCGCCCAACTCCCCCAGGGCCGGAAGGCAGCAAGGGTAAGTGAGCTCTTCCGGGTGCGCGGGGAATCCTTATGTCCGGACCTCCCTCACCAGGTCCGTGGACCGGCGAAATAGGCTGACCGTCGACAGATCGCGCGACGAGGGAGCCTGATGAGCGACGACCGCCGGTACCTGCAGGAGCTGATCATCGACGAGCTCGGGGTGACGCCGTCTTTCGACGTCGACCTGGAGATCGAACGCCGGCTCAACTTCCTGACCGACCGGCTCCGGCTGGCCGGCGCCTCGACGTACGTGCTGGGCATCAGCGGCGGCGTCGATTCCAGTACGGCGGGCCGCCTCTGCCAGCTCGCGGTCGAGCGGGTCCGGGCGGCCGGCGGCCAGGCGAGCTTCGTCGCGATGCGGCTGCCGTACGGCGTACAGGCTGATGAGGTGGATGCGCAGCGGGCGCTCGAGTTCATCCAGCCGGACGAGACTCTGACGGTGGATGTGAAGCCGGCGACCGACGCAATGGTTGACTCGGTTAAGCATTCTGATCTGGGTGAGCGGGCCGATTTCCACACCGGGAACATCAAGGCTCGGCAGCGGATGATCGCGCAGTACGTCGTGGCGGGTGCGCGCGGCGGGCTCGTGGTCGGGACGGATCACGCGGCCGAGGCGGTGATGGGGTTCTTCACGAAGTACGGCGATGGTGCTTGTGATCTGACGCCGTTGTCGGGTTTGACCAAGCGGCGGGTCAGGGCGATCGGTGAGCGGCTCGGTGCGTCGGCTGAGATCACCGGGAAGGTCCCGACGGCGGATCTGGAGACGAACAATCCGGGGCTGCCTGACGAGCAGGCGCTCGGCGTGACCTACGACCAGATCGACGACTTCCTCGAAGGTAAGACGATCGACGATCAGGCCGCCGACATCATCATCGCCACCCACCGCCGCACCATTCACAAACGCACGGTCCCGTACGCCGTCTGATTTCGTACGCCGGTACGCCGGCCGGTACGCCGGTACGCCGGTACGCCGGTACGCGAGTGCTGGTGTGCCGAGTGCGGGTGTGCCGAGTGGGCTGGCATGTGTGCGCCGGGTACGCCGCGCTGCTCGCGTCACAAAGCGCCGAGTGGGACTGGGTTGGATAAGCGGGCCTGCCGGTCGAGCGCCGGGCGGCCGGTGTCGGCCGGGTCGGAGACCGGCTGTCGGTCAGCTGATCTGAGTGGCGATGGGCGAACGAGCTTGCCAACCTGTCGCGCGTGGGGCTGGGCGTCAGCTGACTTCGGCGGCGATGGTTCGGGCGCAGGTGAGGGACTCGGCTTTGCCGGTGTCGACCTCCAGGTCGTAGACCACGCCCTGGTGGACGAGCTCGGCCTGGGAGGCTGCCATGCCGCCGGTGCGGTCGCCGCGGGCGATCTCGCGGCCGGCGGCGATCTCGGCGTCACAGCGGACGCCGACCCACAGGATCTCGAGGCCGTCGAGTTGGCGGCGAACGCGCTGCTGGGATTCAGCGCCGCTCAGGAAGACGTCGTCGAGGATGATCCGCGCGCCGGCTCGCGCCATCGCGGCGATGCCGGTCATCCAGGCGGTCTCGAGTTCGCGGAACCCTGCGCCGACCTCGACCTCGCCCTCGTCTCCAAAGGTGATGCCCGAGCTGTCCGACAGCACAGCCGGCGGCAAGGCGTCGACGAGATCGTCCACGCTGAGGCTGAGCCACGGCGTCGGCAGGATCGCCTGTAGGCATCGGCTGATCCCCGTCTTGCCGGAACTCGAACCGCCGTTCAGCACGATGACTTGGGTCGCCACGAGCCCGCCTTCCAAAGAGGTTCCGTCCGCAGGATTCTCCCAAACCTGCTGCTTCGGAGACAGCCGATTACCGGGAACCAGGTCGCCCGGAGCCAGGACAGCGTTGCCGCCGCCGTTCGGCTGGACCGCCGCTCGCCCCTCGCCGAGGCCCGCTCGACCGACGCCGCACGCCCGCTCACGGCTCGTCGGCCTCGTGATCGGTCGCTCCGACAATTGCGATTCCGAACCCGCTCGCCCAAGCCCGCTCGAACGAACCGCGCTCGACCGAACCGCGCTCGACCGAACCGCGCTCGACCGAACCGCGCTCGACCGAACCGCGCTCGACCGAACCGCGCTCGAACGAACCCGCTCGAACGAACCCGCTCGCCTGCTCACGGCTCGAACTCGCTCCCCAAGTCCGCTCGCCGGAACGACCGAACCCGCTCGATCGCTCGCCGAAGGATCAGGTCGGCGGGGAAGTTGGGCTTACTCGAGGAGGAAGTCTGTTACGAGTTCGGCGTACTCGGCTGGGCGCTCGCCGTGGACGAAGTGGCCGACGGCTTTGAAGGTGCGGTAGCTGCCGTTCGGGACGTGCGACTGGAAGTACTCGATCTCTTCCGGGCTGGTGACCGGGTCCACCTCGCCCTTGATCAGGAGCGCGGGTTGGGTCAGCCGATCGAGATAGGGCAGCAGCGACTCGAGGAATTCCGGCGTGCGGGTGATCCCGACGTAGAACTGACCGGAGCGGTTGTGCAGCTCGTCCGGCAGTTCGTCCGCCGGCAACACCAGATCGCGAGAATCCGGGCCGTGGTAGATCTCCATCCGCCGGTCGCCGAGGCGGCGCATGACGTCGATCCGCTCGTCCCACATCTCGGAGGTCGCCGGCCCGTCGTACGCCAGCAGTTCTTCCACGCCATCATCCGCTTCGAGTTCCCGCAGCAGCGGCAGGGCGCTGAGCACCAGGGTCTTGCTGGCCAGCGCCTTGTCCCAAGCAGGGTTCTCGAAGACGACCTTGTCGACGACGCCGGGATGCGCCACGGCGTACCGGAGCGCCAGATGCCCGCCGTACGAGTGACCGATGAGCGACCAGCGGTCGATGCCGAGTGTTGTCCGGAGCGCTTCGAAGTCGGCGATCACGATGTCGTCGCTGATCGGCCCGTCGAGTGGATCGGAGTGCTGTACGCCGCGTTGATCGACCGCGACCAGGTCGAACCGCTCGGACAACAGGTCGCCTTGGAAGGACAGGAAGTCGTACGAACCGGAGCCCGGTCCGCCGTGGACGAAGAGCAACGGTGGCGAACCCGCGGCACCGCGGCGATCGACGTACAGCCTGGTCCCGCGAATCTCCATCAACATGTCAGGCAGCGTAAGTCGGCATAGGGTTCTTCAACACCCAACTTTTGGAGCGCTGATGGTCGACTTCTCGCTCAGTGAAGAACAGCAGGCGATCCGGGAGACGACGCGTCAGTTCGTACGTCGTGAGCTGATGCCGCTGGAGAACGAGGTCCTGAGGCGCGAGCGGGAAGGGCTGCGCGGGGTCGAGCCGGAGCAGATCACCGAGCTGCGGCTGAAGGCGAAATCGTTCGGCTTCTGGGGGTTGAGCACGCCGGAGGAGTACGGCGGGATGAACCTGTCGGCGGTCGACCAGGCGCTGATCACGAGTGAGCTCGGCCGCACGTTCGTGCCGTTCTCGTTCGGCGGTGAGGCCGACAACATCCTGTTCGAGAGCAACGACGAACAGCGCAAGGAATATCTGCTCCCGACGATCTCGGGCGAGCGCAAGTCCTGCTTCGCGATCACGGAACCAGGCGCCGGATCGGACACCCGGGCCATCCGTACTACGGCGCGTCGCGACGGCGACGACTGGCTGATCCGCGGCGAGAAGACCTTCATCACCGGTGGGAACGAGGCCGACTTCGCGATCGTCATCGCGGTCACGGATCCGGACAAGGGATCGAAGGGCGGGTTCACCGCGTTCCTGGTCGACCGGGATCGCGGCTGGACCTCGGATCCGATCGTCACCATGGGTCAGGCGGTTCCGGCGACGCTGAACTTCGACGACGTGCGGGTGCCCAGCGACCACGTGCTCGGCGAGATCGGCCAGGGGTACGAGCTGGCGATGCGCTGGATCATGAAAGGCCGGTTCATCATCCCGGCGCGCGGGATCGGTGCCTGCGAACGCCTGCTGCAGCTGGCGATCGAGCATGCCACCACCCGGCAGACCTTCGGCAGCGCGATCGGTGACAACCAGGCGATCCAGTGGATGATCGCCGACTCCGAGGTCGAACTGGAAGCGGCTCGCTGGCTCGTCCTGTACGCCGCGTGGACGGTCGACCAGGGGCGTCATCCGCAGCACGACAGCGCGATCGCCAAGCTCTACGGCACGAACACGGTGAACCGGGTGGCCGATCGGGTGCTGCAGATCCACGGCGGGATGGGGTACACCAAGGAGTTGCCGATCGAGCGCTGGTTCCGCGAGGTCCGGTTGTGGCGGATCTTCGAGGGCACCGACGAGATGCAGCGGCTGATCATCTCGCGCGACCTACTGCGTGGCTATCGCAAGCCGGGCGAGCACTTCAGCTGATCCAATTCCGGACCGCCGGCACTCACCATCCGAGCCTCGGCTCGCGCTCTGTCGGTCGGAGGTCGACAGAGGCCCGAGCGATCGGGGCGGTTGACGAGTGCTGGCGGTCCGAGTCCTGTGGTCCGGCACTCAGCCGGCTCTTGTGGGGCCGGGAGTCAGCCGGCTCTTGTGGGGCGGGGAGTCAGGCGGCGCGGCTGAGCTCGGCGACTCTGTGGGCTAGTCGGTCCAGGCGTACTGCGGCGATCCCGCGGTAAGCAGGTCGCAGCACGGCGGCCAGTGGGCCGGACTGCTCGAACGCATGCGTCACCGTGTTGTGCTCGCCGAGCACCCAGCTACCGGTCTCGTGGAAACCGGGGACCTGCCAGCTGAGCTCGATCCGGTCCGCCTCGATCGCTGTGTACTCCAGGTGTCCACTCAGCCCAGGCCGGACTTTCAGCTCGTACCGAACCCCGACGGCCGGGTCGTCCGGACCTGTGATCGCTACGAAGGCTTCGTTCCACTCCGGCAACGAGAGCGGGTCCAGCAGCGCGTGACGGATCGCGGCCGGGTCTGCGGGGATGTGCGAAACGGCTTGTTCCATGGCTGCTTTCTCCTTATGCGACAGCGCGTCGGCGGGCCAGTGCGTCACCGGAGGGGAAACCTCCGGCGACGGCTCGCAGCGTTTGCAGGGTGATGTCGGCCTGCCGGCCGGCGAAGAGTCGGTCGATCGTCTTGTGCAGAACCTCTTCGGCCGCGACGATGCGGCGACACAGCGCTCTGCCTTGTTTTGTGAGGCTCAGGGCGAGGTAGCGCCGGTCGACGTGGTCGATGTCGCGCTGGATCAGCCCGCGGGCGACCAGGCGATCCACCAGCCGGCTGGGACTCTTGCCGGTCTCGCAGACCAGCAATCCGCCGAGAGCGTTGAGGGTCAGTGGCCCGTGATCGCGCAGCACGCGAAGGACTTCTGCCTGTGACGGCGTGATCCCGAGCGGTTTGAGCTCGGCAGCGAGCAGGCGGTTGCCCTCGCGCTGGATCGCCAGCACCAGGTACCGAAGCTCTTCTGCCGTCTTCATAAAAATAGATTACACGACACGTATGTCGTGTCAACTGTTATAGGGAGCGATCAGCGTGGAACGTGGGCCGGTTCAGGTCCGGTTCAGTTCACACGCAGTGCACAACGGGGTCATGGCCAAGGTGACACCAGAACTGGCATTGTGTGTCCATGAAGGGTCTGATGCAGGACTACCAGCTGTCCCTGGACACCATCTTCCGTCGGGCCGAGGAGTACTACTCGGACAAGACGGTCTACACGGGCGGGCCCGCGCCCACGCTCACGACGTACGCCGAATGGGCGGAGCGGACCAGACGCCTCGGCGGCGTGCTCGACACGCTGGGCGTCAGCGCCGACGGGCGGGTCGGCACCTTCGCCTGGAACTCGGGCCGCCATCTCGAGCTGTACTTCGCGGCGCCCTGCACCGGGCGGGTCCTGCACACCCTGAACATCCGGCTGTTCCCCGACCAGGTCGTCTATATCGCCAATCACGCCGAGGACGAGGTGGTCTTCGTCGATCGCTCGCTGCTCGGCCTGTTCCTGCCGCTGCTCGACCGGCTCCCGCTGGTCCGGCACGTCGTGGTGATGGACGACCTGCCGGCCGGCGCGCCCGGCGTGGAGGTGCCGGCGGACGACCGGTTCCACGACTACGAGGAGCTCCTGGCGGCTGCCTCGCCGGTCGACTTCCACGTCGAGGACGAGAACCAGGCCGCAGCCATGTGCTACACGAGCGGTACGACGGGGAATCCGAAGGGCGTCGTCTACTCCCATCGGTCCACCTGGCTGCACTCGATCGGCGTACTCACCAATGCCGGGATCGGGCTGACCGAGACCGACACGGTGATGCCCGTGGTCCCGATGTTCCACGCGAACGCCTGGGGGCTGGCCCACGCGGCCCCGATGGCCGGAGCGAGCCTGGTGTTCCCGGGGCCGGACATGTCTCCGCAGGGCATCCTGAAGCTGCTGCAGGAGCGTGAGGTCACGCTGACCGCCGGAGTGCCGACGATCTGGCAGGGGCTGCTCCCGCTGCTGGACGGGGTCGAGCTGCCGAAGCTGCGGCGAATCCCCTGCGGCGGTTCCGCAGTACCGAAAGCCCTGTCCGAGGCGTTCCGGGAGAAGCTGGGCAAGCCGATCCTGCAGGCCTGGGGGATGACCGAGACGAGTCCGGTGGCCACGGCGGCGCACGTGCCCGCGCGGTACGCGGACCTGCCCGAGGAAGAGCAGGCCGACCTCCGGGCGCGCCAGGGGCTGCCGCTGCCCGGCGTCGAGGTTCGCATCGTCGAGCCGGGATCGATCGAGCCGCTGCCATGGAACGACGAGGCGACCGGTGAGCTGCAGGTCCGCGGGCCTTGGATCGCCGCGGAGTACTACCGGCCGGACGACGGCGCCGAGCTGAACACCGAGGACGGCTGGATGAAGACCGGCGACGTGGCCGCGATCGACAAGTTCGGGTCGGTCCGGCTGGTCGACCGGACGAAGGACCTGGTGAAATCCGGCGGCGAGTGGATCAGCTCGGTGGAGCTGGAGAACCTGCTGATGGGTCATCCCGACATCAAGGAGGCGGCCGTCATCGGCGTACCGCATCCCAAGTGGGACGAGCGGCCGCTGGCATGCGTAGTACGGATGGAAGGCTCGGCGGTGACCAGCGAGGAGATCCTGGCCTACCTCGAGCCGCTGGTCGCGAAGTGGTGGCTGCCCGACGCGGTCGAGTTCATCGAGGAGGTGCCGAAGACGTCGGTGGGCAAGTTCTCGAAGAAGGATCTGCGGACCCGGTTCGCCAACTACCACTTGGGCTGATGCGGGCAGGACACCGCGGATCTGTAGGGTGCGGTCGCATGCGAGGCATCATCTTGGCCGGCGGTTCCGGCACGCGACTGCATCCGCTCACCATGGGTGCCAGCAAGCAGTTGTTGCCCGTGTACGACAAGCCGATGGTGTACTACCCGCTGTCCACGTTGATGCTGGCGAACATCCGTGAGGTGCTTGTCATCACCACGCCCGACGACGCCGCGCAGTTCCGGCGACTGCTCGGCGACGGCTCACAGTTCGGGATGGACATCTCGTACGCCGTTCAGCCGAGCCCCGACGGCCTCGCCCAGGCCTTCCTGATCGGCGAGTCCTTCATCGGCTCCGAGTCGGTCGCGCTGGCGCTCGGCGACAACATCTTCTACGGGCCGGGTCTCGGGATCCGGTTGCAGACGTTCAACGAGGTCGACGGCGGAGTCGTGTTCGCGTACCGGGTGGCCGACCCGTCGGCGTACGGAGTGGTCGAGTTCGATGCCGACGGGCAGGTGCTGAGCATCGAGGAGAAGCCGGTTCGGCCGAAGAGCAATTACGCCGTACCGGGGCTGTATTTCTACTCCAGTGACGTGATCGAGATCGCCAAGGACATCAAGCCGTCCGCTCGTGGAGAACTCGAGATCTCGTCGATCAACGAGGTGTACCTGCAGGCGAACCGGTTGCAGGTCGAGGTGTTGCCGCGCGGTACGGCGTGGCTGGACACCGGCACGTTCGACTCGCTGATGTCGGCCGGAGAGTTCGTCCGGGCGGTCGAAGTTCGGCAGGGCCAGAAGATCAGCTGTCCCGAGGAGATCGCCTGGCGCCGCGGTTTCATCGACGACGCCGGGCTGCAGCGGCGCGCCGACGCGCTGGCCAAGTCCGGCTACGGCGACTACCTCCGCGGCCTGCTCGAGGAAGCCGGCAAGCTCTCCTAGTCCGGGATGCCTGCAGGGTTGGGCGGGAATTGTCGGTGAGCGGCGCTAGGGTTGCCGTCGTGGAAGCACCCCTTGCGTTGTACCGCCGGTATCGCCCGGAGACGTTCTCCGAGGTGATCGGGCAGGACCATGTCACCGTTCCGCTGCGGAACGCGCTGAGCAACAACCGGGTGAACCACGCCTACCTGTTCTCCGGCCCGCGCGGCTGCGGCAAGACCACCAGCGCCCGGATCCTGGCCCGCGCGATCAACTGCGAGAAGGGCCCGATCGCGGAGCCGTGCGGCGTCTGCAAGTCCTGCACGGACCTGGCCCGCGGCGGCCCCGGCAGCATCGACGTGATCGAGATCGACGCCGCCTCGCACGGTGGTGTCGACGACGCGCGGGACCTGCGCGAGCGGGCGTTCTTCGCGCCGGTCGAGAGCCGCTACAAGATCTACATCATCGACGAGGCGCACATGGTGACCACGCAGGGCTTCAACGCCCTGCTCAAGCTGGTCGAGGAGCCGCCGCCGCACCTCAAGTTCATCTTCGCGACCACCGAGCCGGACAAGGTGATCGGGACGATCCGGTCCCGGACGCACCACTATCCGTTCCGGCTGGTCCCGCCGAAGGCGCTGGCCGATTACATGGCCACGTTGTGTACGGCCGAGGGCGTCACGATCGAGCCGGCCGCGTTGCCGCTGGTGGTTCGCGCAGGTGCCGGGTCGGTGCGTGACTCACTGAGCGTGCTGGATCAGCTGATCGGCGGTGCGGACGCGGAGGGCGTCACGTATCGGCTGGCGGTTCAGCTGCTCGGGTTCACGCCGGATTCGTTGCTGGACGCGTGCGTGGACGGGTTCGCGGCGCATGACAGCAGGGCCGTCTTCGAGACCATCGAGAAGGTGATCGAGACCGGCCAGGACCCCAAACGCTTCGCCGAGGATCTCCTGCGTCGGCTGCGTGACCTGGTGATCCTGTCCGCAGTCCCGAACGCGGTGGCCTCGGGCCTGATCGAGGCGGCCGAGGACCAAGGCGAGCGCCTCCAGACCCAAGCTGCCGGGATCGGGCCAGCCGAGCTGACCCGCGCGGCCGACATCGTTGCGGCCGGTCTGCTGGAGATGCGCGGTGCTACTGCCCCGCGCCTCCAACTCGAACTCATCTGCGCCAAGGTCCTGCTGCCCGGCGCCGACGACTCGACCAACGGCATCCAGGCACGCCTCGACCGCATGGAACGCCGCCTCACCATCGGCGCCCCCGCCGCTCCCGCGCAGGCCACAGCCGGTACTGCGGGCGCCCCCACCCAGATGGCCCAGCCTGCTGCCGCGTCACCGGTAGCCGCCGCACCTGCTCAACCAGCTCCGCAGCCGACCGTTCAGCCTTCTAGTCAGCCGGCGGCGCAGCCGAACGCCCAACCAGCTCAGCAGCCCGCCGCTCAGCCGACGCCGGACCAGCAGGCCTCCGGACCGGAGACATCTGGTTCGAAGTCTTCTGGGGAC
This sequence comes from Kribbella sp. NPDC006257, assembly GCF_040613535.1. Classification (NCBI taxonomy): domain Bacteria; kingdom Bacillati; phylum Actinomycetota; class Actinomycetes; order Propionibacteriales; family Kribbellaceae; genus Kribbella; species Kribbella sp. NPDC006257. The sequence continues at coordinate 44,759 of NZ_JBEXSJ010000046.1, forward strand.
CGGGGCGCTTCGGGTGCGGGCTCAGCTGGTGGGGATGGCGGGCGCTCGGGAGCTTGGCCGGATGAGTCGGCCGCGGCTCAGCAGGCCACCGGCCGTTCCGCGGCTGCAGCTTCTACTGTTCCGGCTGCTCCTGCTGCTCAGTCCGCTGCCGACCAGCCTGCGGCTGCCGCACCTGTGGTTGTTCCTGCTTCCTCCGGGTCTGTTGGTCTTGCCGATGTGCGGCGGTTGTGGCCGGAGATTCTCGAAGCGGTGAAGAGCAAGCGCCGGTTCGCCTGGATCATGCTCAGCCAGAACGCCCAGGTCATCGCGATCGACGAGCAGACCCTGACCCTCGGGCTCGTGAACGCCGGTGCCCGGGAGAGCTTCGCCCGCTCCGGCAGCGACGAGATCCTCCGCGAGGCGATGATCGACACGATCGGCCTCACCCGTCGCGTCGAAGCAGTCGTCGACCCCTCCGCCGACCCAGGCGCCGGTGGTCCCGCTGCTCCGCCACCCGCACCGCCGAGCGCCCCGTCCTCCTCCTGGGACTCGGCGCCCGCCTCCGGTACTCCGAACAACCAAGCGCCCCAAAGCGCTCCCGACACCTACGCACCGGCCGACGCCGACAACGGCGCCCCGCGGAACTACGGGTCCAACGCACCCCAGACCGGCGCTCCAGGTACATCACCGGGCGGCGCTCCGGCTGCACCACAGGGCGGCGCTCCGGCTGGACACTCCTCCAGCGCATCGGGTGCTCGCCAAGGCAGCGCTCAAGCTGAGGGCTATACGCCCGGGGCTGCGGGTTACGCCCCCGGTATGCCTGGAGCTGAAGGCGAGTCCTCTGCCGCACCTGGGGCGGAGGGTCAGGTCTCCGGTGCACCTGGGGCTGAGGGCCATGTTTCCGGTGCGCCCGGGGCTGAGGGCCAAGTCTCAGGCGGTGCTCGGTCTGAGGGCGGCTCCCCAGACGGCGCTCCCGGCGTACGGCAGAACAACAACTCCGGCCAGCCGCATAACCACAACGCTGGCCAGCCGCAGAACCATGCCAACGGTCAGGCGCAGAGTCCCGCCGCGGGAGTGTATTCAGGCGGCGACGGCTCCAACAAGGCAACTGCCGGCCTGGACCAGCAGGCTGCCGTAGCGCGCGGGGGCGTCGCAGTACAGGATCGGTCGGCCGATACCGAAGCCGCGCCCCAAGCGGGGCAGCAAGCGGGCGGACCGCCAGCACCCTCCGCGACACCGAACTCTCCGGACACCGGGCGCGAGCAGGCTGCCAGCAAGCGCCGGGCCGCCGAAGCAGCCGTCGCCGCCGAACAGGCGAGCCGCGCAGCCCGCGCGCCGGTCAACGAAGCCCCGCTGACCCCCGAGGAAGAGGCCGAAGCGATCGGCGAGGACGACATCGTCCTCGAAGAGGACTCACGCAGCCACACCGACCTCCTCCGCGACACCCTCGGCGCCCAGATCATCCTCGAAGAAACCAACTAACCCACCCCCGGTCAGCAGTACCGGCAACTCGGCCAACAGCAGCCGCAGCCCGAACTCCTAAACGATCGCCCCAACCACCAGACGCCTCCACCTCCCGATGCCGCGGTCGGCTGCCCCACTTGCTCCTTGAGCCGCGCCGCCAACCCGCCTCCGCTACTGCCTTGCCGCCCCGCCGCCTCCGCTACTGCCTTGCCGCCCCGCCACCGCGGCTCGCCGTTGCTTTGGCTGTGCTTTCGCGCTCTCGCTTGTGCCTCTGCTCTCGCTGGGCTCGTTGTGGCTCGGTTGCAGGTGTGGTTGGGGATAGTTGCTGCCCGGATTGGGTAGGCAACATTCCCCAATTGCTGCGGGGGGGGGGGCGGCGCACAGGTGAGCACGGAGTGGGGTGCGGGGTCAGCAGGGGGTTGGTGGGCGGCGTACAGGTTGCGCACAGGGTGGGGGCGAGGGGTGTGGACGGCGGGAGTGGTCGGGTGGATGGTCGGGGTGCGGGGGTCATCCACAGGGAGTTGGGGACGGTGGGGCGGGTGGGAGGTGGGGTTGTGCACAGGGTGTGGATAAAGGTGTCCACAAGGTGTGGAGAGGGCTTGGGAGACTCATCGGTTTCCGCCGGTACGATGGCTCGCGCCGGGGTTGTCCGCGGGACCGGATAGGCTCGGGGCAACCGAAAGCAGGGAGATCGCGGTGTTCGACGGTGGCGGGGCGCAGGGTGGCGGCGGCTTTGACATGTCCGAGCTGCTCGCGCAGGCGCAGGCGATGCAGAACCAGCTGATGGAAGCTCAGGCCAACCTGGAGAACCAGGAGGTCGAGGGCACCGCGGGTGGTGGTCTGGTCACCGCGCTGGTTTCCGGTACCGGTGAGCTGCTCAGCCTGACGATCAACCCGCAGGCGGTCGACAAGGACGACACCGAGACGCTGGCCGACCTGATCGTCGCCGCGGTCCGGGACGCGTCGGAGAACGCCAAGGACATCGCGGCGCAGGCGATGGGCCCGCTGGCCGGCGGTCTCGGCGGCGGCCTGCCCGGCCTGGGCGATGGTCTGCCCGGCCTCGGCGGTGGTCCCGCCGGTGGCGGCAGTGGCGGTCCGCTGGGGTTCACCCGACCGGGCGGCGAGCCCGGCCAGAACCCGGGCTGACGTGTACGAAGGAGCCGTCCAGGACCTGATCGACGAGCTCGGCCGGCTCCCTGGCGTCGGCCCGAAGTCCGCGCAACGCATTGCTTTCCACCTGCTGTCCGCCGACGAGACCGACGTACGCCGGCTCGCGCATGTGCTGGTGCAGGTGAAGGAGAAGGTCAAGTTCTGTGAGATCTGTGGCAACGTCTCGGAGGAGACGCTGTGCCGGATCTGCCGCGACCCGCGTCGCGACCTCGCGCTGATCTGCGTGGTCGAGGAGGCCAAGGACGTCGTGGCGATCGAGCGGACCCGCGAGTTCCGCGGCCGCTATCACGTCCTCGGCGGCGCGATTTCGCCGATCGAGGGGATCGGACCGGACGAGCTGCGGATCAGGGAACTGATGCAGCGGCTCGCCAGCGGTGAGGTGACCGAGATCATCCTGGCCACCGATCCGAACTTGGAGGGTGAGGCGACAGCGACCTACCTGAGCCGGATGCTCCGGCCCATGGGGTTGCGCGTCACCCGTTTGGCTAGTGGACTTCCAGTAGGCGGTGACCTCGAATACGCCGACGAGGTCACACTCGGACGGGCGTTTGAAGGGCGACGATCGATCGATGACTGAATCAACCGATATTGCTGAGATCGCTTTGGCCACCGACTCGGAGGACCTGACCGAGTTCGCCGAACAGATCGCCGATCAGGTCCAGAGCTTCCTGATCTCGGTGCGCGACATCGCCGCGCAGCCCGACGAGGACGGTGTCGACGAGGGGCTCGCCTCGCTGCCGTACCTGCTGCTCGAGGTGAGCCAGTTGCTGCTCGCGGGCGGCCGGCTGGGCGCGTTCGAGGACTTCGTGCCCGAGGAGCGGTTCGAGAGCGACGCCGGTCCGGACCCGGACCTGGACGCGATGCGGGACCGGCTGGCGATCCTGTTCGAGGGCCTCGACGAGTACGCCGAGGTGTTCGACCCGTACGCCGCGCCGCCCGAGATCACCATCAACCGGCTCTCCGACGATCTGACCGCGATCGCCACGGATCTCGTCCACGGCCTCGCGCACTACGAAGCGGGCCGGGTCGTCGAGGCTCTCTGGTGGTGGCAGTTCTCCTACGTCTCCACCTGGGGCGCCGCGGCGAGCGCCGTACTGCGGGCCATCCAGTCGCTGATCGCCCACGACCGCCTCGAGCCGGCCCACGACGCCGAAACCGAAGCCTCCGACCGCGAACTCGTCGAGGTAGCCGAAGAAGTAGTCCAACGCCGCTGAGCAGGTGTCTGTCTACGAAGTGATCCGGCTGCTACCGGACATCGCCACCGTTCGGCGGGTTAGCCGGGCGTTGGCGGTGTTGGATCTGGTGCTTAGTGAGGATCCACAGTTTCGGTACTTCGCCTTTGATGGGCGGTGGTCGGAGACTGAGGAAACCGCGTTGATGGACAACGGGTCGGGGGACGCGTATTCGATCGTGTTCTCGCCGGCCGGCGTCTATGCGCGGGGATTCGATCATGAGTCGTCGATGTCGCCGTACGGGAACGAGTTCGGGCATACCTGGCCGGGGATGTTCGACGGGTTGCCCGAGGTGTTCCACGCGGCGATGGACGAGCCGGCCTTTGCCGATGAGGACGGGCGCAGGCTGGTTACGACGTGCTTCTGGCGGCGGACCGAGGATGCGGAGTGGTCCTGTGGACCCGTGGAGAACAACGCTGATGACGGGGCCGACCACTTGTTCGAGCTCCTCACCGATCCGCGGCCGGAGGTGTATCTGACCTTCGCCGAGGACTACCACGAGCGAGCCCTCGACCTCGAGGCGGTTCGGCACGTCTACGCGCTGATGCCGCTCACCGAGTACGTCGTCACGTCTCTCAACCCCGAACGGCGCCTGACCGACCTCGCCGACGAGATCGCCGAAATCGGCTACCCCCGATCCTGAACCATCAGCCCTGTGGATGACCGAATTCGTCGGCGGGCCGATTCCGGTTGAATGGTGAGGTGGCTGTTTACGAGGTGATCAAGCGGTTGGCGGACATCGACGAGGTGCGCAGGGTCAGCCGCGCGCTCGCGATGCTGGACGCGGTGCTGAGTCCGGAGCCGGAGTTCCGGTACTTCGGCTTCGACGCGCACCGGTCGCCGACCGAGGAACTGGCGTCGATGCGCAGCGGGGGTGGCGACAGCTACTCGATCGTGTTCTCGCCGGCCGGTGCGATCGCCCGCGGATTCGACCACGAGTCACCACTGTCGCCTTGGCAACCAGGTGTGAACGAGAGTTGGCCGGGGTTGTTCATCGGCGTTCCGGACTCGCTCGCGGCGGCGATCGAGGAGCCGGACGATGACGGTCGACGGGACGTCACCGTGTGCTTCTGGCGGACGCGAGAAGACTCGTCGTGGCAGTGCGGGCCGGCCGAGCACGGCGTACGGGATGGGGCGGACTGGTTGTTCGAGCACCTCGCTGATGGTCAGCCGGAGTCTTATCTGCGGTTCGCGAAGAATGTCCACGAGGTTCAGCTCAGGCTCGAGGACATCGAGCACGTCTACGCGCTACGGCCCCTGACCGAGGAAGTCGTCCATTCCCTCAACCCAGAGGCCGAGTTCACCGCCCTCCAGGCCGACCTGGCCCGCATCGGCTATCCGAGAAACTGACGGAATCCCTTAGCTGGAAGGAAATCAGCTTGCGGTGACGCAGAGGGCGGTGACGGTGACGTGGCGCGTCTGGGTGCCGAGGTTGCGCAGCCGGACGGACCAGACCTGGTTGCCGGCGGGACCGTTTCCCCACAGCTGCAGGCTGGGATCGGCGAGGTCGAAACCGCCGCCCACGACGACCTTGCCGGCCGGGCAGGCGGCCCTGGTCTGGATGAACGCGCCGGGCGCGATGTCGTTCCCGGCGACCACCTGCTGGTACCCCGAGGCGCCGGCCGGACCCGCCGGGCCGACGGCACCCGTCGCACCTGGAGGCCCAGGAATCCCGGCCGCCCCAGTGGCTCCGGCCGGCCCCTGCTCGCCGGTAGCACCTCGAGCGCCTTGCGGACCGGTAGCGCCCTGCGGACCGATGGTGCCCTGTGGTCCGGCAACGCCTTGTGGTCCGGCGATACCCTGCGGTCCGGCGACACCCTGCGGTCCGCGGACGCCCTGCTGGTTCCAGTTCAGCGCGTCCTCGCCCGACGCGCACCGTGTGTCCTCCGCGACGATCCGGATCGTGCCCTTGCCGATCCCGAGCAGGCCGCGGCTCACGCAACCGTGAATCTGCGGCACCGGTTCCTCATCGACCATCGATGTCGCCAGGGCCGTCCCGGCAACAACTGTCGAAAGCGCGACCCCAACCACCGCAGTACGCCGTACTGTCCGGAAAATCATGTCTCCTCCTGAAAGGTGCCTTTCGCACCCATCCTTCGGAGAGCCCTTCAGATAGCCTTCAGATTCAGTCCGGCAGCATCGGCACCGTGAGCCCCTGATCCCGTCCGAGCAGCGTCCCCCGCGTGATCGCGTTGCTCCCGAACTTGTCCCGTACGCCGTCCAAAGCCGAATCCAGTTCGTCATTGGCCGCCTTGTCGAACGGCAAGGCCAGCTGCACCGTTGCCTCGTTCTCCAGGTTCCCGACCGAGATCCCGACCATCGTGATCCCTTGTTTCTCGATCATCGGACGCGCTGCGGCCATCAACGAGCGCGCCGTGACCAGGATCGCCCGGGTCTGACCGGTTGCCTGCGGCAACGTATGTGACCGGGTCGCCCGGCTGAAATCGTCGAACCGCAAGCGCAGTGTCACCGTCCGACCGGCCCGCTCGGCCGACCGCATCCGCCGCGTCACCCGGTCCACCAACCCGGCCAGCACGGCGTCCAAGGTCTCCGCAGACTTCGGCGATCGACCGAGTGCACGCTGCGAACCGATCGACCGGCGCCGCCGCCCGACCTCGATCGGCCGCGGATCCCGGTTGTGCGCCAAAGCGTGCAGATGCCGCCCCGACGCCCGCCCGAGCATCGCGACCAGCGCCGCCTCGGGCAGGATCGCCACATCCCCGACGGTCGTCAGCCCGCGATTGCGCAGCTTCTCCGCGGTCACCTCACCGACGCCCCAGAGCCGCTCCACCGCCAGCGGATGCAGGAACTCCAGCTCCTGATCGGGTGGCACCACCAGCAACCCGTCCGGCTTCGCGACCCCGCTGGCTACCTTCGCCAAGAATTTGGTCCGCGCCACCCCGACGGTGATCGGCAACCCCACCCGAGCCAGTACTTCGGCGCGCAGCCGCCGGGCGATCTCGACCGGCTCGCCGGCGATCTTCCGCAGCCCACCGACGTCGAGGAACGCCTCGTCGATGGACAACCCTTCGACCAGCGGCGTGGTGTCCTCGAAGACCTTGAAGACTGCCTTGCTCGCTTCCGAGTACGCCGACATGCGCGGCTGGACGATGATCGCACCAGGACATAGGCGGAGCGCCTGGCCGCCGTTCATCGCAGTACGGACGCCGTAGGCCTTCGCTTCGTAGGAGCAGGCCAGCACCACGCCCGCGCCGACGATCACCGGCCGGCCGCGCAGGCGCGGGTCGTCACGCTGCTCGACCGACGCGTAGAACGCGTCCAGATCGGCATGCAGGATATCCGCCTCCAGGCCCGACGACACGAACATATGTTCGCATACCAGTACCTGGCTCACTAGTCATCGCAACGGCCAGGGAATAGGGAGAAATGCTGAGGCGGAGTGTCGGTGGGACAGGACAGAATGCGAGCTATGGACCTGTCGTCGTACCGCCTGCTCTGGAAGAACCGGCCGGTCATGACCCTGATGGGCGCGGCCCTGCTGGCGCGGCTACCGGTGATGGCCGCGCTGATTCCGGTGTCGTTCCTGGCCAAGGACGCCGCCGGCAACTTCGGCTGGGCCGGTGTGGTCGCAGGTTCCTACTCGATCGGTATGGCGATCGGCGGGCCGATCTGGTCCAGGCTGGCCGACCGGCGCGGGGGCCGATGGGTCGTGATCGGCACCGGCGTCGCCTGGGGCGTAGGGATGGCTGTGCTCGCTCTGCTGCCCACCGACTGGTACAGGTTGATGCCAGTGGTCGCGGGTCTCACAGGGATCGTCGTAGCGCCTGTCACGGCTACCTGTCGAGCAGCGTGGCCTCGGCTCGTCCAGGGACCTCAGTTGCGGACGGTGTACGCGCTGGACGCTACTGCGCAGGAGGTGCTCTTCTCTGTCGGCCCGATGCTCGGTGCTGTCACTGTCAGCCTCGTCAGCCCGCGCGCCGGAGTACTGGCTGCTGCAGTGCTGGCTGCTGGGTCGATCTGGTGGTTCGGGCTGCGCCAGCCGCCGGTAGTGCCGCATGACGCATCGAAGGGCGCACGGCTGACCGCTCCGCAGCTGCTCTGGCATCGGCATCGGTTGCCGCTGATTCTCGCGTTCGGCCTGTCTGTCACGTCGTTCGCCTCGGTCTCGCTCGGGATCGTGGCATTCGCGGATGATCACGGGAACCGGCTGATCGCCGGCGTACTGGAGACCGTCTGGGCGATCGGCAGCCTGCTCGGCGGGCTGGTGATGGGCGCACTGCCCGGGAAACGCGACTCCTACGTCTGGCGCCGCGCACTCCTGGTGTCGCTGGGGATGGCGTCGTGCATCTTCGCGACCCGATCGACCGTTTCGCTCGGCATCGGCCTGCTCCTCGCGGGCTGTGTGCTCGCGCCGACGGTCGGTGCTCTGTACGAACGGCTCGGCGCGCTGACCCCGGATTCGGTCCGGACCGAGGTCTTCGGCTGGATGGTGAGTGCGGGCATGGTCGGCGGCGCGATCGGATCGTCGGTCGCAGGGCAGGTGGTCGAGTCGTTCGGCGTCGAGTACGTCTGGGTGCTGGCCGCCGTACTGACCTTCCTGGCCGCGATGACGCTGGTCCGGATCCCGCCCAACCGACCGGCCTCGGAGAATGAACTGGTCCCCGAGGCCGTGGCGGCTGTCAGCGGTTAGGCCGGGCGGCAAAGATCTGCCGTTTAAGCCGGGCGGTAGATGGTGTGCAGGACGCCGGTCTTGAAGGTGGTGCTGGAGACGAGTTCGAGCGGCACGGTCTCGCCCTCGTCGAACAGCCGCTCACCGTGGCAGACCGCGATCGGGTGGATCAGCAGGTGCAGCTCGTCCAGCACCTTCGCCCGGAGCAGCGAGCGCACCAGGGTGACGCTGCCGACGGTGTTGAGGTTCTTGCCGGGCCGGCTCTTCAGCGCGGTCAGGGCCTCGATCGCGTCACCCTCGAGCAGCGTCGAGTTCTGCCACTCGTCGACCGACTTCAGGGTGCTGGAGACGACCAGCTTCGGGGTGTCGTTCATCTGCGCGGCCATCTCCTCGTCCGGGCCGACGTTCGGCCAGTAGCCGGCGAACATCTGGTAGGTCTTGCGGCCGAGCAGCATCGCGTCGGAGGTCTCGGACAGCGAGCCCACGACCGCACCCATCTCGTCGTTGAAGTACGGGAAGTGCCAGGTCTCGGGGGCCTCGACAACTCCGTCGAGCGAGATGAACAGGCTGGCGACGATCTTCCTCATGATGGGCTCCTCAGTGGTGGTTGGCTTGCCTACACCGCTGCGTCGACCGGCTCATCCCGAGATCGACATTTCAGTTCAAAAGTTTTTTCGCAGCCGCCCGCCACACCGGTTCGAGGTGCTCCTGAGCCTCCGACCACGCAACAACCGAGGGCTCCCGGCCCGCGATCATCTCGTGCGATCGGGGTCGGTGCAGGCGGCCCAGAGGGCGGCCGGCGGGGCGGCGTACGGGCGGGTGATCGAGACCGTACGACGCTCGCCGGAGCGCGTCACCCTGCGGTGGGTGGGGCCGAAGAAGGTGGTGAGGTCAGGCATCGTCGGTTCGGGCGGCGCGGCGGCCGCGGTGGAGTTCGGTTTCCAGGGCGTCGAGGCGGTTGGTCCAGAACTTGCGGTAGCGGTCGAGCCAGGTGTCGATCTCCTGGAGCGGGCCGGGATCGACGGCGTACAGGCGGCGGGTGCCGTCGACGGTGACGGTGGTGAAGCCGTTGTCGCGGAGGACCCGTAGGTGCTGCGAGACGGCGGGCTGGCTGATGCCGAACTCGGCGCCGATGGTGGCCGCGATGCTGCCGGCCGGGAGCTCCCCGTCAGCGAGCAGGTCCAGGATCCGGCGGCGGACCGGGTCGCCGAGAATGTCGAAGGCATGCATGGAGCAACTATTTCAGTCATCGCTTATATAAGCAAGTGGTCTGATCAGCAGGAAGGTCTGCGGCCGGACGAGTGCAGGACCGGGATACCTGCCGACGGGTGCCGGGGTGGCCGGACGGATCGACCAGGTCGTGGTCGGCCCGCAGACAACCGGGCGTTCACAGCTAGAATGAGCCCGAACGACTACGTCTTGTGCAGCGCGGCACGGCGTACCGCAACCAGTGTTGCTGCTGGGGATTCAAGCTATGAGGAGCTGCTCTGTGGGACGCGTCGTGCACAAGTACGGCGGTTCTTCGGTCGCTGACGCCGATTGCATCAAGCGCGTGGCCCAACGGATCGTCGCGACGAAGAAGGCCGGGAACGACGTGGTGGTGGTCATCTCCGCCATGGGGGACACCACCGACGAGCTGATGGACCTGGCCAAGCAGGTCTCGCCGCTGCCGCCCCCGCGCGAACTGGACATGCTGCTCACCTCGGGTGAGCGGATCTCCGCCGCGCTGCTGGCGATGGCGATCGCGAACCTCGGCTACGAGGCGCGCTCCTTCACCGGTTCGCAGGCGGGGGTGATCACCACCGCCGCGCACGGGAACGCGCGCATCATCGACATCACGCCGGGCCGGATCGAGGACGCGCTGGCCGAGGGTCACGTCGCGATCGTGGCCGGCTTCCAGGGCGTCGCGCAGGACACCAAGGACATCACCACGATGGGCCGCGGCGCCTCCGACACCACCGCCGTCGCCCTGGCCGCGGCGCTGCAGGCGGACTACTGCGAGATCTACACCGACGTGGACGGCATCTTCACCGCGGACCCGCGGATCGTGCCGGCCGCGAAGCAGATCCCGAAGATCTCCTACGAGGAGATGCTCGAGATGGCTGCCTGCGGTGCGAAAGTCCTGCACCTGCGCTGCGTCGAGTACGCGCGGCGCTACAACGTGCCCGTCCACGTGCGTTCGTCCTTCTCGCAGAAGGAAGGCACCTGGGTCGTCGATGCGAAGGATATTGAGAACATGGAACAGGCGATCATCTCCGGCGTGGCCCACGATCGTGGCGAGGCCAAGATCACCGTGGTCGGCGTGCCCGACAAGCCGGGCGAGGCCGCGCGCATCTTCGAGACGGTCGCCGGTGCCGAGACGAACATCGACATGATCGTGCAGAACGTGTCGGCCGTCGCCACCAACCGCACCGACATCTCCTTCACGCTGCCGCGCTCCGACGGCGCCCGAGCGATGTCCGCGCTGGCCCGGATGAAGGACGAGGTCGGCTACGAGCAGTTGCTGTACGACGACCAGATCGGCAAGGTGTCGGTGATCGGTGTCGGGATGCGCTCGCACCCGGGTGTCTCGGCGAAGTTCTTCTCCGCCCTGGCCGACGCCGGCGTGAACATCGAGATGATCTCGACCTCGGAGATCCGGATCTCGGTGGTTGTGGACGAGAACCTGGTGGACGCCGCCGTGACCGCGGCGCACACTGCATTCGACCTGGACGACGAGCACACCCAAGCGGTCGTCTACGGAGGAACAGGACGGTGACACCTGTGAGTGCAACGCTTGATCGGACCGAGGACCGCACGGGACTCCCAACGCTGGCGGTGGTCGGTGCGACCGGCGCCGTCGGCACGGTGATGCTCACCCTGCTCTCCACCCGGGAGAACGTCTGGGGTGAGATCCGTCTGATCGCTTCGGAGCGCTCGGCAGGTAAACGGCTCAAGGTGCGCGGCGAAGAAGTCGAGGTGATCGCGCTCAGCGCGGACGCGTTCGACGGTGTCGACGTCGCGATGTTCGACGTACCGGACGAGGTCTCGTTGCAGTGGGCGCCGATCGCGGCGGCCAAGGGTGCCGTCGTGGTGGACAACTCCGGCGCGTTCCGAATGGACCCGGACGTCCCGCTGGTGGTGCCCGAGGTGAACGCCGAGGCCGCCCGCAACCGGCCGAAGGGGATCATCTCCAACCCGAACTGCACGACGCTGTCGATGATCGTCGCGATGGGCGCACTGCACCACCGGTACGAGCTGGAGCAGCTCATCGTCGCGTCGTACCAGGCGGCTTCGGGTGCCGGGCAGGAAGGCATCGACGCGCTCTACGACCAGCTGATGAAGGTCGCGGGCAACCGTGAGCTGGGGACGACGCCGGGCGACGTACGCCGGGTGATCGGCAACGCGCTCGGACCGTTCCCGGCGCCGCTCGCGATGAACGTCGTACCGTGGGCCGGCTCGCTGAAGGACGACGGCTGGTCGTCGGAGGAGCTGAAGGTCCGCAACGAGTCGCGCAAGATCCTGAACCTGCCGGATCTGAAGGTCTCCGCGACGTGCGTGCGGGTCCCGGTCGTCACCACGCACTCGTTGTCGGTGCACGCCCGGTTCGGCCGCGAGGTCGACGTGGAAGAGGCACGTGAGGTACTCCGGGACGCGCCCGGCGTACTCGTGTTCGACAACCCCGCCGAGGCCGAGTTCCCGACGCCGGCCGACGTCGTGGGCACCGACCCGACCTGGGTCGGCCGGATCCGCAAGTCGCTGGACGACCCGCAGGCGCTCGAGCTCTTCGTCTGCGGCGACAACCTGCGCAAGGGTGCCGCGCTGAACACGGCGCAGATCGCCGAGGTCGTCGCCAAGGAATTCACCGCGGCCAAGTAAGGACAAAAAGAAACCCCGGACAAAAGCTGAAGTTCTGGGGCCGGAACCCCGGACCAGGCGGTCCGGGGTTCCTTTTCTTTTACAGCCAGTTTTCCCGGGCCGCGTGCAATGCGAGCTGGAAACGCGTGCTCGCGCCGGTGCGGTTCATCAACCGTTCCAGGTAACGGAAGAATGTCCGCCGGCTGATACCGAGCGTGCGGGCGATCGTGTCGTCTGCTGCGCCCGTCGCCAGAAGGGCCAGTAGCCGGCGTTCGATCGGTTCCAGCCGGTCGTCCTCGGTGCCGACCGACGCGTGCAGGGGCAGCGCGTTCCGCCAGCAGAGCTCGAACATGCCGATCAGCGCGGTCAGCAGACTGCTCGGCCGCATGATCAGCAGGGACCGGTTCACGTCGGTGTCGCGCACCGACATCGACACGTACGCGATCGAGCCGTCGATGATCGTCAGCTTGGCCGGTACGTCGGGCAGCACGCGGGCCTGCTCGCCGGCTTCCACGCAGGGCAGGATGTTCTCGGTCAGGTAGCCGGGCACCTCGACCGACTCCGGCGAGTAGACCACCCGGTAGGCGACGCCGCGATGGAGCTGTTCGATCTCCATCTGGTTCGGCCCCGCGCCGAGGAAGTACGGCGGGGAGTCGATCGCGAGGATCTCGCGTTGCGCGCTGCCCTTGATCTGGTTGATCCGCTCGACGATCGCCGTACCGCTGACCACTTCGATCAGGTGCGTGGTGGCCTCGTTGTGCACGGTCCGGCGGAACTCGTCGTACGCGTTGAGCACTTCGATCCGGGCCTGCTTCAGCTCGGACTCGCGGCGCAGAGTGAGCGCTTCGAGACCGGCGTCGGGCGGCACCGGCAAAAACCTCGAGTGGTCTGTTCCGGAGCGCCGGGCCAGGCCGGCCTGGACGAGGCCGCCGAGCGTGCTGTCGATCCCGGCGGCCTGGCCGGGCACGGCCTGATCGAGCTCGGTGACCGACGACGGCCCGGTACGGAGCAGATGCTGGTAGACCCGGATCTCGTCGTCGCTGAGCCCGAGCACCCGTAAATGGTCGGCACGCTCCGTGTCGGTCGAGCTCATCGCTCTTCCCTCCCTCCCCAATGCGGTCACTGGCGGCTACCGCCAGTCCAGGGTAGGGCGGGCTGCAAGACCTTGTGAGTACTGTCCGTATCTCGGCGCATGCACCGAGCGATATTTGTTGTTTCGTCAGCATTCTTGTGCCGTGTCACCATCTGGCCACCATTTCTGCGCAGTTGTGAGCGAGAATTGAGGTCCAGCAGCCCGGCGACGGACCACCTGAGCGCCGCCGGGCTGCTGTTCCAATTCTGGCGTGAGTTCGCTTTTCCGTCAGCGACCACCGTTTCGGTTGGGTCTCAATCCCGGCGCATCGGTGCCCTCGCACTCCCGTGCCATCACCGGCTGTGCTGGAGGGTGTACAAACTGTGCAACTCCATCGTGAGGCGATGAGGAGAACAGCCGATGCATCTGAGTCCGCCCCGACTTCTGGCAACTGCTTTCAAGACCGCCCTCTTGGGTGCGATGACCGCCGCCCTGGTCATCGTGCCGGCCCACTCGGCGAGTGCCCGGACCACCTCCGCTCAAGGTGATCCGAGCCCCCGAGTCGTCGGTGGAACCCGCGCGGCGCTAGGTGAGTTTCCGTGGATGGTGAGGCTGTCCATGGGATGTGGTGGTGCGATGTACACCAATCAGCTAGTGCTGACCGCCGCGCACTGCGTGGGTTCCACCGGCAACAACTCCTCGATCACCGCCACTACCGGTGTGGTCGATCTGCAGGACACAACAGCAGTGAAACGTACGTCGACGTACGTGTACCGCTCGACGACGTACGGGACCAGCACCGGTGGTGACTGGGCACTGATCAAGCTGGCCAGCCCGATCACCGGGATCGCGACGCTTCCAGTCGCCACCACCACGGCGTACGACTCAGGGACCTTCACTGTGGCTGGTTGGGGTGCCGCTAGCGAAGGCGGTGCTCAGCAGCGGTACCTGCTCAAGGCGCAGGTGCCTTTTGTCGATGACGTTTCTTGCCGCGACGCCGGTGACTACTACAGCGATCTCATCTTCTCGGCGGAGATCTGTGCCGGGCAGCTGGCTACTGGTGGCGTCGACACCTGCCAGGGAGACTCCGGCGGGCCGATGTTCCGGCGGGACTCCGCGAACGCATGGATCCAGGTCGGCATCGTCAGTCACGGCGATGGTTGTGCGCGACCGAGTGCACCTGGTGTCTACACGCAGGTGAGCACGTTCGCCTCGACGATCGCGGCGGCCGCAGCGACCCTCGGTGGCGGCGGACCTGATCCCGGTGGATGTGGTCCGTTCACCAACGCGGACAACGTGAACATCCCCGACCACGGCACCGCGGTGACGAGCACGGTGACGGCGTCGGGCTGCACCGGCAACGCGTCCTCGACGACGAAGGTCGCGGTGGACATCAAGCACACGTATCGCGGTGACCTCCAGATCGACCTGGTCGCGCCCGACGGCTCGACGTACCGGTTGAAGAGCACGAGCAACGACTCGGCCGACAACATCAACACGACGTACACCGTCAACGTCTCCAGCGAGGCCCGCAACGGCGCCTGGAAACTCAAGGTCCAGGACCTGTACGACGCCGACACCGGCTACCTCGACTCCTGGTCCCTCACCCTCTGACCGGTTACGACCCCAGCAGCCCTGACCCCCAGGCACGGTCAGGGCTGCTGGTATGACCGTGGCATGTCTGTCGAAGCCGTCGCCTCGAAAATCGTGCGCCTGTACTACGGGGCGCGTGCTTCCGAGCCGACCTGGCTCGCAAGCGGTGCGTGGTCGCACGCGTTCGCGCTGACCGTCGACGATGCAGCGCTCATACTGCGAATCGGCAAGCATGGTTCAGATTTCGCCAAGGACGCCGCAGTCGCACGTCTCGCCGGCCCGAACCTGCGGGTGCCTGCTGTGCTGGCCGTCGGCGAGGCCGACGACTGGCACTACGCGGTCTCCCCCCGAGCGCAGGGAACAGCCCTCGACGACCTCTCTGGCCATGACGTCGCTCTGGTCCTGCCGAGTCTGTTGACCGCGCTGGACGGCATCGCGGACCTGTCATTGGGTGAAACCGTCGGTTATGGCAATTGGGCCCCGGACGGGCGAGCGCCGTACCTGGCTGCGATCGCCGCGCTAGCGCAATACTTGCCGGACGAGCGTCGCATGATCCACGGAGACCTGCTGAGCCGCAACGTCCTAGTCGCTGAATCCTCGGTGACCGCTGTGCTCGACTGGGGCAACGCTATGTACGGCGACAGCCTGTACGACGCAGCCTGGCTCATCTACTGGTGGCCGTGGTACCCGCAGTGGAGCGCCGTCGACATCACCAGCGAGCTGTTCGCACACTGGACCGCCCGAGGCACCCTTCCAACCGACGCCCGAGAGCGCCTGCACGCGTACCGCGTCCACATCGGCCTCGACGCGATTGCGTACTGCGCCTTCCGCGACCGTTGGGACGAAGTCCGCGCCAACGTCGACACCGTGCTGAACCTGACTAAGCGATGGCAGTGAGGCGTTGTTGGTACGCGGCCCAGCAGCGGCAGGTTTTGGCTTCCGCGTTGTAATAGGCGTTGTGCGGCCGAATCAGCCCGGGTGGTGCGGGGATGCCGGTCAGGTCCCACGTGCCGGAGATCATCATCACCGTGCCGCAGGTCGCGGTCAGTGCCCGGCAGACCGCCTCGGCGCCACCCTCGACCCGCCCGAACGAGCTCAGCGACGAGTGCACGAGGACTTTTGAGTCTGGGCCGAGGCCGAGTTGCCGCAACCCGTCGGCAATCTCGGCTTCGGTGACAACTGGATCAGTCATGGTCTGGTGATCAGATCACCATCAAACTCGGCGGTCCAGCGCATTACTTCACGATGTCGAGAAGTGCGCTTCGGTTCCGTTCATCAAGTACAAGGCGAAACTGAGAAGGAGATCGACATGTTGCTGACCGGCAAGGTTGCGGTGGTGTACGGAGCTGCTGGGAAGGTGGGCTCGACGGTTGCGCGGACGTTCGCCGCCGAGGGTGCGGAAGTAGTTCTGGTGGGCCGCACGCTGTCCAAGGTCCAGACCGTTGCGGCCGGGATCGTGGCGGCCGGCGGCCGGGCTTCCGCGGCGGCGGCCGACGCTACCGACCCGGCGGCGGTGCAGCGGCAGCTGGACGAAGTCGTCGCCCGGGCCGGGCAGGTCGACATCGCAGTGAACGCTACCGGCGTCGACGATCGGCAGGGCACGCCGCTGCTCGAGATGAGCTACGAGGACTTTCGAGCGCCTACGGACACCGGGGTGAAGTCGAACTTCGTGATCGGTACGGTGGTCGGCCGGTACCTCGCCGAGCGCCGGGCCGGAGTGATCCTGACCTTCTCGACGTCGGCCTGTGGTCTCTCGGGCCGCGACCGGATGTTCCACCGGACCGGTGGATTCGGTGTCGCCTGCGCCGCCATCGAGGAGTTCACCCGGAGCCTGGCCGCCGAGCTGGGCCCGGCCGGAGTTCGAGTGGTCTGCCTGCGCCCGGACGCCCTGCCGGAGACGTGGGGACTGCGCGAAGGCGAACCGTCCCCGGTGGGCGATTACATGACCGCAGGCACCGTCCTCGGCAGGCTTCCTTCGTTGCAGCAGGTGGCTGACACGGCCGCCTTCACGGCCTCTGACCGGGCCGGCGCGATGACCGGCGCGATTCTCGATCTCACCTGCGGCTCGTCCATGAGCCCGACCTGACCAGGCCGATGACGGTGAGGACGATGCAAAGGTATGCGAACCAGTCGCCCCAGCGCGTGTACGGCGTGGGCGCGATGCCTGGGGTCAGTTGGCCGATCATGGTGACGGACTGGTTGGAGAGGGCTGATTGTTCGCTGATCATCCTGCCGTGCTGGTCGGTCAGGGTCAGCCGGCCTTTGCTACCGGCGCGGGCGATCGGGATGCCGTTCTCGACGCCGCGCAGGAGGGCCATCCGGCTGTGCAGCCAACCGTCGTTGTCGAAATCGAGAGCCGGGACGAGGAGCAGATCCACATCGGCCTTGCCGTACTGCCTTGCCAGCGCAGGGAAATCCAGGTCCTTGCAGATCAGGACTCCCCAACGTCCTTGCGGTGAAGGTGGCAGGAGGCCGAGGCTGTTGCCCGAGGCATAGGGCTCCACACCGGGGATGAGATGGTGTTTGTCGTACGCCGTTGGCGCGCCACCGTCGGCAGGGAACACGAGTGCGCGGTTGTAGTCGTTGCCCCGATCGCCGAAGACGGTCAAGCCTACGACGAGCTCAACCTTGTTGCTGCTAGCAAGCTTTTGGAAGGTACTCGACAGGCTGGGAAGCACCGAGGCCTGGATGTCGATGATCTTCTCGGGCAGGAGGACTACCTGCGCGCCTTGCTGGGCGGCCTTCGTGATGGCGGCGGTGTAGTTGGCCAGGATCGCGGGACCACCGGGTGTCGCCCAGTTGGAGTCGTCGGGGGTGTTGTCCGAGACGATCGCGACCCGGACTGGCTGGTGGGCGGCCGGAGTGTCGTTCAGGCGCCAGGTGGAGTAGCTGATGGTGCCTACAGCAACGAAGGTGACGGCTGTCGACAGCTGAATGACCGCGCGGCGCTGGATGCCTGGGGCAAGGAAAGCTGCGATGGCGGCTGCAGGAAGCATTAGCAGGAAGGAGATTCCCCAAGGTCCGGTGAGCGAAACGATCTGCACCACCGGTCGTACGTCGGCCTGCGTGTAGGCGAGGCTGGTGAATGCACCGTGCGGTGAGACTGTCGCGATCAGGTAGTCGCAGGCCGCCCAACAAGCCGGCGCCGTCAATGCAGCAAGGAGAAACCGGCGACGGATGGCCAGTGCGCGGAACAGCAGAACCGTCAGCGTGAAGACGGCAGCCAGCAGGAGAAGGAAGCTGAGCGCGGGTGGCGGGAGTTCGAGATCCTTCAGCAGGTAGCGCCAGAGATTCGCAAGACCGAGAGACCACCCGACGAAGGCAACCAGGGCGGTCAGTCGTGCACTGATTCGCGGTGCCAGCAAGAAGACGGGGACCGGCGCCAGCCAGGTCAAGGCGGGAATGGTGGTCAGCCCGGACCCGAAGTACAGGGCTGTTGCGGTCAGGAGGGCCGCGAGTACGGCGTACCGGCGGGGGTGGTCAGCGACGGAGTTCATCGATCATCCTTTCGCCCAGGCTCAGGCAGAGGGCGCGGAAATCGTTTGCGGACATGGCGATCCGGTCGCCGTGGTAGAGCTGGATGAGGCCGTGCAGGAAGGCGGCGATCATCAGGCTGGACTCCCAGATGTCGTCGTCGCGGAAGATCTGCTGCTCGACGCCGTCCGCGATCGCGTCGGCTAGCAGGGTGAAGGTCGGCGACCGGCGAGCCTTGAAATCGGCCGGGAATTGCCGGGCCTGGTCGCGTCGCTCGGTGAACATATACGTATAAAGCCTGGGCTGGGCGAGGGCGAAATCGACATGGTCGACGAGCATTTCGCGCAGCCGGGCATCAGCCGCCGTACTGCGTGGCTCGGCTGCCCAGCGCGCCATCAATTCGGCGAACGCGGCGTCGGCAACCTCGTGCAGCAAGGCGTCCCGGTCCGGGAAGTACTGGTAGATCGCCATCGGCGTGATCCCGACCGCGGCGGCGACCCGGCGCATGCTGACGCCCTCGGCGCCTTTCTCCGTGAGCAGCCAACTCGCCGCGGCCGTAATCCGGTCCTTCGTCGTCACCTCGGTCATACAGATCATTCAAAGGCAAATACCTATACGCCGTATAGGGGAATGACCCTGACCTGCCCCTGAAATGCCGGAACCCCCGATCCGGCGCGTATCGGGGGTCCTGGGTGGAGAGGGTCAGCTGCGGTCAGAAACCGCCACCGGCGTCCCCGCCACCGTGGCCGCCGCCGTCATGCCCGCCGTGCCCGCCGTGACCGCCATGTCCGCCGCCGTCGAAGCCGCCGTGACCGCCGTGACCGCCGTGGCCGCCTGTGGC
>NZ_JBEXSJ010000047.1:0-62417 GCF_040613535.1 Kribbella sp. NPDC006257
CAGCCGCCACCGGCGCCGGCGTCGGCCTGGCGGTCGAAGGCGGCGAGGGCGACGAAGCTCGCGCCGGCACCTGCTCCGAAGTACCCACGCCCGTACGGCGCGATTGCGGCGCCCGCCTCCCAGTACGGAACCCGGCGATGGCCGACCATGACGTACCGGACCTCGGGCTCCTCGCCCGCCTTCAGTCGCGCCGCGTCCTGTGCGCAAGCCGGCACCTTCCGGGTACCGCGAGCCGGCTGGTTCCAGAGAACGTCGGTCGTGGACGGCCCGTGCTGCGGGTTGAAGAAGCATGGCACCCGTCGCTCGGGCACCGGTTCACCGGCGACACGCGCCCGGACGCAGACGATCGCGTACCGCCCGGCCGCGAGAGCATCCGTCACGGAGCTGATCGAATCCGCCGAGTTGATGTCTCCGACGGCGCGCTGGGCGGCCTCGTAGGCATCGAGCCCGGCCTGGTAGTCGAGCCGGGTCTCCGCGTCGAGTTCGACGCCCTCCACGACCCCGCCAAGCCGGGTGAGTTCTTCGCCGAGCAGCGTCACGTCCTCGTCGGCCAGCTTCTTGACCTGTTCGAGCTCCGCCGCGTCGCCCCGCCTGGCAGCGCGCCGGTCCCACACATAGCGGCCGGCCAGCGCCACTCCGCCCCCACCGAGCACAGCCAGTAACCAGGTCACACCTCGACGATAGGTCCTGAGGCGTTCACCAAGACCGACCTGTCTTCTTCCGGCCGAATAACGCTCGGTCTCAGGCGGTCTGGGTGAGCAGGTTCCTCAGCGTGTACTTCGTCGCCGGGTCGGCCGGTGTGTAGGTGACGACGGTCTGGTCGTCACCGGGCAGCTCCAGCGACTCGAGCGAGAAGACCAGCCGCCCGGCGGTCGGGTGGTTGAGGACCTTCGGGCAGTGCGACCGGCTGCTGACGTCCTGCGTGTTCCAGTACGCCGTGAAGTCGGCGCTCCGGGCCAAGAGTTCGCCGACGAGTTCCGCGAGCTCAGGGTCGTCCGCGTACTCCGCGGAAGCTCGCCGGAGCTGGGCAACAGCGTCCTTGGCGACGAGTTCCCAGTTGTCGTACAACGTCCGTGCGGAACGGTCCAGGAAATAGTGCCGCGCCAGGTTCCGTTCGGCCGGCTCCATCGCGTCGAAGTCGGCGATCAGCGCATCTGCTGCGGGGTTCCACGCGAGCACGTTGCTGAGCCGGTCCAGTACTAGGGCCGGCACCTCTCGCAGCGACTCGATCATCGCCGCGAGCGCGGGTCGTACGACAACGGGCGCCGGCCCGGTGCGAGGGGCCGGTGATGCCAGCGACAGCAGGTGGTTCCGCTCGTCCTCGCTCATCCGCAACGCATCCGCGACGGCCTTCAGTACTACGGCCGACGGGTTCGCGGCGCGGCCCTGTTCCAGCCGGATGTAGTAGTCCATGCTCACGTTCGCGAGCATCGCGACTTCCTCGCGGCGCAGGCCGGCCACCCGGCGGTCCGGGACGGCGGGCAGACCGACCTCCTCGGGACGCACCCGGGCGCGGCGGCTCTGGAGGAACTCTCCGAGCTGGGGCCTGGTCGTCACATCGGCAAGTATCCACCACCCTGGGGCGACCTGGGTGGTACTGCCAGACCCACGGTCGAGGCGGATCTGGTTCTGCGGGCAGCCGCCCGCGACGGTGGAGGTATGACACATCGTGTAGCCCTGATCACCGGCGCCGCCAGCGGAATCGGCGCCGCCATCGCAACCCGGCTGGCTGCGGACGGCGCCGCTGTCGCTCTGCTGTCGCGGCGTCCGGACCGGCTGGAGAAGCTCGCCGCGGGGATCGCGGAGTCCGGCGGCACCGCACTCGCAGTACCGGCCGACGTGACGGACGCCGGATCACTCGCCGCGGCCGCTCAACTCGTGCAGAGCCGGTTCGGAGATCTGGATCTGCTGGTGAACAACGCCGGCGTGATGCTGTTCAACCCGTTCGAGCAGCAGCCCGCGGAGGACGGCCGGCAGATGATCGACATCAACCTGGCCGGCGTCCTGAACACCACCCGCGCCTTCCTCCCCGCCCTGCAACGCTCGGCGGCGACTCGCAGTACGGACCTCGTGAACGTCTCGTCGATCGGCGCCGACCGCTATCTGGCCGGTATGGCGGTGTACGGCGCGACGAAGGCCGCCGTCAGCTATCTGTCCAGGGCCCTCCGCCTGGAGGTGGCGGGACAAGGCATCCGCGTCACCAACCTCGAACCTGGAATGACGGGCGGCACGGAGCTCGCCGACAATTTCCCGGCGGACCTCCAGGCCATGGTGAACGACCTTCGCAGCTCGCTGCCGGCAGTCCAGCCGGAGGAGGTCGCCGACCTGATCTCGTACGTCGTCAGCCGCCCGCGGCACGTCAACCTTCCGCACCTCGTCATCCAGCCCTCGAAAGAAGTCTGAGTCCGGTGGGTGGAAATTGAGCCGCCGCGGTCCGGGCGGGGTGACAACATGACCGTATGGTCGACACTCAGCTGCTGCTGGCGTTCATTGTCACCACTGCGGTGGCGATGATCGTGCCCGGACCGGACATGTTGTTCATCCTCG
This sequence comes from Kribbella sp. NPDC006257, assembly GCF_040613535.1. Taxonomy (NCBI): domain Bacteria; kingdom Bacillati; phylum Actinomycetota; class Actinomycetes; order Propionibacteriales; family Kribbellaceae; genus Kribbella; species Kribbella sp. NPDC006257. The sequence goes on from NZ_JBEXSJ010000047.1 coordinate 2,548, forward strand.
GCTGTGGCATTCGTGGCGGACCCCGGGCCGGGCTGCTCGCGACGTGTGGCGTGGCGACGAGCGAGACGATTCACGTGGCGCTCGCCGCGGCCGGGTTGACCGCGTTGTTCGTGGCAGTCCCGACGGCGTTCACCGTCGTACGGATCGTCGGTGCGGCCTACCTCATCTACCTGGGTGTTCAGGCGATCCGCGGCCGGGGCAAGCTCGACGTCACCGAGGACTCCGGGCAGGCCGGGATCGGCGGTCGCCAGGCCTACCTGCGCGGCCTGACGACCAATCTGCTCAACCCCAAGATGGTCACCTTCACGATCGCGCTGCTCCCGCAGTTCATCAACCCGGCCCTCGGGCACGTCTGGATCCAGTTCGCGATTCTCGGCTCGATCCTGGTCGTCTTCGAGTTCCTGGTCGACGGCACCGTCGGCGTCCTGGCCGGCCGGATCGGCTCCACCCTGCGCCGTCGCCGCGCAGTACGCCGCGGCCTCGACGTCACCGCCGGCGGCATCTTCATCGGCCTGGGTGTTCGCCTGGCCGCTGAGCGATAGGCCCGTTCAGCGGGCCAGGTGGAGGTGGATGTCGGCGACGGAGATCTCTACTCGCTGACCCCAGCCAACTGACAACGTGTCGGACTCTATGCCGTCGCCGAAGATCACCAGGTCGGACTCGGCGGTGATGAGTAGCGAGTCGGTGGCGGTCAGAAGCCCTTCTGTGTAAGAGGTTCCGGTGGCCGGGGACGGCCAGGCTTCGCGAACGAACCAGCAGAGCGCCGGATCGGTCGCTCCTGGCAAGCGCAGTGGCGAGTGGCGTTCCTGCCAGGCTGAGCGGCACCACCCCGTTGACCCTGTGCCGGTGCCGACCAGCAGCCCTGAGGAGGATTGGCGTTCCTCCAACCCCTCCGGTGTCGCGAGCCGATAGCGCGCCGACTGATGCGTCCGATGCCCCACATAAACCTCATTTAAAGCCAGCAGTCGCTGCCCGTCATCGGTGCTGGCGGCAACCATCGTGCGTTCCTCGACCGAGAACCCCCGCAGCAACCCCGCCACCGCACCAGGCTCATGCGGAACCAGTACGCCGGGGTTGCGCGACGGCTCCGGATCGACTCCGATCACCGGCTGCCCGTCCAGGTACTTCGCGACGTTGGCCACCAGACCGTCCTGCCCGACCGCGATCACCAGATCCTCCGGCCCGAAGACGAACCGGTCGAGATCGTTGCGCTCGGCAACAGCTCGTCGCCAGTCCAGCGGAATCGCGACCGATACCGCGGCGAGCGCCTCCTGCTGGGCCTGATGGCGGGCATCGAGTTCGGCCAGATCGCGACCGCGCGAGGTCAGGAAGAAGCCGGCCTGCTGGCGGGTGCCGTGCCGGGCGACCAGCTCCGTGAGTTCGGTCGCCCGGTGCACCACCACCGCCCGGGGTGGCAGGCTCATTCCTGGCTCGCCAGCTTCGCCAGCAGCGGGGTGATCAGGTCCGGCGTCAGGTTCAGCGTGCCGATCTCCGGCAGCGCGCCCTGCTTGATCGCGAGCGCCAGGATCGTGCCCTGGCTCAGCTCGGCGTACGCCTCGAGCAGTGCCTTCTCGGCAGCAGCTTCGGCCGCACCCAGCACTCGCTTCGCGTCGGCGTCGGCCTCGGCGAGCTGCCGGCGCCGGGAGGCCGAAGCCTCCGTCTCGATCCGTCCGGCCGCGGCCGCCTCGGTCGCGCGCTGCCGCTCGTTCTGTCCCTTCTGCGTGACGAGTTGCTCCTCGCGCCGGGCCAGCTCGATCTGGTTCTGCAGCTCGTTCTCCGCGATCGACCGCTCCCGCTCGACGGCCATCGCACGCCGTTCGTACGTCGCCTTGTCGGCCGCCTGCTGAACCATCTCCCGGGTCGGAGTCTGCAGCGCCCGCTCCACATCACTTTCAGCCCGTACGGCGACCACGCGGACGTCCTCGACGCCGATCCCGATACCGGTCAACCGCTGGTCTTCCCGCAAGCCAGTGCTCACCGCGAGCCGCAGCGAGGCCATCCCCTCGGACAGTGCCTGCGTCAACGTCATCCGGGCGAGCAGATCGAGTGCCGTCTGCTGAGCCAACTCGGTCAGCAGGCCGCCGAGTTGTTCCAAGGGGGTGGCCCGCCAGAGCCCGGTGTCCGGGTCGATCCCGAAATCGAGCCGGGTCGAGGCCAGCGCCGGATCGATCACCCGGTAGGTGACCGTGGCCTGCACCACCACGTCCTGGAAGTCGACCGTCCGGCCGTGGAACAGCAGCGGCTGCTCGCGGTCGTCGACCGGGATCTCGCTCAGCGACGAGTTCAGGGCCCGGAACCAGAAGGCCTGCCCTGCCCCGTCGTGCGCGAGCTTGCCGTTGCGCAGGTGCCGCACGTGGGTGGTCGGGTTGGCCCGCAGGTGGCTGATGAACCGGAACCTGGTGATGTCCGCCATGGCACTGTCTCCTCTTTTGTCGTCACTTTGACGATAAGGGTTCGATCGCTTTTCGTCAAGATGACGATTAGAGTGCTTCTTCATGGACTTCGAGCCGATGGGCGTCGCCGCCGACCTGGTGATCCTCACCGTTCGTGACGGGGAGCTGCAGGTGCTGCTGATCCGGCGCGGGATCGAGCCGCACAAGGGTCGCTGGGCGTTACCGGGCGGCTTCGTCCGGCCGGCGGAGGATCTGGAGGCGGCCGCCCGGCGTGAGCTCGCCGAGGAGACCGGCCTGGTGTCCGACCGGATCCACCTCGAGCAGGTCGCGACGTACGGCGAACCAGGTCGCGATCCACGCGGCCGGGTGGTGAGCGTGGCGTACCTCGCGCTCGTTCCGGATCTGCCCACCCCGGTGGCGGGGACCGACGCCGCTTCGGCGAGGTGGGTGGCCGCTTCCGGCGTACTGGCTGATCCTGATCGGATCGCATTCGATCACCATCGGATCCTGGTGGACGGGGTGGAGCGGGCCCGGGCGAAGCTGGAGTATTCGCCGCTGGCGACGGCGTTCTGTGCGGACGAGTTCACGATCTCGGAGCTGCGGGGGATCTACGAGGCGGTCTGGGGGACGCCGCTCGACCCGCGGAATTTCCACCGCAAGGTGACCAGGACCGACGGCTTCGTCGTACCGGTCGGGGCGACCACTACGCGCGACGGCGGCCGGCCGGCGCAGCTGTTCCAGCGCGGCCCGGCGACGTTCCTCTACCCACCGCTCAATCGCGGCTGAGAACCAGCGTCATGAGCTGCTCGGCGGTGATCAGCTCGGTGTGAGTCCCGGCTGACCCGCACGCCCAGGCGCCCGCGATGGTGCCCGCCTGCGCTGCTTCCTCCCAGCTCCGGCCGTCGAGCCAGGTCGCGAGGAAGGCGGCGACATAGGCGTCACCCGCGCCGTTGGTGTCGACGACCGGCCGATCGGGGATCTCGATCGCCGGGATGTGCACCGGCTTCTCGGTGGGGACGTGCAGGTAGCTGCCGCCGGCGCCGGCCATCGCGACCACCGCCTGGGCGCGGCCGTGCGCGAAGATCCAGCCGATCGCGTCGTCGGGCAGCGCCGCGGCGGAAACGAAGACCACATCGGCCGCGGTCGCGAAGTCGCGGTGGTAGTCGTCGACGCCGTTCCAGTCGTGCAGATCGGTGGAGACCGAGCAGTCGGCCATCGCCAGGTCGGGCAGCGCCTGGCGGGCGAAATCCATGATCGAGACGTGCACGTGCCTGGTCCGGACCACGTCCGGGCGCCACAGATCGGGGTGCACCTTGAGTCCGTCGTACTGCGGCCGGCGGGCGTCGTAGAGCGAGACCCGGCGCCCGTCGGGGGAGACCAGGTTCACCGCGCGCCGGGTGCCGCCGGGGGTGAGCACCGCGGTGAACGGGATGCCGAGCTTCTGGTAGGTCCAGCGGATCCGGTCGCCCTCGTCGTCGTCACCGATCACGTCCGCGATCGCCGCGTCCAGGCCGAGCCGGTGGCAGCCCAGGACGACGCCGTGCCCGGTGTGCCCGACGTACGACTCGATCGGATCGACGGTGATCGTCTCCCGCGCCGGCAACGGCAAGGCCGGCACCCGCACGATCGTGTCGACGCCCACGCCACCGATCACGAACACATCCACGCCTACCACCTGTCCCCACTCGCCCGCCTCATTCCCGCACAGTCAACCGCCCACCACAAGACCGCATCCACCTTTGTGGGACGACTTGACCCAGGACTGAGGTTGGCATCGGCAGCCGGCCCGGACCGTGTTCTCGACCACGTTCCGAGCCGTGCGTACCGGACTGGTGCCGTTCAGTGAGAAGGCCTACTGCTTGATCGGGGCGCCGGTCTTTTCCTGGAGTTCTTCGAAGGTGACGCCGTCGGCGAGTTCGACCAGGTGGAGGCCGTCGTCGGCGATGTCCAGGACGGCGAGGTCGGTGATGATCCGGTTGACGACGCCGCGGCCGGTATAGGGCAGGTCGCACTCCTCGAGGATCTTGTGCGAGCCGTCCTTGGCGACATGCTCCATCAGCACGATCACCTTCTTGGCGCCGTGGACCAGGTCCATCGCGCCGCCCATCCCCTTGACCATCTTGCCCGGGATCATCCAGTTCGACAGGTCGCCCTTGGCGGAGACCTGCATCGCGCCGAGGATGGCCGCGTCGATCGCGCCGCCGCGGATCATCCCGAACGACAGCGACGAGTCGAAGAACGATGCCCCTGGCAACGTCGTGACGGTCTCCTTGCCGGCGTTGATCAGGTCCGGGTCCTCGTCGCCCTCGACCGGGTACGGGCCGACGCCGAGGATGCCGTTCTCGCTCTGCAGGACGACGGTGACGCCGTCGGGGATGTAGTTCGGCACCAGCGTCGGCAGGCCGATGCCGAGGTTGACGTACGAGCCGTCCTCGAGTTCGGCCGCGGCCCGGGCGGCCATCTGCTCACGGGTCAGTGGCATCTCAGGCCTCCAGCTTCTGACGGGCGGCCTCGTAGGCCTCGCGGGGTTGGACCGTCCGCTTCTCGATCCGCTTCTCGATGTCCTTGCCGACAGCAACGATGCGCTGGACGTAGACGCCGGGCAGATGGATCTCGTCCGGGTTCAGCTCACCAGGCTGGACCAGTTCTTCCACCTGCGCGATCGTGATCCGCCCGGCCATCGCCGCCAGCGGGTTGAAGTTGCGGGCGCTCCGATCGAAGATCAGGTTGCCGTGCGTGTCGCCCTTCAGCGCGTGCACCAGGCCGAAGTCCGTCGTGATGGAGTGCTCGAGCACGTACGTCGTACCGTTGATCTCGCGCGTCTCCTTCGGCTCCGAAGCCTTCGCCACCGAGCCGTCGGTGTTGTACTTCTGCGGCAGCCCGCCCTCGGCCACCTGGGTGCCGACACCCGCCAGCGTGAAGAACGCGGCGATCCCGCAGCCGCCGGCCCGGAGCTTCTCGGCGAGCGTGCCCTGCGGGGTGAGCTCCACCTCCAGCTCACCGGAGAGGAACTGCCGGGCGAACTCCTTGTTCTCGCCGACGTACGACGACGTCATCTTCGCGATCCGCTTGTCCGCGAGCAGGATGCCGAGTCCCCAGTCGTCGACGCCGCAGTTGTTCGACACGACGCTGAGCCCGCTCACCCCCTTCGCGTGCAGGGCCTCGATCAGCTGCATCGGGTTGCCGCACAGTCCGAAGCCGCCGACCGCGAGGCTCGCACCGTCGCCGATGTCGTCGACCGCTGCCTGCGGCGTCTCGTACGTCTTGTCCATCAGGCTGCTCCATTGCAGTTGGGTGTCCGCTCGACTCTAACCAGCGCCCAGACATCCGGCGAGAGTCATCCGCTGTGGCCAGAACCACAGCCGTCAGAACTCGAGTACGCCCCACTCGCTCGGCTTGTGCATGTTGACGACGTACTGCGGGGACCAGACCCAGAAGTCCTGCTCGGAACCCTTGCGGTACTCGCCGTCCACGACCTGGTGGTTCCACTCGATCCGCATCAGGTTCATCCGCCACTCGTCACCGGCGTCCGGCCGCGGCTTGCCCTGGTTGAACTGCGCCAGCTCGGCCCACGGCAACGCCAGCTCGACCGACCAGGCCGCATCGGTGTCCGACGGGTCGTTGAGGGTTCCATCGACGTGTACTGCGGAGCGCAGGCCCGGCAGGTTCGTCGGGCTCACCGCGTGACCGCCGTCGTCGTACGGCTTGGTGAGCGTGAGCTCCCAGAGGGTGCTGAGCGGGTTGACCTCGAGCTCGTAGTAGTTGAGCCCGTCGCCGTCCGGGTCGAGGAACAGTTCGAAGTTGTTCTCCTCGAACAGGTACGTGTTCATCTCGGTCATCGTCGACCAGACATGCGGCTCCTCGAGCAGGCCGCCGACGTACAGGAAGTCGTCGTCGTACATCAGCTTGGCGCGGGTCCGGAACCGGGGCGCCGGGCTGTCGCCGCCGCGGATGTCGACGAAGTCGGTGGTCCAGGGCGCGTTCTCCCAGGCCGGGTCGGTCAGGGTGCCGTCGAGATTCGGTACGGCGGTGGTGCGCAGGCACTTGTAGCGGGGGAGTTCAGGCATCGGCTCGCTCCAACCGTCCGGCGATCAGGTGTGCGACAAGGAAGGTGACGGCGGACAGCACCGGTACGACGAGCAGGTTCCACGTCGACGACAGGTGATCCGTGAGGAAGGCCAGCACGATCAGGAGCATGAACATCACCCCGAGGAACGCGACCAGCCGCGGATGCGGCATCGCCAGCTTGGTGAGTGCCAGCGCGGCCAGGACGATCGTGACGACCACGGTCAGGACGAGCAGCGGGAACCCAACGGCACCGCAGTTCGGGGTGTCGCGGATCTGGTTGCAGCCCTGTTCGCTCAGCCAGATGCAGGCGATCATGACGAAACCAGCCAGCAGCCCCACCACCGCCAGAACCAGCAGCGGCGGCAAGGGTGGCGCGTCGAACCGCCCCTCGTCGGCCTCTTCCGCTGCTTCCGCGTCCGCCTCCTCGAGCGCCTCCTCCAAGTCGGCCGGCACGCCGTGCCCCGCCTCCTCGGCGTCGCTCACGTCGTCGCTCATGCCCGCAGGCTATCGATATCCCGCTCAGGTTGCGCCGAGGGACGTGGCCACCGCAGTGCGGAGTTCTTCGTCGGTGGGCAGCGGGACGCCGGTCTCGGCGGCGAGTTCGGCCAGGGAGACCATCGTCACGTCGTGCAGGCCGCAGGTGGTGAAGGTGTGGAAGACGCTCATCTCCGGATCGCGGTTGATCGAGAAGCCGTGGCTGGTCACGCCGCGCCTGATCCGCATGCCGATCGAGCACAGCTTGCGATGGTCCTCGGTCCAGACACCCACCAGGCTGCTCGCGCCCTTGGGAGTGTCGCGCCGGATCAGCGGGAATCCCAGCGACCCGAGGGCGTCGATCAGCCCGTTCTCGACCCAGCGGACGACGTCGACCACGCCTCGCCGCTTCAGGTCGATGACCAGATACCCGACCAGCTGCCCGGGCCCGTGGTACGTCGCGAAGCCGCCGCGGTCCACCGCGACGGTCGGGATGGCCGCGGCCTCAGCCGGCAGATCGGCAAGCGAGGTGCGCGGCCCGTACGTGATCACCGGCGGATGACTGAGCAGGAACAGCCGGTCCTCGGCCTCGCCGTCGATTCGTTCGGCGACCCAGGTCGCCATGTCCTTCGTGGCGACCTCGTACTCGACCTCGCCCAGATCCACCCTCTGCACGACACCACCCTAGGCAGTGCCGCAAAAGAAAGTGAGGGTGGTGACCAAGTGGTCACCACCCTCATCTGTCGGGCTGACAGGATTTGAACCTGCGACCTCGTCGTCCCGAACGACGCGCGCTACCAAGCTGCGCCACAGCCCGAAGTCGGCGTTAGCTTACATGCGCCTACCGCTGGGACGAAATCGGGTTAATCCGGGGCACCAGAGTGAGCAGCGTCGCCTCCGGCCGACAGGCGAAACGGACCGGCGCGTACGGCGAAGTGCCGAGGCCGGCCGACACGTGCAGGGCTGCCTGGCGGCCGTTGTAGCCCCAGCTGGTCAGACCCTTCACCCGCGACGTGTCCAGGTCGCAGTTGGTCACCAGAGCGCCGTACAGCGGTACTGCGAGTTGGCCGCCGTGGGTGTGTCCTGCAAGCACCAGCGGATACCCGTCACCGACGAAACCGTTCAGGACCCGCTGGTACGGCGCGTGGGTGACCCCGATCGACAGATCCGCCGCGGGATCCACCTCACCCGCGACCTCGGCGTACCGGTCTCGCTTGATGTGCGGGTCGTCGGTGCCGGCGAAGTCGAGGCGGAGCCCGTTCACCTTGAGGCTGCCCTTCGCGTTGTTCAGGTCGGTCCAGCCGGCGTCGGTGAAGGCTTTGCGCATCTCCTCGAACGGGAGGTCGGGACCGTGCGGCTTGTGGCGCTGTTTCTGGGCCGGGAGCAGGTAGTTGACCGGGTTCTTGAAGTGCGGCTTCCAGTAGTCGTTGGAGCCGAAGACGAAGACACCGGGCAGGTCCAGCAGGGCTCCGTGTGCGCGCAGAAGGGGCAGCACCGAGTCGGGGCTGGAGATGTTGTCGCCGGTGTTGACGACCAGGTCCGGCTCGAGCTTGGCGAGCTCGTTGACCCAGCGGATCTTGCGCTCCTGGTTCGGCATCAGGTGCAGGTCGGACAGGTGCAGCACCTTGATCGGGTCGGCGCCGGGCGGCAGCACCGGTACCGTGAACCGGCGCAGCGTGTACCAGCGGACCTCGATCCCCGCCGCGTACGCCACGCAGGCGGCGCCGACGCCGGCCACGACGGCAGCGGTCTTCAGGGCAGACCCCGTGAAACTCATTTCACCAGCCTGCCACAATCGTGGGCATGTCCAACTCCGAGATGAAGCAGCGCCTGCACGACGACATGACCGCGGCCCTCAAGGCGCGCGACGAGATCCGCAAGTCGACCCTGCGGATGGCGCTCACGGCCGTGACCAAGGCGGAGGTGGCCGGCAAGGAGGCCCGCGAGCTGTCCGACGCGGAGGTTCTCGAGGTCCTCGGTGCAGAGGCCAAGAAGCGCCGCGAGTCCGTCACGGCGTACCGCGAGGCAGGCCGGGCCGAACTGGCCGACAAGGAGCAGGCCGAGGCGGACATCCTCGCCGAGTACCTCCCCGAGCAACTGACCGCCGAGGAGATCGCCGCCCTGGTCACCGAGACCATCGCCGCGACCGGCGCCGCCGAACTCGGCCCGCGCGGCATCGGCAAGGTGATGGGCGCCCTCCAGCCCAAGGTCAAAGGCAAGGCCGACGGCGGCGCCGTCTCCGCCGAGGTAAAACGCCAACTGGCCGGCTAGCGCCCGGCGCAAATTGCAACAGCCTGCAAGTGTCAAAAGCTGCAACTTCCACAACTCGCATTTTGCAGACGTAGGGTCCGGGCAGGATTGCAACAAAATGCAATCTCGTTCGGACCACTTCCCGGTGTCAACGGGGCGGGGTTAGCGTCAGGCAAGAAGTCGTTTCCGTCCATTGCCTGACCGCTCCGTCCGGCATTTGCATACGACGCGTTATCTTCGCTGCCGCATGCCCCGGTTCGGAGCTCTGAGGTGCTCACCGGAGGTTTTATGTCGAAGAATCTGTTGCGTCGGGTGGTGCTGGCTCTGGGCACATTCGTGGCCATGGTGGCGCTGACCGGACTCACCGCGACCACCGCGTCGGCGGTCGGCTGCACCGGTACTGGTTGTTACAACAAGGGCCCGGTCGCCATGGGGTGCACCGCGGACCAGCGAGCGATCTCCAGCGGGGAGTACGACGTCGTGGTGATCTATTCGCCGGCGTGCAGGGCGGCGTGGGTCCAGTCCTATGCGACACCGAGCTTCTGGTGCATCTCGTTGCAGATCGAGCGCGGTTTCTACGACCACGATCACAACCTGATCGTCGACAAACGCCTCAGCACCAGTTCTGCCCCGGCGAGACAAAAGAGTGGACCAACATGTTCGGCGGCGGCTGGTACTGGCGCGGTGTCTGGGCCGACTCCCAGGGACCGGATTCGTACAGCCCGTGGGTCTACCGGTGATCCACCGATAAGGAATGTGAGTGATTGACATGCGCAATATCACTGGCGTACTGCGGGTGTTCGCCGCCGTCACCCTAGCTGCTGGCGGATTGACGGGGCTGACGACGGCGCCCGCTCTCGCCGCACCGCCCTGCACCTACGCAGGCTGCAACGGCCTGGACCCGGAGACCACCGGATGCTCCAAGGATGCGGTCACCAAGGACGACCTCGAGGCCAGTCTGATTCTGGCCGAACTGCGCTGGTCGCCGAGCTGTCACGCCTTCTGGACAAGGCTTCGCCACGATTCGTCGGTCGGTGGACTCGGCGAGTACGCCTTGATTCAGGGTGGCAAATGGAACGAGAACGGTGATCCGACGGCCATGATCACCTACACCAGCAATCCCAACGGGCACCAGTGGACGAAGATGATCTCCCAGGCCTACCCGTGGGAGATGTTCTGTGTCTACACGGCCAGGGACGACGGCTGTCGCCGGGTGACGCTGTAGGAGAGTGCAGAAGATGCACAACCACCGATCGTAGCAATGTGAAGGCGGGCCGCACAGAACGTGCGGCCCGCCTTCCTGTGCTCAGCGTAGCGTTCCGTCACCTTCGTAGGACAGGAAGAACGACGCACCGGTCACCGGTCGGTAGCCCGCCCTGGCGGCAATTCGGGCGAGCGCTTCACCATCCAGACGGTAGGTGCCGCGAATGTCCTCCTCCTCGGGGAGAGCCAGGATCTCGCGGACCTCCCGGCCGAGCAGGCCCGGGACCGTCACTTCGTCGATCAACCACTCCGTTTCGTCGGAGAAGACTTCGATCGTCCAATCGCTACTTTTCGACTTCACGGCCGGGCTCCGGGGGTTTCGTCTGTTCGCCGGTGTCGGGATCGTATTCGCCGAGATGTTCCTTGCCGCTCTTGCTGTACTTCTCGACAGCGCCGTGCTGGCTGTCCCATTCGTAGATACAGCCCTTCTTGTCCTTCCAGCGCTTTCTGAGCTTACCGCCGCCCTGCACAGAGGTCTTAGGCTTCGCAGGTTTGGCATCCGGGAACGCAGGCAGCGTCTTCGGCGGCGGATAGTAGTTCTGACCACTGTTGTTGGACCAGTTGCTGAGCCCGTAATCGATGGCTGAGGAGACCGCCCAAGCCACGACCACGACCGCTACAACCACCACCACGGCGACCACGACGGCCGCGACAAGGGCCGCGAGTGGCGCCAGCAGGAAGGCGAACCTCCCGAGCGGATCGACCGCGTTGAGCGGGTTGTTCTGGGCATAGCCGTAGGCGCTCTGGGTGTTGCGGACGTCCGGGTCGACCGACAGGAACTGGGCGGTGGACGGGTCGTAGTACCGCGCTCGCAGGTAGAGCAGACCCGACTCCGGATCGGCGTACTGGCCTGCGAACTGGAGCGGAGTGGATGCGCTGCCTCCGTGGCCCACGACCACGCCGTACGGGCCGTAGCTGTAGCTGCCGGTCAGGGCACCGGCCGCGTCGGTCAGACCTCGCGTCGAGCCCAGCTGGTCGTGGAAGTACCACTGGCTCGCGGTCGGCGAGATCTGTTCGATCGGTGTGCGGCCCGGGCCGTAGAGGTAGCTGGTGGTGCCGTCGGAAAGCAGGCTCGCAATCTCACTGCCGTCCCAGGTGAACTGGGTGGTTGTGCCGCCGACGGTTTTGGACGCCCTTAGTCCGTTGCCGTCGTAGCGATAGGTCGCGGATGTCGAGCCACTGATGCCGACCAGGTGGTTCGCCTGGTCGTAGGCATAGTTCGTAACCGTGGCGCCGGCGGTCTTCTTGGTGCGGTTGCCCTGGTTGTCGTAGGCGTAGACAGTGGCGCCCGCGACCGGACTCCCGCAGGTCGGGTTGGCCGGCGCCGTACCGGTGACCGACCAGCACAACTGCTGGGCGGCGTCGAAGACCTGGTTGGCCGCGCCGAGCTGGATCGGGTTGTCGGCTGCGTCGTAGCCGAAGCTGACCGTGCCGGTGCTCGAGGTCGACGACTTGAGCTGCTCGGTCGGCGTGTAACCGAAGGTCTGCTGACTACCGGGCAGACCTGTGGGGGTCTCGCCGACGACCTGATTGGCTGCGTCCCGCGCGTAGCCGAGCGAGGCCAGAGTGGTCGTCCCCTTCTTGAGGGTGTCCGAGATCGGAGTTCCTGCATCGTCCAGGACAGTGGTTGCGACGGTCCCGTTCGGAGAAGTCGTCGATTGCCAGTGGCCGTCGGCGTCGTAGCCGAACGTCGTCGATCTGGCATTCCAGTCCTTGACCGCGCTGAGCCGGTCGGCCTTGTCGAAGGTGTTGGTCACCGTTCGTCCGGTCGCGCCCGGATAGCCGATCGAGACCTGGTTGTTGTTCTCGTCGTACCCGAAGGTGGTGACAGCGCCCGCGCCCGTGGTCCGGGACGCCGGCTGACCGAATGTCGTGTAGGTGCTGGTGGTCGTCCCGGTTCCGTCGGTCATCGTGGTGACCCGGCCTGCCGGGTCGTAGGTGATGGTGCTGACGTCGGGCGTGGCGCTGTCCGAATAGTCGATCGAGGTCGGCCGTCCGGACGGATCGTAGGCGTAGGTCGTCACCCGGCCGGCCGGATCGGTGATGGTCTTCAGATTGCCTGCGGAGTCGTAGCTGGAGGACGTCCGCCGGTTGTTCGCGTCGGTCCGGCTGACCTGCCGGCCCTGGGCGTCGTAGCTGTAGACCGTGGCCGCGTTCTTGCCGTCGATCGTCCTGGCGACGGTCGAGTCGCCGTTGTACTCGGTGCGGTTCGAGCTGTTGTCCGGCCGGGTCACCGAGACGGCCCTGTCCAAGGCGTCGTAGGCGGTAGTGGTCGTCCGGTTGTTCCCGTCGGTGCCTGAGATCTGGTTGCCGTTGGCATCGAATTTTGCCGAGACGACGTGCCCCAACGGGTCGGTGGCCCTGATCCGGTTGCCCCAGCCGTCGTAGCCGTAGCTGGTGCAACCCTTCGTCGGTGGGGTGCACCCCGGCACAACGCCCGCGGCGACCCCGATCGGCGAGACAGTCGAGGTCAACAGACCCCGGGCGAGGTCGTAGCCGTACCTCGACTTGTTGTTCAGCGCGTCAGTCGAGCTGATGATGTTCCCGGCGGCGTCGTAGCTGGTGCTGACCGGGTTCCCGCGCGCGTCCACGGCACGAGTGGCGTCGCCCGGATGGGCCGCGTCCTCGTAGTACAGGCTGACCTGTCGTGCTGAGGTCTCGTCGCCGATCTCTTGCTGCGTGACGCCGGTCAGGACGCCGATGCCCGCGGTGCCGGCCGGGATGTGCCCGGCCTCGTCATAGGCATAGAGGGTTTCCAGGCCGGCCGGATCGACTGTCCTGACCAGGTTGTCCTTGTCGTCGTACTCCGAACTGGTGGTGAAGCCCCGGGCGTCGCTGGCCAGTGTCTGGTTGCCGTGGTCGTCGTACGTGAAGGTCTGGAGGTTCCCGATCGGGTCGCTGATCGATGTGACGCCGAGGCTGATCGGGTCATAGGTGTAGGTCCAGGTGCCCGCATCCGCCGTGCCGGCGCCCCGGGTCTCCGACTGCAGCATCCCGTCGGAGTACGTGTAGAGCACTGCATGCCCGGCCGGATCGGTGACCCGCACCTGACCGGCTGTCGGTCCGTAGTCGAAGACGGTGACGCCACCCGCCGGGTCGGTCTGTTGCGTGACCCGCTCTGCCGCGTCGTAGACCATCGAGGTGACCGGCGTCGGACTCGCTGCACTGCCGTACTGCGCCGGCTGCCGCATCGTGGTCATCAGATGCGCCGCGTTGTAGCCGAACTGGGCGTGATCATCGTTCTGCAGAGTCGGCGTACGGGTTGTGCCGACGCCGTACACATCGGTCAGATTGCCTGCCGCGTCATAGCCGTAGGTGACTGTACGTCCGGCAGTGTCCGAGAGGCCGGTGATGTGGCTACCCGTCCAGGTCAGCGTGTATCGGCGACCGCCAGGGTCGGTGATCGTGCTCAGCTGACCGGAGGAGTTGTAGGCCAAGGTCGTCGCGTACTGCGTGGTTGCCTTCAGGCCGGCCAGGTCGGTCTCGGACGTCAGGTGCCCGGTGGCCACATCGAAGCGGAAGACCTCCTTCGACCGTCGAACGAACGTGTAGACGGAGCCCGATCTGGCCAGGGTCGCGTTGTAGCGCGGCGAAGAAGGCGTATAGGTACCGTTGGCATTGGTGAAGACGACCTGTGAACCGTCCTCCTGCTTGACAGTCACATCACCGCTGGTTCCGTCGGTGCTGGAGCTCAGGTTGTACGAGTGCGTCCAGCCCCAACCGAACGGACCATTGATGGCGAGAGATGCGTTCGGTCCGGACGGGCTCGCGGTCGCCGAGGCGTAGGTCCGGGTGAAGTCGAGCGGCATGCCTCGACCCGGTGTCGACAGATCGGTGAAGGACTCGCCGAAGAACCCGGTGCTGGTGTCGACCGGGTCTCCCGCGGTACGGCGGACGCAGCCGCACTGCACCCAGGCCGGGTTGCTCCCCTTCGGTGCGTCCTTGACGCCGGGTGGGCCGCCGATCGGCTGACCCGGCGTACCGCCCATCGGGATGAAGGCGACCGCGTCGTACGCGACGTCGAAGTCGGCCAGGTGCATGTTGCCCGACCCCGTGACGTCGCTCTTGTTGGTGAGCTGGACATTGCCGCCGTTCTCCATCGCGAAGGTGCCGATGGTGACCCACTCCTCCGACCCCCAGTTCTGGTTCACCCGGAACTTCCATGGCCGCACACCACCACCGGGATAGATCGAATAGACGACGTTGGTCGCCGTGGCAGCGGTGGACGGAAAGTGGAGTTTCACCTTGTAGTACTGGAGTTTCGGCAGGTTCGGTGTCCACGTACCGGTGTTGATCAGATCCGGGTTCTCGCCGGTCTCGGTATGGGTGAACAGGACGTGACCACCGAATCCGACGCCGGCCTGGTGGGTGTCGATCGCGCCGATCTGATCACCGGAAGCGTTGGTGCCGTACGAGTAGGTGAAAGTGCCACCTTGGGTCCAGTTCGAGGCGCCGCAACCGACCCGGTTGAGTGGCGGCTGGCTCTGCGACTCGTCGACGATGATCGGCGCTCCATGGCCGGTGTTCGGGACCTTGCCGGTGTCGAGCGAGCAAGTCGGTGGATGAGGGTGTGGATAGACCATTGCCGGTTCGGTCGACCCGGCAGTAGCTGTATAGGCACTCGTGGCGCAGGTCGTCGTACAGTCCGTCACGGTGGTCACCGGCTGGTGCCACCAGCATTGGAAGCTGGCGAGAGTGCAGTACTTCGGGTTCTGCTGACCCGTCGCATCGCACTTGTTGTCGGTGGTGCAGAAGGTGCCCACCGGCGGTATCTGTAGCCAGCTCTTGCCACCGTGATAGTCAGGCTTCGCATAGGCGGCCTCCCCGAATCGCTTGATGGGCTGCCCCATCCAGCCCATCACCCGTTCCTGGTAAGGCCAGTCACCCGGATGAGCTGCATCCGCGTAGGTGTCGCGGAGGTACGGCGGGCGGTTCGGTGGATAGTCCGGGTTGCGAGGGTTGTTCGACCATCCGAGACCCCACGTCCCGTCCGGGCCTGTGCAGGTCGGACTGGGGATGCATCCGGTCGTGTTGCCGAAGGCGGCAGTGGGCTGGATGCCGGAGTTGTAGGCCCAGGCAGCCAGATACCAGTTCTCCAGGTAGCGTGGGTTGCCTCCGTTGAGCGTGATGCCCGCGTCGTACAGCTGGTTCCAGGTGCGCTCCAGGATCTGCAGGCCGGCGGAGACGTTCTCCTGGTAGTCCACGCCGATCTTTGTCTGCCCGTTGACCGAGTAGACAGTGTCGCCCTTGGACATTCCTGTGGTGACCTGACCGAGGCCGTAGCCGCAGTCGGCCTTGGTGTAGTCCATGTGCGAGATCGACCCGCCGGCGCCGTAGTAGTCGCCGATCAGCGGGCCGCCCGCGATGCCGGGCAGCGCGTGCCAAGAGGCCTGGCTGAAGTTGCTTTCCTGAGCCACGATCGCCTGGTACACCGACCGCGGCACGGAATCGAAGCTGTCTGATGCCGGATGCTTGAGCGGAACCCGCGCGAAGTCGGTGTTCGGCGCGTAGGACGCCAGGCCGAGATTCGCGTAGCCCGGAGGACGGGTGTAGCTGGTGCCGGTCAGCAGGCCTTGCTCGGCCATCTGGATTCCCCAGGCCACCTGGGCGGTGCCGGGCTGCAGGACCTGCCGGTTCTCCGCCAGGCGTTCTACCGCACACTTCGGCGTACCGGCTGCTGCGACCTTCTCCCCGGAAGCTGCCGCCATCTGCCCAGCCACGGTCACGGATGCCGGCAGCTCGGTAGTGACCTTGGCGGAGGCTGCGGGCGCTTGCTGGGTGACCAGCATGCCGGTGGAGGTCTCCGCCATCAGTGGTGCCGCAGACTCTGTGCTGGGACCGGACCCGGTGAGGATGCGGCCATCCAGGGATGCGGACGAGACACCCAGTGGCAACCTGGCCATGCCGGCGCGCAGTAGCCCGGTCGAGGCCGAAAGAGCGGTGGTGCCCGCGACGACCGACCGGCCGGATCTTCCCTGCAGCAGTCGGACAGCTCGGGCCGGGCCTTGCCCCAGCTTGCTGAGTTTCCCGCCCCGGAACCTCATCACCGAGGCGACCGCTTCGTCGTCCGGCCGGACGACGAAATCGACTCCGCCCGATGACGGGCGGAGGTCGTAGGCCACACCGGTCAGCTGAGCGAGTCCCACCGGAGACGACTTACCGGCTCCGTCTTCAGGGATCCGCACCAGCATGTCGCCCTGAACGCCGACCGGCCCGTCGATGGTGGGAACGACCGAGGTGATCTGACCGTCGACCTCGGTGGTGTGGCGGATTGATCCGGAGGCCAGGTCGACCGAGAGGATCTGGGTCTTGCGCTGGTTCTCGCCTGGATTGACGACGAACTCGGCCAGGTCCGTCGTACCGCAGCCTGGGGAGTGGTACTTCACGGCCACGCCGCTCGCGACGGGTTTCACGGCACCGGTGGCGAGATCTACCGAGTAGGCGAAGCCGCCATGATCGCGAGCGGCGGCCCGGTTGACGGCTGAGGTGGGCAGAACTGCCACAGCGGCGTACCTGCCGTCGCCCGACACGCACTGATAGCCGGTCCACGACTCGGCATCCAGACCGCCTGGTCTCAGCACCGCCAGGTCTCGCCACTTGTAGCCACTAGGGCCTGTCGCGGCACTCAGGTGATAGCCCGACTGATCGCCCCAGCCGTTCAGCACGACATCAGGGGCTGGTTGCGAGGCTGTTGCCCGGCTTGCTGTCGCGGGGGCGGTGACCATTTGGGCTGGGATCGCGTCAGCACGGATCCCGTTTCCGCTGACCAAGGAGGTCGCGAGAAGAAGAATCATGGCCGGCATTCGTGCAGAAGACACGTGACCTCACTTAGTAAGAGGCGTTGGCCCGGCGACGCTGCCGATGGGCCTGGACCCGCAGGGCAACCTATTTCCGTCGGCCCAGCGGAGCAACGCACCTTCCGAGAATTGCATGTTGTTGCAACGCCCGGGAGCGGCCCGCGTTGCAACAACATGCAATCTCCGCCCGTCCGGCTTCCCGGTTCAGCGGTCCGGGGCTAGCGTCAGACCGAGTATCGATTCCGTCCCGCTCCGGTCTTCGCACACAACCCATTTCATTCGCTGTCGCATGCCTGACTCGGAGCCCTCTGTTGCTATCCGGAGGTTAGTGTGCCGGAAATCCTTCTGCACCGGTTGCTATAACAAGTGCCCTGATTGCCATGGTTGTACAGCGGATCAGCGAGCGATCTCAAATTCGGATCACGACATTGTAATGATCTATTCGCTGGCCCGGGTTCAGTCGTATTCCATGGCGAACTTCTGGTGCATCTCGTTGCCGATCGAGCAGGGCTACTACGACCGCGATTCGTACAGCCCGTGGGTCTACAGATGATCCACTGACAAGAATGTGAGGGATTGATGCACAAGTTGAACACTGTGTTGCGGGTCGCCGTCGCGTCTGCGGTAGCGGCGGGCGGTCTCGTCGGTTTCGCGTCTGCGCCCGCGCAGGCCGCTGCCCCGTGTACCTACGCAGCCTGCAACGGACTGGATCCCGAAACGACCGGATGCTCGAAAGACGCGGTTACCAAGCTGGATCTCCAGGCAAGTTTGATTCTTGCAGAATTGCGCTGGTCGCCGAGTTGTCATGCGTTCTGGACCCGGCTCAGGTGGGATCCGGCCAACGGTGGAATCGGTCAGTATGCCTACATCGCCGGCGGCGTTTACGACGCAAACAACAAGCCGGTGACGAAGATCGTCTACACATCCGACCCGGAGGGCCATCCCTGGACCAAGATGATCTCCCAGGCTTATCCGTGGGAGCGGTTCTGCGTTTTCACGGCCACTGACGACGGCTGCAAGATTACCAATCTCTGAATTCACTGACCTGACACACGGATTGTGAGAGGACTTCGATGTCGAGCTTGGAAAATGCGGTACGAGTCGTTGCGGCGGCCGCCGTGGCCGGTGCTTCGCTGGTAGGCATCAACGCGGTTCCGGCCAGCGCGGCCACCTGCACCTATACACGGTGCAACGGGCTGGACCCGGAGGCTTCAGGGTGTTCGAAGGACGCTGTGACGAAGCTGGATCTCCAGGCGAGCCTGATCCTCGCGGAACTGCGGTGGTCGCCGAGTTGTCACGCGTTCTGGACCCGGCTTCGCTGGGACTCGGAAAATGGCGGGATCGGCCAGTACGCCTATATAGCAGGTGGAATTTACGACGCCGACCACAAAGCCATCACGAAGGTCGTCTACACCAGCAATTCGGATGGCAGCGGGCCCAGTTGGACCAAGATGATCGGTCAGGACTATCCGTGGGAGCGGTTCTGTGTCTTTACCGCAAATGATGATGGCTGCAAGATCACGAACCTGTAGGCCCGATACGCCTTCGTCATTCCTGTGTTCGTTGCAGGTCGAATGCCTGTGAACTCCGTTCCGTCCAATTCGGAGAAGGTTCCTATGCGTGTTCAAAGATTGAGAAGCCGGGTCGCGACTGTTCTCGTCGCCGCGGCGGTCGTTGTTTCGCCGCTCACCGGCGTGTCCGCGCGGGCTGCCGCCGGTGTCCCGTCGCCCGGCGCCGGGAGTGGGCCCTCGGAGCCGTCTGTGGCACCGCCGGCGGGGCCGAAGGCGGTGCAGGTTGACGTCAAAGTCGCGGAGCGGGACCGGTTGCTCGGGCCCGGCTGGCAGAAGTCGACGGGCCGCGCCTGGACGTTGATCGGGTCGAGCGCTGGGCTCCAGGTGCTCGCCGCCGATGAGTCCAAGGGCTACCGCTGGCAGGTGCGGGCGACGCTCGGGGAGATCGGCTTCGACACCGATCAGTGGATCGGCAACGGGTGCCTGACCGGCTCCGGGCGGTATCTGGTCGTCGTTTACGCCCCGCGGAGCTTCACCAATGATCAGGTGGCCTTCGACAAGGCGGGCTTCTCGGCGGTCGTGGATCTGTCGAACGGGAAGGTGCGCAAGCTGGCTACGACCGCCAGCCTCGCCTACGCCAACCCGGGTTGTGGCACCGGCGAAACCGCCGTACTGAGCCAGTTCGATCACAAGAGCTCGCCGCGGACCCGGCTGATCGTCGTAAATGCGGCGACCGGCGCCGGTGCCGCGCCGAGGGTCGCCGCGGGCGAGTTGACCTCGGCCGTGCCGTACCAGGGCTCGGTCTGGGCCGCACAGGGCAGCAGCCTGGTCGAGGTCGGGCCCACCGGGCAGGTACGGAAGAGGGGATCGGCCACGGGAGCCCTCTCCCGGCTCCGGCCGACCACCGACGGGCGGATCGTGGCTACCGAGACGATCGGTGAGACCGCGCGCGTACTCGCCTTCCGCGCCGGTGGCTCGATGACCGGCTCTGTGCTGGGCTCGGGGCCGAGGAGCGCGGTCAAAACTCATCAGCTACCGCACGGCCAGGTGGCGCTGACCGGCACGACTCAGACCAAGGCGCTGGGCGCCGGGATCAAGACTCTGCCCTGGGCTGGTGAGGCGGAGAAGGTCGCGGACACCGGTGGGCTTGCGGTTCGTTCGGTGACAACGGAAGCCGGCGATCAGGTGACCATCGACGCGGTGACCGACCAGGCGAAACCGGTGCAGTTCGTCGTACCCGTTGCCGCTCTGTCGCCGGGAGACTCGTCGCCGGCACTCCGGACGGCCGCCGCGGGTGACGCCGACAATCCCATCGACAGCGCCGCTACCTGTGCGGTTCCGCGTAACGATGTCCGGACCCAGGCCTACCAGCCGAATCCACGGCAGGTGGAGTGGGCTGTCGATCAGGCGGTCAAGAACAACCTGAAGACTGCGCGGCCGGCCAACTGGAAGCAGTCCGGCCTGCCGTCGTACACCCCGCAGTTGATGACGAAGTTCCAGCTCCCGGCACTGCACGGTGGCGGGATGATCCCGCCGCAGATCCTGCTGGGTGTGCTCGCCCAGGAGTCGAACCTCTGGCAGGCGTCCGGCCACTCGATCGAGACGCTGACCGGAAACCCCCTGATCGGAAATTTCTACGGGCGGGTCAGCAACGGCTGGGAAATCGACTTCAGCAAGGCGGACTGTGGCTACGGCATCGGTCAGATCACCGACGGTATGCGGAAAGGCAGCACCGTGTGGGGTGGTCTGAACGAGCAGCGCGCCATCGCACTCGACTACACGGTGAACATCGCCGCGGCCGCGAAGATCCTGGCCGAGAAGTGGAATCAGCTGTACGACGCCGGTGTCCTCATCAACGGTGGCAACAGCGCCCGGCTGGAGTCCTGGTTCGGGGCTGTCTGGGCTTACAACAGCGGGTTCTACCCGCAGGGCCAGGATCCGACCGGAGCCTGGGGCCTCGGCTGGACGAACAACCCGATGAGCGGGCTGTGGGATCCGGCGCGAAAGCCCTTCCTCGACTTCAACCACTACGCCGACGCGGCCCATCCGCAGGACTGGCCCTACCAAGAGAAGGTGATGGGCTGGGCCGCATATCCGTTGGTCAACCCCCGGCTCGGTGCGTCGTACCGGGCGAGTTGGTGGAGTGATGCCGGGATGGCCGGGACGATCAAACGCTCGGCGGTGAAACCGCCACTGGCCGCCTTCTGCGACGCGGTGAAGAACGAGTGCAAACCGCCGGTGCCACCCAACACCTCCAACTGCAGCAGGTCGGATATCAAGTGCTGGTGGCACTTCCCGGTCTCCTGGAAAGACTGCCTGAACGGGGCGGACGATCCCTGCGGTCACTATCTCGACCGGTTCGACACCACCTATCCCGAGCCGCAGCCGGACTCGTCGCACACGCCACCCGACCCGGAGCAGAACCCTGCTGCCTGCAGTACGGCGGGTCTGCCACCAGCGGCCGAGGTCATCGACGACATGCCGAACGGAGTGACGTCCTCGAGATGCTCCTCGGGATTCAGCTCGGCCGGAACCTTCAGCCTGCATTTCGCTTCGCAGGGAAACCCCGCTCAGTACACGTCGAAGATCGACTTCCATCAGATCGGTATGGGCTTCATGGGCCATGCCTGGTTCACCCACAGTCAGGCGAACAAGCCCGAACGTGAGGTGACGGGGACTTGGCAGCTGGGGCGCAGCCTGAATGGCTGGGCGAGGGTCATGGTGCACATGCCGGACACCCTCGGCGATGCCCAGCAAGCCCGGTACGTCGTCAATCTCGGCGACGGAACCACCAAGACGAGAGTGCTGCTGCAACACACCTATGCCAACAAATGGGTGTCTCTCGGCGTCTTCAAGTTCGCCGGTACGCCGAAGGTCTCGCTGTCCTCGAAGACGTTCGACGGCGACGGCAGCGAGGACATCGCCTGGGACGCGATCGCCTTCCAGTCGCTACCGGGCAAGCCGAGCACGATCGCGGTCTCGCTCGGTGACTCGTACTCCTCCGGCGAAGGTGCGTCCGAAACCGATGGCCGCGACTTCTACCGGGAATCCAACAACCACGGCTGGAACAGCGGTACCGGCGAGGCGGACCCGCACCGCAACGCCTGCCACCGGTCGCCGTTCGCCTGGTCGCGACTCGGCGTCCTGGCCGGCAGTTCGCTCCCGATCGGGCAACGCGCCGATGCGTGGGATCCCGCCGTCGAGCACGATCTGCTGGCCTGTTCCGACGCACACACCGAGAACCTGCTGCCCAATCTCACGGTGCCCGCCGGTCAGACGCCCCCACAGAACGGGTTCGGGCTGGATGGGAGAGGGCAATATCGCGAGGTGAGCGAACTGGACCGCGGCTTCCTGGACGAGAACACCACCCTGGTCACCTTGTCCATCGGCGGCAACGACGCGCGCTTCGGTCCGGTGATCGAGAAGTGCATCAAGCTGCTGACGGACGTGTGCCAGAACTCGACGCTCGAAGGAGACGGCTCACCGCTGAAGGATATCGAGCCGAATCTGATCGCGGGGCCGGTCGAGGACTCGGTGGTGACCGTGCTGACCGAGATTCGCAAGAGAGCACCGGCGGCCAAGATCATGCTGATGGGCTACCCGGGCCTGCTCGAGGGAGACGGTGGCTGCGTTCCTGGCATCGGTACGGCGGAAACTCCCTGGCTGAACGCGATGGGGGCACTGATCGCCCAGCACCTCGGCGAAGCGGTCGACCGGGTCGGCGGTGCCGCCGCGGGCGTCTACTTCTCCGACCCGCGGGACGAGTTCAAACCGAACGGTCCGAATCAGGTTGGCTACGGGATCTGCGGCAACCCGGCGAAGATCCGTGGCATCGTGACGACGCTGACCGACGGGGACGAACCGCTCACCTCGATCAGCTGGCCCGGAAAGGATCCTGCGGTCGGCTACTCGATCCAGTCGTTCCATCCGGACAAGAACGGCCAAATAGTCTATGCGCAATCCTTCAACGAGACTCTGCGGCGGATGGGCCTATGACCGACGGGCGGCGTAGTGCGCAGCGAGTTCGCTGGCGTTACGCCGCCGTCGTACCGGTGCTCCTCGTTGCGCTCGCGGCGTGTTCCGGCGGGCCTTCGGTGCAGGAGCGATCCCGTACGGAGGTTCGCGCGAAGGTGACCGCGGCCCAAGGACGGTTCGAGCAGGTACTGCGAACTCCCGGGGACTCGTATGCGGATCGGGCCAGGTCCGCCGTCGGTGACGACCAGTTCCCGGTCACCCTCGTCACCGAGGCTCGGGAGCAGTCGGGCATGGTCGAGGTTGTCGCGATCGTGACGGCGAAGACGACGAGCACCAAGCACGGATACGCCGAAGACTACGCCGCTCGCGCTTGCATCCGGCTGTCCGCCAGACCCGGCGCCGACGCGACCGCCACGGTGGCCGACGTGAACTGCCCCGACGTCAGAACCGCCGAACCGGCCGACGAAACCATCAGCGTCGCCTGACCCAACTGCGGCGACGAAATACCAAATCACGTGTGGACCGCCAATAACGACGACTGCAAAGAGATTCTCTAGCTTTGCTACTCGCGCAAGTGTGGTTCGTGCTGGAATCGAATCAGTTGGGCATTACGGCGAAAGAGGTCAGCTATCACCACGGTGATGGCGACTACCGAATTGAGCTCCGGTACTCGGCGAACTGTCACGCGGTGTGGACCCGCATGACATCTCAAACCTTTAATTTCCCTCGCGCCTATCTGGAGTCCGGGTACATTCCGAAGAGCTCTGGACTCCCATGTCATCGCGGGGGCGCGAGATCTTCACCTATGGATATGCACTACACGATAGCAAGACACCGATCGAGACGGTCAGTTGGTACACCGGTTGCGATGACTGTTATTACTAAGCATTAAAGCTCGCCTGTTCATGGCGATGGGTGATCGCCGGCAGTTCTGGTAACAGCAAGGAGGCCTTACCTCGAGAGGTGAGGCCCTCCTTGGCTTGTCTAGCGGCCGCCGCAGTTGGGGTTCCAGACCGGGCAGGTGGGGGGTTTGGGCTTGCCGTGGCCGCCGCCGGGGGTGGTGGGGGTGCCGGGTGGGTTGGGCGGCTGCTGGCCCTTGGAGCCGTCGGAGATGTAGAGGGTGATGGTTGCGCCCTCCGGAGCGCCGTCGCTCTGGCGGGGGCTGGTCCAGGCGACTGTTCCGGCCTGCTCGCCGGACTTCACGGTGCCGCTGGCGACCTCGACGCCGAAGCCGGCCTGCTGGAGCTTGTCGGTGGCGTCCTGCGGGGACATCCCGGTGACGGAGGGGATGTCCTTCACGTCGCCGCGGATGGTCTTGTCGTCCGGCGCGACGAAGTGGGTCGCGGGCAGCCCCTTGAGAATGCCGCGCATGGCCGCCTCCCAGATCGGTCCGGCGACCCCCGAGCCCGAGACCTCGGAGAAGCTGAGCGTGTCGCCGTCGTGGGTCTGGCCGACCAGCGACCTGGCCTTCGGATGCACGTCTGCCACGACGGCGGCGGCGGCGAACCGGTTGGAGTAGCCGGAGAACCAGACGGCCTTGTTGTCGCTGATCGTTCCGGTCTTGCCGGCCAGATCGCTACTGCCGAAGTTGAGGTGCCCACCGGTGCCGCCCGGCTGCATCACCTGGTGCAGCACATAATTCGTGCCGTCGGCCACCTGCTGGCTGATCGCCTGCCTGCACTTCGGGCCGAAGTTCCCCATCTGCTTGGCGGCGGCGTTCAGCACGCTGGTGACACCGACCGGAGTGCAGTACATGCCGCGCGCGGCGAAGGTCGCGTAGGCGTTGGCCAGGGTCAGCGGCGCGATCAGGCCGACACCCAGCGTCATGGACGGAACCTGCTCCAGGGCGGCACCGGTCTGACCGTCGTGCATGCCCAGCGCAGCGGCCACCTTGCCGACCTGGCAGAGGCCGACCTTCTGCGACAGCTGGACGAAGTAGGTGTTGGTCGACGCGCGCGCGGCGTCGACCATGGTCAGGTCACCTGACACCTTGGTGGAGTTGCTCGGATGGTAGCCAGGCGACCGGACGGTGCCGTCGCAGGTGCTGAACTTCACGTCGCCGAGGTCGATGGTCGGCGGTGAGTTGATCCGGAAGGTGAGCGGGAAGCCCTTCTGGATCGCGGCGGCGATGGTGAACGCCTTCATCGTCGAACCGTTCTGGAACCCGCCGTACCCACCGGCGTACGTCTTCTCGGTGTTGAAGTTGTACGCCGTTTCGGTCTTCTTGTCGCTGCCGTACCTGCGGCTCTGCGCCATCGCCTTGACCACGCCGGTGCCGGGTTCGACCACCGTGGTCGCAGAGACGGCTTGGTCGGTCGGTTTGCTGTTCTGGTCGATCGCCTTCTGCGCGGCGGCCTGGATCCTCGGGTCGAGACCGGTCTTGATGGTGAGGCCGGCGGTCTTGATGTAGTGCTCGGACTCTTTGGTGGTCTTGCCGAACAACTTGCTGTCGACCAGCTGGGAGATCACCCATTGGCAGTAGAACGGGTACGGACCGTTGGCGCAGCCGTTCGGGTCCTTCCTGATCTTCTTCGGGTCGATCACCGGGGTGCGGATCGCGTCGGCCGCCTGCTTGGCGGTGATGACGTTGAGTTCCTTCATCCGGTTGATCACCACGTCGCGGCGATCCTTCGAGCGCTTGGCGTAGTTCGTGGGGTCGTAGCCGGTCGGGTTCTTCACCAGGCCGGCCAGCATCGCGGCCTGCTGGAGATTGAGCTGGGAGGCGTGCACGGAGAAGTAGTGCTGGGCTGCCGCCTCGATGCCGTAGGCGCCGTCGCCGAAGTTCGCCAGGTTCAAGTACTTCTCGAGGATCTCGTCCTTGGAGAACTGCTTCTCGACGGCCACCGCGTAGCGCAGTTCGGCGATCTTCCGCTGGTACGTCTCAGCGGTCGCGGCCTTCACCTGCTCGGGAGTCTGCGCCTTCTCGATCAGGCTCAGTTTGACGAACTGCTGGGTGATGCTCGAACCGCCCTGTGAGACGCCGCCCTCGCTCTGGTTGCGGACCAGCGCGCGCAAGGTCCCCTTTGCGTCCAGGGCACCGTGCTCGTAGAACCGGTCGTCCTCGATGGAGACGATCGCCTTGCGCATGATCGGGGCGACCTGGGCCAGCTTCACCGGCACCCGGTTCTGCTCGAACAGGGTCGCGATCAAGGAGCCGTCGGCGGCGACCATCTTGGACTTCACCGCAAGTGGGTCGGTCTTCAGCTCGATCGGGAGGTCCTGCAGGGTCTCCGCCGTCTTCTCGGTGCCGAATCCGGCCAGTCCCGCGAACGGGATCGCCAGGCCGGCGGCGAGGGCGCCGGACAGCACACTCACGCCGAGGAACAGAACCACTGATTGGACGACGCCACGGTCGCCCTTCTCCCTTGCGCGCATGCGCAAAAGGGTACGTGATGCGAGAGCCACGCCGAATTCGGCAACGTGATCTACCTCACGCCAACCTGAGCGTGGCTCCAAGCGTCAGAGGACCTCAAAACAGCCCGTACTACGGCCTGCCGACGCCCGGGGCCGGCCGAATTTCATCCGAAAGGACGACGGCCGGCGAAGTCTTCAAGACTCCGCCGGCCGTCTACCGGTAGCACCCGGGCAAGCCGAGCGCCGCGTCGTACCCGGTCAGCCCGAGTACGTAGTACCGATCAAGCCGCGAACTGCCGTGCGTCCACCTGGGCCGGCTCCAGGGCCAGCTCCAGCACCTCGCGGACGTCGCTCACGGGGTGCACCGTCAGCTCCTTCAGCACCGACTCCGGCACGTCCTCCAGATCCGGTTCGTTCCGCTTCGGGATCAGGATCGTCGTGAGCCCGGCCCGGTGCGCCGCGAGCAGCTTCTGCTTCACGCCACCGATCGGCAGCACCCGTCCGGTCAGCGACACCTCACCGGTCATCGCGACCTCCGAACGGACCGGCCGTCCGGACAGCAGCGACGCGAGCGCCGTCGTCATCGTGACCCCGGCGGACGGACCGTCCTTCGGGACCGCACCGGCCGGAACGTGGATGTGCGTGTTCCGTTCGGCCAGGTCGCCGACCGGCAACCCGAGCTCCGCACCGTGCGACCGCAGGTACGACAGGGCGATCTGCGCCGACTCCTTCATCACGTCGCCGAGCTGTCCGGTCAACGTGACGCCGGTCGGGCCGGTCTCCTTGTCCGCCAGCGACGCCTCGATGAAGAGCACGTCACCACCGGCACCGGTGACGGCTAGACCCGTTGCCACACCAGGCAGCGCAGTACGTTCAGCCGAGTCCGGCGTGAACTTCGGCGTACCCAGGTAGCCCTTCAGGTCTGCCGCACTGATCGCCAGCGTCCCCAGGTCTTCACCGAGCGCCAGATTCGCAGTCACCTTCCGCAGTACGCGGGCGATGGACCGTTCGAGCTGCCGTACGCCGGCCTCCCGGGTGTACTCGCCTGCGAGCAGCCGGAGCGCCGAGTCGTCGATGCTGACCTCGTCGGCCCCCAGCCCGGCTCGGTCCAACTGCCGCGGCAGCAGGTGGTCGCGGGCGATGGTGACCTTCTCGTCCTCGGTGTAGCCGTCGAGCTGCACCAGTTCCATCCGGTCAAGCAACGGCGCGGGGATCGAGTCGAGCACGTTCGCCGTGGCCAGGAAGACAACGTCGGACAGGTCCAGCTCGACCTCCAGGTAGTGGTCCCGGAAGGTGTGGTTCTGGGCCGGGTCGAGGACCTCCAGCAGGGCGGCCGTCGGGTCACCCCGGTAGTCCGCACCCACCTTGTCGATCTCGTCCAGCAGCACCACCGGGTTCATCGAACCGGCCTCGGTGATCGCCCGGACGATCCGGCCCGGCAGCGCACCGACGTACGTCCGCCGGTGACCACGGATCTCGGCCTCGTCCCGTACGCCGCCCAGCGCGACCCGGACGAACTTCCGGCCCATCGCACGAGCCACGGACTCACCCAGCGAGGTCTTACCCACACCAGGAGGACCGACCAGAGCCAGTACTGCGCCACTGCGGCGTCCACCGACTACTCCCAGCCCACGGTCAGCCCTGCGGCGCCGTACGGCCAGGTACTCGGTGATGCGCTCCTTCACGTCGTCCAGGCCGGCGTGGTCGGCATCGAGGATCGCCCGGGCCTCACGGAGGTCGTAGCTGTCCTCACTGCGCTCGTTCCACGGCAGCTCCAGGACGGTGTCCAGCCAGGTCCGGATCCAGCCCACCTCGGGGGACTGCTCCGCCGTACGCTCCAGCTTGTCGACCTCGGCGAGTGCCGCCTTCTTCACGTGCTCGGGCAGCTCCGCAGCCTCGACACGGGCGCGGTAGTCCTCCTCTTCGGACTCGGCCTTGCCATCCAGCTCCGCGAGCTCCTTGCGGATCGCGGCCATCTGCTGGCGCAGCAGGAACTCCCGCTGCTGCTTCTCCATACCCTCCTGGACGTCCTTCTGGATCGTCTCGGAGACCTCGAGCTCGGCGAGGTGGTCCTTCACCCAGCCGATCAGCTTGGTGAGCCGCTCGGACACGTCCGGCGTCTCCAGCAGCCAGCTCTTCTGCTCGTTGGTCAGGTACGACGCGTAACCGGCCAGGTCGGACAGCTCCGCCGGGTCGTTCACCTGCTTCACGGAGTCGATGACCTGCCACGCACCACGGCGCTGCAGAACAGTGGTCACCAACTGCTTGTATTCACGGGCCAGTTCGGCCGAATTGTCGGTTGTCGTCTCGTCCAGCACCGTCGCGCCGACCCACAGAGCGGCTCCGGGACCAGTGGTCCCCGCGCCGATCAGGACCCGGCTCACGCCGCGGATGACGGCTGCCTGGGCGCCGCCCGGCAGCCGGCCGATCTGCTCGATCTCGCCGAGCGTTCCGGCCTTGGCATATTTCCCGTCCAGCCGGGGGACCAGCAGGACCTGGTCGGTCCCGGAAGCCTGCGCGGCATCGATCGCCGCCCGGGCCTCGCTGTCGGCGAGCCGCACGGGGACGACCATTCCAGGCAGGACCACGACGTCGTCGAGTGGCAGAACAGGAAGATTCAACGTCTCAGTCACGCTGTCACACCCTCTATCGGAAGATTGAGTCTGCCAGGCTCAACCACCCCCTCCACCAGGTCATTCCCCGCCCGCCACGTCGTTCGCTCAGGGTGAACCTCACCCCCCCCGTCATCGGTCCCTTGATCCCCGGCGTGTCGCCGTTCATCGGTCCCGAGAGACCAAAGCTCCTGCCGCCGACGCCCTGGTGCAACTTCGGACCGATGAGTGCCGACACGCCGGGGATCAAGGGACCGATGACCGGGGTGGGGAGGGGGTCAGGGGGTGAGGAGGTTGGCGATTGTGCGGAGGCCGGTTAGGTCGTGGACGTCGTCGGGGAGGGCGGGGACGTCGACGGTGGGGATCGAGCGGTGGCCGCGGTGGAAGCGGTCGGCCCGCTTCCGGTCGCTGACGACCTGCTGCATCTTGTCAGCGTGCAACCGCAGTACGGCGGCCGTCAGGTCCGACTTCCCGGACTCCTCGAGCTTCTCGGCGGCGGCCAGCGACCGCTCGGCCGACAGATCCGGCACGTGGGTCGTCGTCACTCGATTCAGTACTACGCCGGCCAGCGGCATCTTCTCGGCCCGCAGTCGCTCGGTGAAGTACGACGCCTCCCGCAGTGCGTCGTTCTGCGGCGCAGCGACCACCAGGAACGCCGTGTGCGGCTCACGCAGCAGGGCAACCGTCTTCTCGGCCCGCTCCCGGAATCCGCCGAACAACGTGTCGAAGGCCGCTGCGAATGTCTGTACGTCGGTCAGCACCTGTGCGCCGAGCACCTTGTTCATCACCGACATCGCCAGATTCACACCCGCCGACATCAACCTCAACGGCCCGCGCGCGGGCGCCAGCAGCAGCCGGAGGAACCGCCCTTCCAGCAGTGAGGCGAGCCGCTCGGGTGCATCGAGGAAGTCCAGCGCGGACCGCGACGGCGGCGTGTCCACCACGATCAGGTCCCAGTCGCCGGTCCGCTCGGCCTGCTTGTGCAACTGGCCGAGTTTCTCCATCGCCATGTACTCCTGCGTCCCGGCGAAGGACGACGAAAGCGCTACGTAGAAAGGGTTTGCGAGGATCTGCTGGGCCTTCTCCGGGGTGGCGTGCGCCAGTACGACGTCGTCGAACGTGCGCTTCATGTCGAGCATCATCGCGTCCAGCCGGCCGCCGTTCGCAGGGTCCACGTCGGCAACCGCACGAGGGGTGTTGTCCAACTCGGTCAACCCGAGCGACTGCGCCAACCGCCGGGCCGGGTCGATCGTCAGGACGACGACCTTCCGCCCGCGCTCGGCCGCCCGCAACCCCAACGCAGCAGCCGTTGTCGTCTTGCCCACCCCACCCGAACCGCAGGTCACGATGATCCGCGTCTCCGGATCGTCGATCAGCGAATCCAGATCCAGCTCGGTCATGGGGCCTCCCGGCCTGGACTGAGGAGTGGAGGGAGCGAAGCGACCGGAGGGACGAGGGAAGGACGGGAGCTCAGCCCCATGACCCGCCGAGCCGGAGGCGAGGCAAACAATAGAGTCATGAGCGGAGCTCCTCGGCGAGGTCGAAAAGAGCGCCGTGGTCGATGCCGTCCGGCACCAGGGCCAGCTCGGTCACCTTCTTGCCCAGGGCATCGATCCGGTCGCGGTTCTCGCGCTCCAGACCGACCCGTACGGCGTGGTCGTGCGCCTCCGCCGCCAAGGTCGCCAGCATCTCCTTACCCGCGGTGATGCCGGCCGCCCGCAGTCCGCGGGTCAGCTCCGCGACCGGGAGTTTCTCCTTCACCGCAAGGGCAAGCGTCTCGTCGTCGAGCGGACTGCGGCGGACCATGTTCACCACGATCGACCCGATCCGCAGGTCGAGGGCCTCCAGTTGCTCGACGGCATCGAGCGTCTCCTGGACCGGCATCTCCTCGAGCAGCGTGACCAGGTGCACCTGGGTTACGTCCGAACGCAGCATGCCCATGATCGCGTCCGCCTGGTTGCGGATCGGCCCCATCTTGGCCAGCCCGGCGACTTCATGGTTCACGTTCAGGAACCGGCCGATCCGCCCGGTCGGCGGCGCGTCGAGCACCACCGCGTCGTACGCGAGCCGGCCGTGCGCCTTCCGCCGGGTCGCCTCGTAGACCTTGCCGGTGAGCAGTACGTCGCGGAGTCCCGGCGCGATCGTGGTGACGAAGTCGACCGCACCCACCTTGTCGAGCGCCTTCCCGGCGCGGCCGAGGTGGTAGTACATGTCGAGGTACTCCAGCAGCGCCGCCTCGGCGTCCACCGCGAGGGCGAACACCTCACCGCCCGCGGGTCCGACGGCGATCCGGCGTTCGACGTACGGGAGCGGCGGTACGTCGAACAGCTGCGCCAGCCCCTGGCGGCCCTCGACCTCCACCAGCAGGATCCGCTTGCCCGCCTCGGCCAGGGCAAGTGCCATGGCGGCGGCCACGGTCGTCTTCCCGGTGCCGCCCTTGCCGGTCACCACATGCAGCCTCGCCATGGGGTCCAGCGTAGGACCCCCGAAATAGACACAGCCCACAGCACCGGCTGAGCCGCGCCCGTTAGAGTCCACCCCATGAAGAAGTTCGAGTACTTCACCGCGCCGCTGCTGGTCCACTCGACCAAGGAGATCCTGGACAACTTCGGCCAGGACGGCTGGGAGCTGGTCCAGGTCGTCCCGGGCATGAACCCGGAGAACCTGGTCGCCTACTTCAAGCGGGAGATCACCGAATCATGAGCCACCCCGAGGAGAAGCTCGCCGAGCTCGGCCTGAAGCTGCCCGAGGTCGCCAAACCGGTCGCCGCGTACGTGCCCGTGGTGCGCACCGGCAACCTGGTCTACACCTCCGGCCAGCTGCCGCTGCGCGAGGGCGCGCTGATCGCCACCGGCAAGAACGGCGACTCCGTGGACGCCGCCGTCGCGGTCGAGTGCGCCCAGCAGTGCGCGCTGAACGCGCTGGCCGCGATCAAGTCCGAGATCGGTGACCTGGCGAACATCACCCGGATCGTCAAGGTGGTCGCCTTCGTCGCCTCGACCCCGGATTTCACCGGTCAGCCGCAGGTCGCCAACGGCGCCTCGGAGCTGCTCGGCCAGGTCTTCGGCGAGGCCGGTCAGCACGCCCGCAGCGCGGTCGGCGTACCGGTGCTCCCGCTGGACGCCCCGGTCGAGGTCGAACTCATCGTCGAGGTCGCCTGACCCGTAGTACGGAGGAGTCGGCCGATCGAGCTGGAGGTGCATGTGCGGGATCTGAAGTCGCAACTGCTCTCCGGACGGATGGCCGCCGAGGCTCTCTCGTTCACGCGAGAGGGCCGTACTCCGGTCGGGCCGCGGGCGGCTTCGACGGTGATCCTGTTGCGGGACACCGCCCAGGGCCCTGAGGTCTACCTGCTGCGGCGGCAGCAGTCGATGGCGTTCGCCGCCGGGATGACCGTCTTTCCGGGCGGCCGGGTCGATCCGACCGATGCGAGCATCGCCGACTCCTGGTCGGGGCCTTCGCCGGAGTCCTTCGGTGAGCGCCTCGGTTGCTCGGCCGACACGGCCGCGGCGTACGTGGCAGCCGCCGTCCGGGAGACCTTCGAGGAGTCCGGTGTCCTGCTCGCCGGCCCGTCCACCGAATCGGTCGTCGAGGACACCACCGGCGACGACTGGGAGGCGGATCGGGTCGCCTTGGAGACCCGCGAACTCGGGTTCGCCGACTTCCTGCACAGACGAGGGCTGGTACTCCGTGCCGACCTCCTCGGCGCCTGGGCGCACTGGATCACGCCCGAGTTCGAGCCGAGGCGGTACGACACCGCCTTCTTCGTCGCCGCGCTTCCGGCCGGCCAGGTGACCCGCGACGTGACCTCGGAGTCCGACCAGGTCGCCTGGCTCAGGCCGGCGGACGCCGTACGGGCTGTCGAGGCCGGCGAGATGTTGATGCTGCCGCCGACGTACCTGTGTTGCCTGGACCTCAGCCCGTACGACGCGGTTGCCGATGCGCTGGCGTCGTCCGCGCACCGGGAGATCCCGGTGATCCAGCCGACGATCCGGGTCGAGGGCGACTCGGTCTATCTGGAGACGACATGACAGCCGAGGTAGTCACGCCGTACGCGACCCGCGTGCTCGCCGCCAACCCGGGGCCGATGACGCTGGACGGCACCAACACCTGGATCCTTCGGGCACCTGACGCGTCCCGGTCGGTCGTGGTCGACCCGGGGCCGATGCTCGAGGAGCACCTCCGCGCAGTGCTGGACGTAGCCGGCCAGGTGGAGATGGTGCTGCTGTCGCACGGGCACTTCGACCACTCCGAGGGCGCCGCGTGGTTCGCCGGGCAGGCCAATTGCCAGGTGCGCTCGGTCGATCCGGCGTACCGGATCCCGACCGACCATGCGCACGGGCTGGCCGAGGGTGACGTGATCACCGTCGACGGGCTGCGCATCGAGGTACTGCCGACGCCCGGTCACACGATGGACTCGGTCTGCTTCTGGCTGCCGGACGACGGGTCGCTGCTCACCGGGGACACGGTGCTCGGCCGCGGTACGTCGGTGGTCGCGCACCCGGATGGTGCCTTGGGCCCCTATCTGGAGTCGCTGGAAAGCCTTCGTGCGTTCGCGAGTTCGGCCGCCGGGGTCGAGCGGCTGCTGCCCGGTCATGGTCCGGTGATCGATGACGCCGGTGCCGTGCTGTCGTTCTACCTCAAGCACCGCCGCGAACGGCTCGACCAGGTCCGCCAGGCCGTTGCCGACGGCCACAAGACGCCCGAGGCGATCGTGGCCCACGTCTACGCCGACGTGGACCCGATCCTCTGGCCGGCCGCCGAACGCTCGGTCCGCGCCCAGCTGGACTACTTGAACAGTTAGCGGGCGCGGCGCTGGAGGCGGTCGACGTCGAGGAGGACTACTGAGCGGGGCTCGAGGCGGACCCAGCCGCGGGAGGCGAAGTCGGCCAGGGCCTTGTTGACGGTTTCGCGGGAGGCGCCGACGAGCTGGGCGAGCTCCTCCTGGGTGAGGTCGTGGTGGACGTGCACGCCGTCGTCCGCGGTCCGGCCGAAGCGGCTGGCCAGGTCGAGCAGAGCCTTGGCGACGCGGCCCGGTACGTCGGAGAAGACCAGGTCGGCGACGACGTCGGAGACCTTGCGGAGCCGGGAGGCGAGCTGGAGCAGAAGGCCACGGGCCACCGCGGGGCGGCCGTCCAGCCAGCGGAGCAGCTCGTCGTGGGTCAGCGACATCATCGCGGCGTCGGTGACGGCGGTGACGGTCGCGGACCGCGGGCCCGGGTCGAACAGGGAGAGTTCGCCGAACATCTGGCCGGGGCCGAGCACCGCGATCAGGTTCTCCCGGCCGTCGGCGGAGGTCCGGCCGAGCTTGACCTTGCCCTCGGTCATCACATAGAGCCGGTCGCCGGAGTCGCCTTCGTGGAACAGCACCTGGCCGCGGCGCAGCCGGCTCTCGGTCATCGACGAGGCCAGCGCCTCGGCCGCGTCGTCGTCGAGCTGACTGAACAGCGGTGCCTGTCGGAGCACTGCGGCGTCCACGAATGGGCCTCCTCGGACCTAAACCACGTACGTTCGGACCAGCTTCACGCCGGCCCGGCACCAGGTCATTTCCACCCGGTCGCCCCAAAACCGTAGCCCCTCGGGTAGCAGAACCGCCACGTAGGCCTGTCGGGACGCGCCGGAAGGGCCTCCCAGGCGCTAACCGGTGACGTCCAGAGCGGTCCCGTAGAGGCGGCTGACCTTCAGCCTGATGACAAGTCGGCGCTCGGCGACCAGTTGGTCGAAGAAGGCCCTGCCGAGACCGGCCTGGGCGTCGGCAGGCAGCATGCCGAGCAGTTCCTTGCCGGTGGCATCACCGGGCGTCGTGGTGACGTCGGAGAGCTCGGCCTCCCCTTCGGCGACCGCGAAGGACCAATGATCGGGAGCCGAAACGTGCAGCGCGGCCCGCGGATCGTTCCGCAGTTGCTTCACCTTGATGCGGTCGGCCGTGGTGGAGAACCGGACGATCCGGGCCGCCGGATCCCAGCTGTAGAGCATCGTCGTCAGGTGGGGGTGGCCGCTGCGCTTGTTGGTCGCCAGTACGCCGAACTGTTGGCCGGCGAGCAGAGCGGACAGGGCGTCGTCCGCAAGCACGCGGGGCGCCGGACCGCCTTGGTCGTCAGTCATACGTCTCCGAGGTTTGATCGGCAAGCCAGTTGCCGTGGAACCCGTACGGGACTCGGACGGGGAGATGGATCGCTGCCACCGGCGGTGCGGCCAGATCGGTGGCATCGAGGATGACCAGGTCGCTCTTGCCGGTGCCGGCGTCGTAAACGTAGGTCATCAGCCAGCCGTCGCCGCCGGGGCGGTCATCGGCCGGGACGAAGGCGGCCTCGCCCGGCGTACGGCCAGGTCCGAACTCGTGGGAGCTGACCGCGTCGTCGCGCAGGTCGTAGCGAACCACGGCGCCACCGGTAGGAGTCCGGGAGACGGTGGCGTGGCCGAAGCGGGTGTCGAGCCCGGCGAGCCGGTCATCGATCCGGGGGAACTCAGCCGCCCGGTCGTGGAGCTGTTGCTCGCCAACGGTGCCGGTCGTCAGATCGATGGTCCAGCGCCACAGCGTCGCCTGGTGGGATTCCTTGCTGTCCTTGCGGAACAGGTCCCGGTAGCGCATGACGTGCAGGACGATCTGCTCGTGGCCGTCCGCCCCGATCTGGTCGTGCGCATTGAGGGTGTGGAAGACATAGCAGGGATCGATCGCGAACCAGCGCACTTCGCCGTACGGGTCGTCGCGCCGGAGCACGCCGAGACGTGCGCCGTAGCCGTCGTTCCAGCGGAAGGGCATCCCGCTGCCGGATCGTGCCGTCTCCAGGTCGAAGACGACCGGCAGGTCCATGAAGATGACGTGCCCGGCGGACAGGTTGAAGTCGTGGTTCATCGTGGCGGCCGGAACGTCGATCGGCCGGCTGATCACCAGCTCCCCGGTCGCGTCGGCGCGGTGATAGGTCAGGTACGGCGCGGTCAGGCTGTAGCCGAAGAAGTGCAGCTCACCAGTCGTCGGGCAGGTCTTCGGGTGCGCGGTCATTGCCGTCCGCAACTTTCCGTCGAAGTCGTAGGAGCCCACGGTGTCCAGCTCACGGGTGAGCTCGTAGGGGTAGGAGGACTCGACCAGGGCCAGCGTGCGACCGGCATGCCGTACGACGTGTGTGTTCGCGACGCCGGCCGTCAGATCCAGGTTTCCTTCGGTGTCGTTGACCTTCGCGCCGTCGGTGAAGGTCGAGGTGCGAACCCAGCAGTTGCGGTAGGAGACCGCCCGGCCGGCTTCGATCCGGACGCCGTGGATCATGCCGTCGCCGAAGAACCAGTGGCCGCTGGCGGCGTCGTGCGGGTTGGGGCCGTTGCGCAGGTACCAGCCGGTCAGTTCGGGCGGGATCTGGCCGGTCACCGGCAGGTCGTAGGCGGTGAGTTCGGTCTCGACCGGTGCGTAGTTGCCGGCCAGATGCGGTGCTGTCGCGGTCTGCACGGGACTCTCCTTCAGCGAGTGCGGAGCTGGGCGGCCTTGGCCTGGATGTGGGCCACGTAGCGGAGGGTGAAGACCATCGGTACGACGAACGCGGCGATCTGGACGATCGTGCGGACGGTCGAGCCGGAGTGCGCGAGGCCGGCGAGGGCGATCGCGCCCGCGGCGAAGCAGCCGGTCCAGACGGCGGTGATGATCACGTTGGTCCGGATGAACAGCGGCTGGTCCCAGAACTCACGAGGCGTGGTCTGCTTGGCGATCCCGAGCGTGAACGGCTTCCGCACGGCCAGCGAGAGCCCGGCGATGAGGGCGAGCGCGGCCGAGGACAGCGCCGGCGTGTAGGGGTGTAGTCCGCTGTCCGGAGAGACGAAGGCGACCACGGTGATGACGGCGAAGAACACGGCCGAACCGAGCTCGATGATCTGGGCGTCGAGGCCGCGGCCGGCCCGGGTCTGCTGGGCGATCAACGCGATCGAGAGGACCAGTGCGATCAGTGCGGCCCAGTTCCAGTGGGCAGACGGAATGACCGCGTAGACGATCCACGGGGCGAAGGTCCGCAAGTACGACATGAGGAGGGTGCTCCTAGCTGATTCGGTATTCCAATCTCGACATGTCAAAACTAGAACGTCCGTACTAGACATGTCAACAGTGGAATGTAGGATGGGCGGCATGAGCCTGCGACACGCCCTGCTCGGGCTGCTGGTCGACCGTCCGGCCAGTGGTTACGACCTGCTGAAGACCTTCGACACCTCGCTCGCCAACGTCTGGCCTGCCACCCAGAGCCAGCTGTACGGCGAGCTCAGCAAGCTGGCCGACAGCGGATTGATCACTGTCTCGGAGCAGGGTCCACGTGGCCGTAAGGAATACACGCTCACCGATTCCGGCCTGGCAGAGCTTCGCCACTGGCTGACCGAGACCGAGCCGCAGCGCACCCGCAGCGACGTGCTGCTCCGCGTGTTCTTCCTCGGCGTCCTCGCCCCGGACCAGGCCCGCGCCTACCTCGACGGCCAGGCCGCCCGGGCGGCCGAGCTGCACGCCGAGCTCAAGGCCATCGACGAAGCGATCGACTGGGACGACGGCGACCTGTCCGTCTACGGCCACATCGCCCTCGAGTACGGCCAGCGCCTCGCCGCCATGCAACAGGAGTGGGCCCAATGGGCCCGCACCCAGGTCAAACCTGGCTGAGGGCCCACGCGGATCAGAAGAGCGGCAGAAGCTCCGATCCGATCGTGTAGTAGCCGGAGGCGGTCACGTAGTCGAAGGCATCGATGGAGGCCTCGTTGTGCGACGAGCCCCGGAGCCAGGTCAGCTCTTCGTACTTCGCGATGCCGCCGGAGTACTTTCCGACCGCCTGGATGCAGGTGGTCCAGACATAGGTGTCGTCCCGGAGGTAGATGGTGCGGGATTTCCATTCGGACGTGTGGTTGACGAACTCCGACCACACGTAGTCGCCGGCGGCAAGGCGCAGCGTGCGCTGGACGCAGGCCTGCGGAGAACCGACCGGTGCGTCGTAGGCCAGATACTGGCTCTTCTCGTTGTAGGCCGGCGGGTAGTAGGCGAACGCCGGCGGTGCCGCGAAGCCGGCTGCCGTGCCGAGCAGGGCGGTGGTCGTCAGGAACTTGGTCAGAAGGCGCATGGGAGTCCTGTCTCAGAAGTCGTTGAGGTGGTCTTGCGCCCAGGTGGCGAAGGGGCGGGCGGGGTGGCCGGTGAGTTCTTCGACGGTGTTCGTCAGCTGGACGGGCTTGCCGTCATTGGACTTCCACCAGTCGAGAAGCGCGTCGGCGTACAGGGCAGGGATGTAGTCGGCCATCTCCTTCTTCCATTCGTCGGGAGTGACCTGGTTGACGGTGATGGGACGCCCGATGGCGGTAGAGAGCTGGTCGATCTGCTCGGCGAAGGTCAGCGACTCGGGTCCGCTGAGGACGTACTCCCGCTGCTGGAGCTGCGGATCGGTCAGTACTGCGAAGGCGGCCTCGGCGATGTCCTGTTCGTGGATCGGAT
This sequence comes from Kribbella sp. NPDC006257, assembly GCF_040613535.1. Taxonomy (NCBI): domain Bacteria; kingdom Bacillati; phylum Actinomycetota; class Actinomycetes; order Propionibacteriales; family Kribbellaceae; genus Kribbella; species Kribbella sp. NPDC006257. The sequence goes on from NZ_JBEXSJ010000047.1 coordinate 40,684, forward strand.
CGTTGTGGGAGCCGGGAAACGGCAGGCTCACCGGCCGCCCGGACTTGATCGGCCAGGCCCAGGCGCCGGCATTGCCGGCGAACGATCCCGGCCGCAGGATCGTCGAAGCGATCGGAGCGGATCGGACCGCGTTCTCGACGTCCAGGTGCGACTTCGCCAGGTGGTCGACGGTGGCGTTCGGTCCGAGCACGGCCGCGGTCGACAGTACGACGATGTGCCGTACGCCGGCCGCGACCGCCTCGGCGACGAACTCGGTGATGTGCGCCGGTTCGGCGTACAGGAAGACGGAGCCGACGCCGGTCAGGGCGGCCGCGAAGGTCACCGGGTCGGTCAGGTCCAGCGGGACCGTCTCGACGCCCGGTGGTGGTTCGAGTTTGCCGGGATCGGAGGAGCCGACCCGGACGGAGTGATTGTGCTCGGTCAGCAGGCCGGTCAGCTGAGTGGCAACCGCGCCGCGGCCGCCGGTGACGAGAATCATCGAGGAGTCCCTTCGGGTCTGACGAACGGAGTTCGTCACGAACGTTGTTCGGTAGTAGGGTCGGCGGCTATGAATGCTGAACCAGTCAGTCGTCGAGCCCGGCCGGCCAAGGCGCCGCTCAGCCGGGACGTGATCGTGCGGACGGGTCTGGAGGTGCTGGACCGCGAGGGCCTGGACGCGTTGACCATGCGCCGGGTGGCCCAGGTGCTCGACACCGGCGCAGCCTCGCTCTACGTCTACGTGGAGAACCGGGACGACCTGATGGCCGCCATGCTCGACGAGGCGTTAGGCCGGGTCGCGCTGCCGACGGATGGGTCGTGGCAGGAGCAGTTGCAGACGCTGGTCGCCAACTCGATCGACGCGATGAGCCGGCACGAAGGGCTGGCGCTGGTCGCCCTCGGTGGGATCCCGACCGGCCTCAACGCCCTGCTCGTGATGGACCGGATGCTCACGATCTTCAAGGAGGGTGGCGTCGACGACACGACGGCCGCCTGGGCGGTCGACCTGCTCTACCTGCACATCACCGCCGCCGGCGCCGAGCAGGCCGCCTACAACACCAGGAAGCTGACGCCGGCGGAGCACATCGCCGAGGTCCGCCGCCGGTACGCCGAACTGCCGGCCGACCGCTATCCGATGGTCACCACGATGGGCGACGCGCTGTTCTCGGCCGGCGACCGGGACCGCTGGGCGATCCAGGTGCTGGTCAACGGCATCCTCGCCACCGCGGCTCATCCGGTGCCCTGATGATCGGTACGCACTCGGCAGTCCCCACTCTCGAACGATGTCTGCCGAAAGTCTGCGGGTCGGCCGGGCCCGGAAACAGAGCACCGGTCACCGACTCGGCTGTGAATATCTCACGCGGTCCGCAGGCCGCGGAAAGGCGAACGCCATGATCCGGGTGCTGCTGGCCGACGACATGAAACTCTTCCGGGCCGCGTTGAAGAACCTGCTCGAGAAGTACGCCGACTTCGAGGTGGTGGCCGAGGTCTACTGCGGCGACCTGATCGTGCCCACCGCCCTCGAGCTGCGGCCGGACATCGCCGTGATCGACATCGAGCTGCCCGGTCAGGACGGCCTGGCCGCGGCCGCCGCCCTGCGCGAGCAGTTGCCGAGCTGCCGGACGCTGATCCTGACCGCGTTCGGCAGCCCCGCCAACCTGCGCCGGGCCTTGACGGCGCAGGCCGGTGGATTCCTCAGCAAGGACGTCTCGCCGCAGGCCCTGGCGGATGCGATCCGGCAGGTGGTGGCCGACATCCAGGTGGTGGATCCACAGGTCGCCGCGGCAGCGCTGAAGCTCCCGCCCAACCCGCTGACCCCGCGCGAGATCGACGTCCTGCGGTTGTCCGCGGAGGGCTCGGCCGCCCAGCAGATCGGGGCCGAGCTGTTCATCTCCACCGCCACCGTGCGCAACTACCTCAGCTCGATCGTGGCCAAGCTGCACGCGCGGACCCAGCTGGACGCCGTCCGGATCGCTACCGACGCGGGCTGGATCTGAGCACGGGCGGAAATCTGTAGGTGGGCGCACGTAGGCTGGCGGGCATGCCGATCCAGTCTGTCGCGGCGCTGCCGATCTCTGCGGTCCCGCTCAAGCTGCCCCGGAAGGCGCCGGTGTTCACCGGTGAGACGCACAGCCAGTTGGTGCGCCGGGCGCGGAAGATGCACAAGGTGCTCACCGAGACGTATCCGGACGCTCACTGCGAGCTGGACTTCACGACACCGCTCGAGTTGCTGGTGGCCACCATCTTGTCGGCGCAGACCACCGACGTGATGGTCAACAAGGTGACCCCGACGCTGTTCGCGAAGTACCCCGACGCGAAGGCGTACGCCGAGGCGGATCGCGAGGAGATGGAGGTGATCCTCAAGCCGACCGGGTTCTTCCGGGCCAAGACCAACAGCCTGCTCAAACTCGGCCAGGCGCTCGTCGACGAGTACGACGGGGTGGTGCCGGGCAAACTCGAGGAGCTGGTCAAGCTCCCCGGCACCGGGCGGAAGACGGCCAACGTCGTACTGGGCAACGCGTTCGGCGTACCGGGGATCACCGTCGACACCCACTTCGGCCGGCTGGTCCGCCGGTTCGGCTGGACCGAGGAGACCGATCCGGTCAAGGTCGAGCACCTGATCGGCGAACTGTTTCCGAAGAAGGACTGGACGATGCTGTCGCACCGGCTGATCTTCCACGGCCGCCGCCGCTGCCATGCCAAGAAGCCCGCCTGCGGCGCCTGTCCGATCGCCCAGTGGTGCCCCTCCTTCGGCACCGGCCCCACCGACTTCCCCACAGCCGCAAAGCTGGTCAAGGAACCAGCGTGAGTCAGCGCCCCGCGCCGGACCACACCGCCGCAGCGAGTCAGCCGCACTCGCCGGAGCCCACCGCCGTACGCCGGTGCGCGCCGCCCCGAGCGCCGCAGCGCTCTGCGCTCCACGGGTCCGGCGTCCGCCGGTACGCCGTGCGTGGGACCGCTGTGTCGGCGGCGATCGTCATCATCGCCCTGGCCGCCGGATGCGGGGACCAGAAGGCGAATGATCCGGGCGCGACCGGGAGCAGCACGAGCCGGACAGTTGCCGGCGCCGGGAAACTGGTGGCCTGTCCGAAGACTCAGTCGCGACCGCCTGTCGCCAACGGGCTGCCGGATATCAACCTGCCGTGTCTGGGGAACGGCCCGGACGTCCGGCTTGCGGATTTGCGAGGTCCGCTGGTGATCAACGTCTGGGCGCAGTGGTGTCCGCCGTGTCGCCAGGAGTCGCCGTACCTGGCCGAGCTGCAGAAGAAGGCCGGTGACAAGGTCCAGCTGATCGGCATCGACTACGACGACCCGCGCGCCGACGAGGCGGTCAAGTTCGCGACCGAGCAGAAGCTGGACTATCCGCATCTGATCGACGCGGACAAGCAGACCAAGGTCCCGTTCAAGATCGGTGGACCGCCGCTGACCGCCTTCGTCGACAAGAGCGGCGCGCTGGTTCATATTCACTACGGCGTGCTCAAGTCCCAGCAGGAGCTGGATCAACTGGTCAAGGACAAGCTGGGAGTGAGCTGGTGAAGACCAGTACGGCGTACGACGTCCCGCTGCCCGACTGGTTGCAGCCGCTCGCTGCCGCGTCGAAACAGGTCGACCCGCTGGAGCTGTCGCGGTTCCTTCCACCTGACGACCCGAGCGTCCGGCAATCCGCAGTACTGATATTGCTTGCCGACGGCAACGAAGACGGTCCGGACGTGTTGCTCACCGAGCGGGCCTGGACGTTGCGGTCGCACGCCGGCCAGATGGCGTTCCCCGGTGGACGGGTCGACGAGGTCGACGGCACCGGCGTCGAGGGGCTGATCCGGACGGCCCTCAGAGAGGCGAACGAGGAGACCGGGCTCGCGCCGGCCGGGGTCGACGTGTTCGCGGTCTGGCCGGCGCTCTGGGTGCCGGTCAGCAACTTCGGCGTCTCGCCGGTGCTCGGCTACTGGCGCGAGCCGTCGCCGGTCGCGGTGGTGGATCCGGCCGAGGTCGCCTCCGTGCACCGGGTCTCGATCGAGGCGCTGGCCGATCCGGCGAACCGGATCAGCTGCCTGCACCCGTCCGGCTTCACCGGGCCGGCGTTCACCGTGGGGGACCTCTACATCTGGGGATTCACCGCCGGGCTGCTCGACAAAATGCTTGCCCTCGGCGGCTGGGCGCGGGACTGGGACCCGGCGAACGTCGTACCGTTGCCCGACCGGCTGGTCGAGTTGGCCTGGCGGAATGAGGGGCGGCGGTCGGAGGAGCTCCGGCGGCTGACGGCCATCGAGCACGACCTGGGTCATCCGGAGGGCATGGAGTGAGCGGACTCGACTACGCGCTGCTGGTGGTGACCCTGCTGGTGGCGATCTCCGGGTACGTCGAGGGCTTCGTCCTCGGCGCCTGCGCCACCCTCGGGTTGCTGGCCGGCGCGGCGATCGGCGTGTACGGCGTACCGCGCGTGCTCGACAAGTTCTCGCCCAGCGTCGAGGTGTCGTTCGCCGCCCTGGTGCTGGTCGTGCTGCTGGCCTCGATCGGCCGGACGATCGGCGCGATCCTCGGCTCCCGGCTGCGGAACAAGATCTCCTGGAAACCGGTGAAGGCGGTCGACGCGCTCGGCGGCGCCGCGCTGGCCGCTGTCTCGGTGCTGATCGTGGCCTGGGTGCTCGGCGTCGCGGTGAGCGGTGCGCGGATCCCGAGCGTGACGTCCGCGGTCCGGGGTTCCGAGGTGCTGGCGAAGGTCGACGAGGCGTTGCCGGGCAGTGCCGACAAGGCGCTGCAGGCGTTCAACGACGTGGTGAATACCGATCTGTTCCCGCGCTTCCTCGACCCGTTCGTGCCGGAGCGGATCCGGGACACCCAGCCGCCGGACGCGGCGATCGCGCGGCAGCCCGCCGTACGGGATTCCTACAGCCGGATCGCCAAGGTGACCGGGGTGGCGAACTGCTCGCGTGGGCTCGAAGGGTCCGGGTTCGTCTACGGGCCGCAGCGGGTGATGACGAACGCGCACGTGGTCGCCGGGGTCAGTGATCCCCGGGTCGAGGTGAACGGGAAGTCGTACGACGCGACCGTGGTGCTGTTCGATCCGAGCGTGGACATCGCCGTGCTCTACGTCCCGCAGCTGAACGTCAAGCCGCTGGTCTTCGACGAGAGCGGCAAGGCCGACGCCGCCGCCGTCGTGCTCGGCTACCCGGAGAACGGGCCGTTCGACTCCGAGCCGGCCCGGATCCGTTCCGAGGAACGCCTCCGCGGCCCGGACATCTACGGCGACAAGACCGTCACCCGGCGGGCCTTCTCGATCTGGGCCTCGGTCCGCCCGGGCAACTCCGGCGGCCCACTGCTGTCACCCAAGGGCACGGTGTACGGCGTGGTCTTCGCCGCCTCCGTCGAGGACAACCGCACCGGCTACGTCCTCACCGCCGGCCAGGTGTCGGCCGATGCCGCTGCCGGTCTCAAGGCAACCCAGGAAGTCTCGACGCGCAGCTGCACCTAGCTGATCCCCAGCGTGCCGGTGCGTTCCGCGATGCCTTGCCAGATGCCGCTGGGTGCTGCCTTCTGGCAGGCGGCCGCGATCGACCTTGCGGGACCCGCGACGTCGCCGAGCTCGAGCGCGTACCGGCCGTCCTTCGCGAAGAGTTGCATCTCGGGATGGCGCTCGGCGAAGTCGGGGTCAGCCGGCGTCAGGTAGACGTGCACGGAGTGCCTGCTGAGTGTTGCCGAGGGCACCGTGACGAGCTCCAGTGAAACGCCGGCCAGCTCCTGCCAACTGACGGTGAACGAAGTCTCGGTTGGATCCGCCCACGTGAAGGACTCTTGGTCGATCACGACCCAGCGTCGGCGTACGACGACCTGAATGCTCAGCAGGGTCGCAAACCCCATCAGCACGAAGGGTGTGCCGACCACGAGGAAGGCCGTCCTCGATCCCGTGCCGCCGATCACCCCGAAAGCGGCGAGGTAGGCAACGACGCCGAAGAAGGCGGCCAGAGCGCCACCGGCCAAGGCTTGCCAGGCGATCTCTGTCGCCACGTCGATCCGCTGCTGCTCGGGCGCGGCCGGCGGCGCCGGGATCTCGACCCGCTCGCCAGGCGCCGCGATCAAGGCCGCCCAGCCATCGCTGTCGCGCTGCTCCCAGTCGCCAGGCTTCCCGTTCAGGATCGCTTCCACGACGCCGGTACGCCGGGGGATCGGCGCGGCCAGCGGTTGCGGCCAACCAGGCGGCCCGAATCCGACGTACAGGTGGAGGTCGTGCCGTCGTTGCTGGGGGAAGAAGACCAGGAGTAGGCCGGGGCGGGCCGGATCGTCGATCACGCCGAGGGATTTGAGGTCGGTCCAGTCGATCCGGAAGCCGCGGCCCTTCTTGGTGTCGTCGCAGAGGCCCTTCTCGTCCAGCCGTAGCGAGCGCGGCCAGAGCAGGGAGCGCCAGCCGAGCAGCCTCAGGCCGTCGACGAGGCAGAGGATCGCGCCGACGACGATCAGCAGGATTCCGAAGGTGTGGGCGAGCCAGCCATGCCACTGCACCAGGGCGCCGGTCAGGATGAGACCCACGCCGAGCAACGCGAGATCGATCGCCAGCGTCAGTTGATCGAGCTGCGTCTCCCAGCCGAGCCGGATTCTCGTCACGGCCGCGAGTTTAGTTTCCGGTGCAGCAGATCGGGACGGCCGCCGCGTTGGGAGGGTATGACGGTGACGACGGGCGAGACAGCAGTGTCGTTCGACGAGGCGGTCCGGTCGAACGAACGCCGGCTGCTGCGGCTGGCGCTGATGTTGTCCGGCGGCGTGCACAGCGCGGAGGACCTGGTGCAGACGGTGCTGGCGCGAGCGCATCGGCGCTGGGACCGGATCGGCACGCTCGAACATCCGGAGGCGTATCTGCGCACGATGGTGGTGAACGAGTTCCTCAGCTGGCGGCGGTTGCTGCGGAACCGGGAACAGCCACTCGGCGAGTTGCCCGAGCAGCCGACCGGTGAGGACATCAGTCTCCGGCAGGCGCAACGGGACGCGGCCTGGCGGATGCTGGCCGAACTGCCCCGCCAGCAACGCGCAGTACTGGTGCTGCGCTTCTACGAGGATCTTCCGGACGACGAGATCGCCGCCGTACTGCGGTGTTCGGCGAGCACCGTCCGGTCCAATGCCGCGCGCGGCCTGGCCCGCCTGCGAGCCGGGCTGCCGGCGCACGAGGAGGAACACTGAGATGAAGGACGAAGAACTCGGCGACCTGCTGCGAGAAACCTTTACCAGCAAGGAACATCAGGTCGATATCTTGCCTGAGGCAATCAACCCTGCCAAGCGCCGGACCGGTCCGATCCTGCTCGCGGCGGCGTCGGTGCTGGTGGTGCTCGGCGGCATCGTGTACGCCGTCAACGCCGGCGCAGGCACGGGGTCGCACCAAGCCGGACCGGGCGGCGCGACAACGGTGCCGAGGGCAACAGACGGCCCACGCTGGACGATGCCCGGCTCGACCCCGACCGGCTCGACCCCGACCGGCTCGACCCCGACCGGGTCGTCGGGGACGGATGAGCCGGAAGCGTCCGAGAACGCGCAGATCTGGTCGGCAGTGATCGCCGAGATCCTCAAGATCGAGAAACCCGCTGCCGGCTGGCCGGGCGCCCGCGTGCTGGACGCACCGAATGCCGGAGCCGGCGGCGGCAGCGTCACCTACGAGCTGGCCAACCGGTTCACCGCGAAGGAGCGGGCCGCGATGGAGCACGCGCTGAAGGGGATCGCACGGCTGGAGTGGGTACGCAACAGACCCCTAGGCGGCAAGGAACTCTGCGAGCAACCGGCGGCCAAGGAGCCCTACGTCACGGTCGGCCCAATCGTCTCCGTGCAGGGCCACATCGAGGTCGGTGCCTGGGTCTGGCGAGGTTGCCTCGACGCCCACTGGCTCACCTACCGCCTGGACCAGCAAGCGGGCGGTTGGAAGATCACCGGCACTGTTGGTGCGCAGGGAGTCTCCTAGGACCGCTTGTAGGTAGCAGTGAAGTCGCTGGTGGCCAGCACGAGCGGTTCTGCGGCGTCGAGCACCTTACGGGCCGCAGTACCGTTCGGCAGGTCGATCGGCTTGGACAGTGCGAGCAGAGTGAAGCGGTAGTGGTGTGTCTGGCCTGCAGGCGGGCACGGGCCGTTGTACGTCGCTTCGCCCAGGTCGCTGAGTGCTTCGCGAGCCTCAGGAAGCTTGGTGTGCTCCTGCAACCCAGTGGCCGTCGCGGGGATCTTCCACTGCACCCAGTGGATCAGCGGATCGCCCTGCGGGCTGGTCTTGTCGTCATCGACCATCGAGAGCAACAGCTCCGCAGTCCCGGCGGGGACGTGCCGGAAGACCAGCGCTGGGGAGTAGTCGCCGGCACCGTCGCAAGTCAGCCGTGGGTCAAAGCTCCCGTCCGAGTGGAAGCCGTCACCGGCCACGACAGCAAACTGGCCAGTGTCCGCGACAGCCGGCGGGCCGGACGGCTTCGGGTCGTTCGAGCAGCCGGCTAGGCCGAGTACCAGAACCAGAACAGCAATCCCTGTGCGAGTCACTGCTCAAACGTAACCGCGGACAGCCAGAAGCGGGCTTAAGGCTTGGAAACGTCGAGCCAGTCGAGCAGTAGCCGGTTGAAGAGTTCCGGTGACTCCTCATGCGGGAAGTGCCCAGCAGCAGTCAGTACTTCGTAGCGCAGCGACCCGGTGATCAGCCCATCTGGCGTGCGAGCGGCTCCGACGGCCCCGTCCTGCGCTCCACGCACCTGGAGAACCGGTACGTCGATCGGCGTACGCATCCGCGCGGAGTACCGGCGACCGTCGGAGCGCAGACGGGAGCGGGCGAACCATCGGTGGTACTCGAGCGCACAGTGCGGTGCTGGCCAGACCTGCAGAGCTGCGCGGTAGCGGCGCGACGCCTCGGCATCAGGGAAACCACCGCCGGGAGCCGACCAGTCGCGGAGCAGTTGCTCGATGTGGATGCCACCGTGGGCGAGCAGTCGCCGCTCAGGCAGGATCGGCAGCTGGAACCAGCCGGCTCTCGCGATAGCGCGCGGCTGACCCGACCGCATCAGCATCAACGGGTGCGGAGCCGACACTGCCGCCAGTGCCCGCACCTGCCGCGGCGCGAGGACAGCAGTGGACCAGGCGACGAAGCCGCCCCAGCCATGTCCGACCACAACTGCGTCAGCGGCCCCTAGCGAGCGGATGACTCCGGAGACGTCCGCTGCGGCTGTGAAGGGGTCGTAGCCGCGCGGGGTCTTGTCGCTGGCGCCATAGCCGCGCAGATCCATCGCGACGGCGCGGTAGCCGGCAGCCGCGACGGCAGGCAGCTGATGCCGCCAGGCCCACCAGAACTCGGGGAAGCCGTGCAGGAACAACACCAGGGGATCGTCAGCGGCGCCGCATTCGGCGACGTGGAACCTGGCCCCGTTGGCCGCGACCAGCGCGTGCGACCAGGGTCCGTCGACCAGCAGGTCCGAGACGCCGGCCGGGCTCAGTCGCCCTTGCCGATCGACTTGAGCGCCTCGACCGACTCCTTCGAGGTCTCGATCGCGCGCTCCGGTCCCTTCGCCTTCTTGATCAGCCGCAGCCCGACGAAGACCAGCCCGGCCCCGATCAACAGGTAGACGACGGCAACGATCAGGAAGGACAGCGCCGGGTGCAGCCCGAGGGCACTCACGCCGTACGCCGCGGCGATGGACAGCAGGATGATCGCCAGCAGCGCCAGGAAGCCGGCCGCGCCGAACATCCCGGCACCGGTGCCGGCCGCGATCGCGGTCTTCTTCAGCTCGGTCTTCGCCAGCTCCAGTTCGCTGCGGACCAGGCTGGACAGATCCCGGCTGGCATTGGCGACGAGCTGCCCGACCGTGGGCTCATCCTCGTTCTGCCCCATCGACATGGCACTCCTTCCTAGGGTCCGTGCACCGACCCTAGCCGGTACCCCCGGCTCAGTCCTCGGCATACGCGCGGTTGCGCCGGAACAACAGCGCGGAGGCCAGCAGCGCGGCCAGCAGTGACCCGATCAACACGGCCGCCTTCGCCCGCTCGATCTGGGCCGCGTCGTCGCCGAAGGCCAGCTGAGCGATCAGCAGGGCGACCGTGAAGCCGATCCCGGCGAGCACCGAGACGGCCCCCACATCCCGCCAGGACAAATCGGAGTTCAGCTCGGCGCGAGTGAACCGGGCCGTCAACCACGACCCGCCGAACACGCCGATCGTCTTCCCGGCCAGCAGCCCCGCGACCACGCCGATCGCCACCGGATCGGTGAGCATCGTCCGTAGGGCGTTGCCGCTCAGCGTCACCCCGGCCGCGAACAGCGCGAACGCCGGTACGGCGACGCCCGCGGACCACGGCCGCAACCGGTGCTCCACCCGCTCGGCCGGCGACTTCTTCTCGCCGGGATCGGGCAGCACCCGGGTCGCCAGGCCGAGCGCGACGCCGGCGATGGTGGCGTGGATGCCGGACTCGTGCATGAACCACCAGGCGCCCAAGGCAACCGGCACGTACAGGAACGGCGTACGGAATCTGAAGCGCTGGAGCAGGGCGAAGACCACGATCAGCGCTACCGCCGCGAGCAGCGCCAGCAGGTGGAAGCCGTGCGAGAAGAAGACCGCGATCACCAGGATCGCGCCGAAGTCGTCGACCACCGCCAGCGTCAGCAGGAAGGCTCGCAGCGCGCTCGGCAGCGACGATCCCACGATCGCCAGCACCGCGAGGGCGAAGGCGATATCCGTTGCTGTCGGCACCGCCCAGCCCGACGGCCGGCCGCCGTCGGCGGTGAAGTTGACAGCCAGATAGATGATTGCCGGCAGCACCATTCCGGCCGCGGCCGCGACCACCGGCACCACCGCCTCGCTGATCCGCGACAGCGTGCCGACCACCAGTTCGCGCTTGAGCTCGACGCCGGCCAGGTAGAAGAACAGGGCCAGCGCTCCGTCGGCGGCCCAGGCCTCGACGGTGAGCGGACCGAGCTGGGCGTCGCGGAGGTGGTGATAGGCGTCCTGCCAGGGCGAGTTCGCCCAGATCAGGGCGATCAGGGCGGCGCCGACCAGCACCAGACCACCGGTGGTCTCGGCCCGCAGCGTCTCGGCCAGGAACGCCCGCTCGCCGGCGAGGATCCGCGGGAACGCGCGGCGCTTCTGCAGCAGTCGGTTGACGGGGCTCATCACGGCGCCCTTCGCTCGGGGTCGTCGGATACATCGCCGACCAGACTTCCCGGCACACCAAGCCCACCCGCGCGGCTCTGCCGGAATTCTACCGTCCGCAGAGCTGTCCGGGCGGGGCGCATTGCCGCGAAGTTTCGATGTGGACGACAATGGTCAGTGGCCGTGCTGGGGCACCGGACAGTAATGTCGGGCTGAACGGTGCAGTTGTTGGACAGTCACCAACCCATCGCCCCGGCAACCGGTTTGCCGGGCAGATTCGCAGGGATACTGACCTCATGGCCCGCCCAAGGAACAACCCCGGTGAGCTCGCCGAACTCCCCACGGCGCTACGCCCGGACCGGCCGAAGGGCGACCAGATCCGCGAGATCCTGCACACCCTCACCCGCAGCCTGGCGGCCGGCACCGTGCTGCCGTCCGAGCGGGTGCTGGCCGAGCGCTTCGGCGTGGCCCGGATGACGGTCCGGCAGGAAGTTGACCGGGTGGTGGCCGAAGGCCTGGCCGCCCGGCGCCCCGGCGGCGGCACCTTCGTCGCGGAGCCGCGGCCGGCCCGGATGCTCACCTCGTCGTTCAGCCAGGACATGCGCGCCCGCGGCATTACGCCTGGCGCCAAGGTGCTGGAGCACCGGGTCGCCACCGCCGGCCCGGAACTGGCCCGCGAGCTGGAGGAACCGGTCGGTACGCCGGTACTGCACCTGGTCCGGCTGCGGACCGCGGACGGCGAGCCGATGGCGGTCGAGCGCACCGCACTGTCACTGCGCCGCTACCCAGGGCTCGACGAACTCGACCTGAGCGAGCTCTCGCTCTACGACTCGCTCGCGTCCCGCTGGGGCGTCACCCTCGGAATGGTGTCGGCGTCGATCGTGGCCGGCCCGCCGGACCCGTCCGACGCCGAACTGCTCGGCATCGAGCCCACCTGTCCCTGCCTGATCATCACCTCAGCCCCCCGCACCGCGCACGGCGAGGTGATCGAGTTCGGCCGCTCCATCTACCGCTCGGACCGCTACGACATCACCGTCGCCTACCGCGCAACCTGATCAAGTATCAGACCCGTTCAGCTGGAGTAGATCGGGACCGGGCGGGAGCCGAGATTCCGCACCGAGTCCACCAGCAGGTGGTTACCGCGGGCATCGATCGCGCACCGGGCCGGATCCGGAGAGTTGCTGACGACGTTCATCGCACGGATCTGGAGTTCGTCCACGACGTTGGCAGGCGTCTGGTCCATGTACTGCACCGCGGCGACCTCACACTCCTCCGTGGTGGCTCGCCGGAGACTGCCGGTGGCGAAGTACTCGCTGGAATGCAGGCTGGAGCAGGCGACAATCTTTCGGATCCGGCTGTCGTTGCAGCGCCGCCACGAGGCCGAGGCGGGTTTCGTCAACACATCCTTTGCTGACGTCGGCAAGTCATGACCGGCATCGACCGCGCAACTGCCGAGCGGACTTGTGGCCGGCCGTGCCAAGACCACATCAAGATCGGCCCTGCCACCCATGAACGCGATGACGGTCGCCTGTGTGCACTGCGTCGCTCCAGAAATCTCTTCGAACCGATGGCTCTCCCGGCAGTCGACGAGGATGCGTCCTGCCGTCCAGCACCCCGGCAGAACCGGGGTCGAGCTGGTCGGCGGCACCGACGAGCTGGAGCTCGGAGTGGCCGCAGGCGGAGCTGTCGTCGGTCCGGTCGTCTCCGTCGCCGGTGATCTCGAGCTGTCTGCGTCACCCGATCCACCGGGTCCGGCCAGGTGGGCGACGCCGGCGATCGCCCCGGCCACCACGCCTACTGCGCCGATCACCTCGCAGACCGACACGAACCGCTTGGTTCCTTTGTGCTCGAAGAAGCGATCCAGATGCCGAAAGATCCGCCACGAGTCAGACTCGGGCGAACCGGCTGCGGGTGGAGCGCCCGCACTGCCGGGGTCTTCCGGGTCGTGCTCGGTCAAGAGAGGATCGGATTCATCAGCACGGCATCGACCGACCCGACTCCGCACTGGCTGGATTCCTTGAGGTAGACGCTGATCTTCAGCGCGTTGACCTTCTGTACCGGGAGGTCGAAAGACGTGATCTGGTTGAGTTTGTTGCTCTTCTGATCCCGGTACTGCCCATTGGCGTCGATCCGCACGACCAGCACCTGGTCAGAATCATCCGAAGAATTGCTCTGCCCGAACTCGAGCCGGAATCTGCTGAAGTTGTTGGCCAGCCGCAGTTCCAGCACTTGCGCGCTGCTGTCCCCGCAATAGGTGATCGTCCCGCTGATCCCGGTGGTTTGTTTGCGATCGGCTACGTCGTAGCGCCCATCGCGCCAGCCATCGGGGTATTTGAAGATATTGCTCAACGTCAACGGGCGCCCCGCCACGTCGGTCGGCAATACCGCGGGACTCTGCGAGTCGCCCGGATCGGACGGGTCGGGCGGCTCCGACGCGTCCGTCATCGGCGGATCGCTCGACGGCGTTTCCACCGTCGGCATCGTCGTTTCGGTCGGTGGCGTGAATGTCTGCGTCACGGTTGCTCCGGCCGTCGGCGAATTTTCCGCACCACAGCCGGACGCCCCCACACTCATGGCGCCGATCAGAATCCCCACCGAAATTACTTGATATCCACCCCTGGATCCCCACACCCGACGGATCGTACGCAGTCACTCTCCGTGCGTCGAGAGGTCATCGCCTTATTTTTCAGTAGTCGCCATTCCGTTATTCAGTTCCCATCAGAGATGTGCGGCAGCGATGCCGAGGGCGAAGGCGGTGGCGGTGAGGGTGAGCATGGTGCCGGCCAGGAGGTAGAGCTGGCGTTGGAGGGCTGGGCGTTCGGCGGGGGTGGCGAAGACGCGGCGCGGCCAGTGGCGCCACGAGACGTACCAGAAGATGGTGGTCGCGGCGAGGAGCAGGACGGCCTTGAGTAGGTGGATCCACCAGTGCTCGTGGTCGAGGAGGAGTAGGACAACTCCGGTCGCGGCGATCACGCCGATCAGCGCGAGCACCTTGTAACGGTTGCCTGAGGCAATGACTGCGGTGAGTGCCTCGCGGCTCTCCTCGTCGGCACCGAAGAACCTCTTGAGTTTCGGCTGGACGACGAGCAGCGAATAGGCCATCCCGCCGACCCACGCAGCAGCGAGTCCCGCATGAACGATCACCATCAGGACGGTCACGCCGTGAGCCTAGTGCGGCGACGTGTCAATCGGATGTCCGGAACTGGCCGTTGGTCGTTCACTCGTTCTGCTCGAAAAGGATTGCCCTGTGTCAGCGGGTGAGCTGTTCTGGTGACCGTTGTGACCAGACAGAGAGGGAGCATGATGATTCCTGATCAATCGCCGTTCCGGAGTGCCGTCCAGGGGGTGGGCCGCCGCGCGGTACTGCGGGGCGCGGTGATCGGTGCGCTCGCGGCCGCCCCGGTGCCCTTCGCACGCCAGTTGGCCGGCGGATCTGCTGCCGGACAAGCAACCCAAGCAGCCTCGAGCCCGGCGGCAGCAGCGGCGGGGTGTACCGATCTGCCGCTGGTCGGCGGGGCCGAGTTCCCGATCGGGTTGTACTGGCCGCCGCATCCCTTCGCGACGACGGTCGAGCGGTACGCCCAGATGCGCGAGGCCGGGTTCGGATTCCTGATCACCGGCAACTACGTCGACGACTCGGCGATCATCAGCCACGCGCTCGCGATCGCCGAGCAGGTCGGCCTCAAGGTACTGGTCGCCAGCGACCCCGACGTACAGAACTTCGCGCAGCGGTTCACGATCAGCGACGACCGGTCGGTGCCGATGTCGATCACCACCGCGGATGCGCGGAACCTGGCGACCGCGGCGCTGAACCGCTACCGCGGTTTCGAGTCGTTCGCCGGGTTCAGCCTGGGCGACGAACCGTCCCGCGGCCGGCTTCCCGCACTGGGCAAGGCGTTCGCGGTCGCCCGGGAGGTGGCGCCGCGATCCACGCCGTACTCGAACATGGTGCCGGGCAGCGATACGTCGTACCGGGACTTCGTGCGGGAGTTCGTCGACAACCTGCATCCTCCGATGCTGTCCTTCGACCGCTATCCGTTCCTGACCTCGGGCGAGGATCAGCAGTACTTCCAGAACTGGGCGATCATCCGGTCCGAAGGGCTGCGCGCGAACATCCCGACCTGGACCTTCGTGCAGAGCGTGGAGTACAACAACCACCGCTTCCCGACCGAGGCCGAGCTGCGCTGGCAGATCAACACGAGCCTTGCCTATGGCTGCAAGGGCATCCAGTACTTCACCTACTGGCAGCCGGATCCGGCGCGGGGCGAAGGTTTCGGCCGCGCGCTGACCACCGCCGACGGAACGCTCACTCCGCTCTATGCGGCGGCCAAGACCATCAACACCACCTGGTTGCGCCAAGTCGGCGCCGAGCTGAAACCGCTCGTCAGCGAACTCGCGGTCCATGCCAACGAGACGCCGCCCGCCGGTGCGACCGGGTTCACGCCGGGCACCTATTTGAGCGGTACGTCGGGAAGCGCGGCCGTTCTCGGCCTGTTCCATCCGACCGACGCGGCGCGGACCCGTTGGCTGTTGATCGCGAACCGGCAGTACAGCACCAGCGCGACCACGACCGTGACGTTGAACCAGGCAACGGTCACCAAGGTCTCCGTGTTCGATCCGGCGACCAGCGCGTACGTCGCGCAGGCGGACCGGACCAGGATCGTCGCCAACCTGGCGCCCGGGGCCGCGGCCCTCTACCGGCTCGACGCATAAGGGGACGAGATGCGAATCCAGATCTTCAGCCAGTTGGTCACCGCCGGTGTCGCGGCCGCGGTTGCCGCCGCCGTCATCGCAGTGCCGACCGTTCTGCACAAGAAGCCTGCTCAGGCCGAGGCGGTTCAGGCCGTCTGCACCTACAACTGGTACCTGTCGAACAACCGGGCGTCGGGGACGGCGACGATCCCGGCCTTTGCCTACGGCAACACTCCGATGGTTCCGCTGGCCGGCAACTGGGACGGCGCCGGCGGCGACACCCCGGCGGCGTACAGCCCGGACGAACACAAGTTCTTCCTGACCAACTCGTTCGCCGGTGGCGTCGGCCAGATCACCATTGCCTTCGGCAACGTTGATGACCGGCCGATCATCGGGGACTGGAACGGCGACGGGACCGACGAGGTCGGCGTCTACACCCCGTCAACCGGCACCTTCACCAAGCGGGCCGCCGATGGCACGACGACGAGCGTCGCCTTCGGTACGTCGTACCAGATCCCGTTGGTCGGCGACTGGAACGGTGACGGCATCGACGATGTCGGCGTCTACCGGGCGTCGGACGCAACCTTCGACCTGCGGCTGGCCGATGGGACGACCCGATCGATCCACTACGGCGACCCGTACTGGAGGCCCGAGATCGGTGACTGGAACGGCGACGGCCGCGACGAACCGGGTCTCTACAACCCTGCCAATGCGACGTTCTACTTCCGGATGAGCGGCATCGACCCGACCGAGACCACCGAATCCATCCGCTACGGCGACACCGGCGACCTTCCGCTGGTGGGCGACTGGGACGGCAACCGCACCAGCTCGCAGGGCATCGTTCGCTATTGACGGTCTTGTTGGGGTGACCAACGAGTAGGGTGGTGGGGGTGGATGAGAAGACGCCGAGTGGGTTGCTGACGACGCCGAGTTGGTTGCTGGCTCAGACCGCGATGCACGCGCACCGGATCATCGGCGAGGCGTTCGCAGCCGAGAACACCCGTGGCTATCACTTCCGGCTGCTGGCCACCCTGGTGGAGTTCGGCCCGGCCAGCCAGGCCGAGCTCGGCCGGCAGACCGGCATCGACCGCAGTGACATCGTCGCCTCGATCAATGAGCTGGTCGCCGGAGGGTACGTCGAACGCTCGCCGGATCCCAGTGACGGCCGCCGGAACATCATCACCCTCACCGCCGGCGGCCGGCGCCGTCATCGCCAACTCGGCGAATTGGTCGCCACGATCCAGGACCGGATCTTCGCTCCGCTCTCCGCCGCCGAACGCGACGATCTGGCCGGTCTGCTCACCAAGGTTCTGCTCTATCACCGGTAATCGTTGGCGCAACCAATGAGTTGCTGTACCGTTGGGCTAACCAACGATTTGAGGAGCCCGCCATGACGATCACTTTCGGCCCGCAACTGATCGGCCAGACCGAGAAGACCCTGCAAGCACTCCTGAGCCGTGCGCTGGACGACACCGGTCTCGATGAGCGGCTCTGGGTCACCCTCCGGCTGGCCGGCCAGCCGGACGGGTCGGCCCTACGCGAGCGCGTTGCCGACCTGGCCAAGTTCGCCGACGCTGACCAGCTCGTCACGACTCTGGAGGAACGCGAGCTGGTCGCCGACGATGCGCCCACTGAAGAAGGACGGGCCGTGCTGGAGCAGGTGCTGGCCAAGTCCGCGGCGCTCAGCGGTCCGATCTGGGACGACATCGAGGACGCCGACGCGGCCGGCCGGGCCTTGAACGAACTCCTGCGCCGCGCTCGTGCGGCGGTGGCCCGCCAGTAAGCCGGAGGGTGTGACGCCCTTCACGGATGGCTCCGTTCGGCGCTGATCGGGGGCGTCTGGGCGACGCACCAGTACCACGGCTGGTCCGGCATTGGTAGAAAGGGGGCGGGCGCGCTTCCGGCGTACCGACAGTTTTCAACGAGGAGTCCGTGACGTGACCAGTTCCGAGTCCCCCCAGTCCGAGGCCCTGTCGAACCTGATGCACGAGGAGCGCCGCTTCGAGCCACCGGCCGACCTGGCGGCGAACGCGAACGTCAAGGCGGACGCGTACCAGGCCGCCGAGGCCGACTTCGAGGGGTTCTGGGCCGAGCAGGCCAAGCGGCTGACCTGGGCCGTCGAGCCCACCGAGACCCTCGACTGGAGCAACGCGCCGTTCGCCAAGTGGTACGCCGACGGCAAGCTCAACGCGGCGTACAACTGCGTCGACCGGCACGTCGAGAACGGCCTCGGCGACAAGGTCGCGTACTACTTCGAGGGCGAGCCCGGCGACACCCGCGAGATCACCTATGCCCAGCTGAAGGACGACGTGTCGAAGGCGGCCAACGCGCTGCTGGAGCTCGGTGTGCAGGCCGGCGACATCGTCGCCATCTACATGCCGATGATCCCCGAGACCGTGATCGCGATGCTCGCCTGCGCCCGGATCGGCGCCCCGCACACGGTCATCTTCGGCGGCTTCTCCGCGGACGCGCTCAAGGGCCGCATCCTGGACTGCGATGCCCGCGTCGTAATCACCTCCGACGGCGGCTACCGCCGGGGCGCCCCGGCAGCGCTGAAGCCGGCCGTCGATGCCGCGCTGGTCGACTGCCCCGACGTACGGAACGTGCTCGTCGTGAACCGCACCGGCCAGGAGACCGCGATGGTCGAGGGCCGCGACCTGTGGTGGGAGGACTTCGTCGGCAAGCAGTCGACGGAGCACACCGCGGAGGCGTTCGACGCGGAGCACCCGCTGTACGTGATGTACACGTCCGGCAGCACGGGCAAGCCGAAGGGCATCCTGCACACAACCGGCGGCTACCTGGTGGGTACGTCGTACACGCAGTGGGCCGTCTTCGACCTCAAGCCCGACACCGACGTCTACTGGACCGCCGCCGACATCGGCTGGGTCACCGGGCACAGCTACATCGTGTACGGCGCTCTCGCGAACGCGACCACGTCGGTGCTCTACGAAGGCACTCCGGACACTCCGCACCAGGGCCGCTGGTGGGAGATCATCCAGAAGTACAAGGTCTCCATCCTGTACTGCGCGCCGACGGCGATCCGCACGTTCATGAAGTGGGGCAAGGAGATCCCGGCGAAGTTCGATCTCTCGACGCTGCGCGTGATCGGGTCGGTGGGCGAGCCGATCAACCCCGAGGCCTACATCTGGTACCGGGAGAACATCGGTGGCAACAAGGCACCGGTCGTCGACACCTGGTGGCAGACCGAGACCGGGATGCACATGATCTCCCCGCTGCCCGGTGTGACCGCGGGCAAGCCGGGTGCCGCGATGAAGGCGATCCCCGGGGTGAGCGTCGACGTGGTCGACGACACCGGCAAGTCGGTGCCGGACGGTTCCGGCGGTTACCTGATCATCGACAAGCCGTGGCCTGCCATGCTGCGCACGCTGTGGGGCGACGACGAGCGCTACAAGGACACCTACTGGTCGCGCTTCCCCGGCGTGTACTTCGCGGGTGACGGCGCCAAGAAGGACGAGGACGGCGACATCTGGCTGCTCGGCCGGGTCGACGACGTGATGAACGTGTCCGGCCACCGGCTGTCCACCACCGAGATCGAGTCGGCGCTGGTCTCCCACCCGAAGGTCGCCGAGGCAGCCGTCGTCGGTGCCTCCGATCCGACCACCGGCCAGGCGATCGCGGCCTTCGTGATCCTGCGCTCCGAGGCCGGCGACGGCGGACCGGACGTGGTCCAGGAACTCCGCAACCACGTCGCCAAGGAGATCGGCCCGATCGCCAAGCCGCGCCAGATCATGGTTGTCGCGGAACTCCCCAAGACCCGCTCCGGCAAGATCATGCGCCGCCTGCTCCGCGACGTCGCCGAGAACCGCGAGGTCGGCGACGTCACCACCCTCGCCGACTCGACCGTGATGGACCTGATCAAGTCCAACCTCGACGCCGGCAAGTCCGACGAGGACTGACTTGCGAAACAGCCGGTACGCCGACCGTCGGCGTACCGGCTGAATTCGGTTGCCGGCCAAGGGCTGCGCTGCTGCAATGGCGACGTGCCCGCACCCAACGGATTCGACTACGTCACCCGGCCGGACGGGACCGTCCGGATCACCCACCATGGCAAACCAGCCACCGTCCTCCGCGGCCCCCGCGCCACCGAGTTCCTCGCCGAGGTCGACGACGACCCCCAACTCGTCATGGCCCGCTGGACCGGCAACTACAAACGCGGCAACGAACGCACGGCCAAGAACCACCCCCGCAACCGCCGCTGACAACCGGCCCGCCAAACCACCACCAGCCTCTCCCCTCGCCGCCCACCCCCGTCCTCACCATCCCCTCCCCCTCGCCGCAGCACCGGCCCGCACTGTCCGTTCGCCGGGTTACCTCCTCTTGGCCGGGTTACCCCATTGGTCTAGCGATGGGGGGAGCACGCGATGAGGAGGGGAGCACATCGAAGGTGCGTACGACGGGTGCCGGGTCGCAGGCCCGCCATACCAGCCCCTCGCCGCACCACCTGCTCGCCGCAGCATCCCGTCGCCACGCCATCCTCGGCGCGGCACGATCTTCGCCAGACCGTCCGCTCGCCGCACTGTCCGTTCGCCCCACTGTCCGTTCGCCGGGTTACCTCCTCTTGGCCGGGTTACCCCATTGGTCTAGCGATGGGGGGAGCACGCGGCGGGGAGGGGAGCACATCGAAGGTGCGTATGACGGGGTGGGCGACGAGCCGGGTGCGTCGTGCGGGGAATTCGGTGGCCCTTCATTGGGGGTCGGTGGCTTGGGTGGGGTTCACCAGCCGACTGCGCAGAGGTTTTGGGGGTGGTGGGTTGGTTGGGTGGGGTTGAGGGGTGGGACGGGGGTGACTGTGTAGGGCGGGGTGCTGGGGGTGGCGTCTAGTTGGCTGTTGACCCAGAGGAGGCGGTTGCCGTCTCGGGCGAGCGTGGTGGGGGTGGCGTTGGGTGCGCCGGGGGCTGAGTCGGCGAGGATGCGGGCCGCGGTCCAGTCGTGGTTGAGGCACGCGAGGCGGGTGACGTACTTGCCGCCGCCGGCGTTGTACACGGCGTACAGGTGGCTGCCCTCCAACAGGTAGCCGTCGCCGGAGAGGATGCCGTTCGCGCCGGTGATCGCGAGGGTGCTGACCTGCTTCGACTGCAGGTTGATCCGGTAGGTGACGTCCTGGCCCTGCTCGCCGACGAGGAGCGTGCGGCCGTCGGTGACGATGCCGTTGAGGAAGTACGGGATCGGCTCGATCTTGTCGCGGGTCAGCCAGGGTTCGAGTTCGCCCAGGCCACGGGCGGTCAGGGTGGCCCGCCAGATCTGGTTGTGCGCGGAGTCGGTGACGTAGACGGCGTCGTGGGTGATCGCGAAATCGTTGAGGAACGAGCCTTCCTGGGCCTTCCGGGCGGCGAGGAGGCGGCCGCGGACGTCGTACAGGAAGAGTGTCGACGTGCTCGCGCCGGCGATCAGGATCCGGCCCCAGCGGTCGGCGTGGACCCCGGTCGCCGAGGTGCGGCCGTCGCTGCCGGCCGGGAGCCAGGTGCGCAGGTTCGGTTGGCTGGTCGAGCCGCGGTAGACGGCTCCGGTGCCGACGCTGGTGACGTACATCGTCCCGTCGCGGGTGACGGTGATGCCCTCGGGAGTGTCGCCGGGGGTGCGCGAGACGACGTACGTGCCGGGGTGGCGGGGGTGGGTCGCCTGCGCGGTCGTCGACTGCGCAGCGAGCGCGATCGCGGCGGTCAGGGCGGCGGTGGCGATGCGTCGGTTCCTCATGAGGCCCAGCGTCGGCGGCTCCGTCGCTCGCGCTCGACCGGTTTCGGGCAGGACCGAAGCACCTCTGTCGGTCCGGCCGGGTGGCAGGCAGAATCGGCCCGGTGATCATCCGGATCCACTTCACGCCCGCCGACCTCGCCCGGGTCACGTTCCCGGCCGAGCCGGAGCCGCTCTGGGAGGCGGCGCTGGCCGCGCGGGCACTCGGGGACCGGGCGATCCCGCCGGTCGCGCGGAGGTGGCGCCGGCAGGCCGTGCCGCTGATCCGGC